>CAMDDX010000212.1 GCA_945893075.1 Planctomyces sp. SH-PL62 | reverse complement strand
CGGACGACGGCGGGATGGTGTTTCACGTTTTGAATCGCGAGAATGCACGGGCGACGATCTTTGAGAAGCCGGAAGACTACGCGGCCTTCGAGCGCGTCCTGAAAGAAGCTCTGGACCGGGTGGACATGCGGGTTCTCTCGTATTGCCTGATGCCGAATCATTGGCATTTGGTGTTGTGGCCGCGACGCGACGGCGATCTGTCCAAGTTTATGGGCTGGCTGACGCTGACTCACACGCAGCGATGGCACGCGCATCATCACACCGTCGGGACGGGCCATCTTTACCAAGGCCGCTTCAAGTCCTTTCCCGTGCAAGATGACGAGCATTTTCTCACGGTCTGCCGGTATGTGGAGCGAAACGCGTTGCGAGCCAATCTGGTGAAGCAGGCGGAAGAGTGGATGTGGAGCAGTCTCTGGCACCGGATACAACGAAATGAGTTCGCGCAGTCCGTGCTCAGCGAATGGCCCGTGCCGTGTCCGCGTCAATGGCGTCAGCAGGTCAATCAACCGCAGACCGACGCCGAGGTTGCCGCACTGCGACGCAGCGTCAATCGTGGTGCCCCGTTCGGCCAGTCCGATTGGACCAAACGCATCGTCAAACGTCTGGGGTTGGAAGTCACCATCCGCCCGCGTGGACGTCCCAAACTGATTTCAGGCGACGCAAACGGTTCCTGACACCTTTTCTCTGCCCACCTTTTCTCTGCTCCCGGCACCGCAATCAAAGTGATGGATTCGCTTATTTGGCAACGCCATTGTTTCGCCACCAGCGGAGTTCATTCGCTCCGCGTTCGGCGCAGGCGACGATGTCCAGGCGGCCGTCTTTGTCGAGGTCGGCGAGGATCACCGTGACGGCGTTCGACCAGTTCTGTTTGATCGAATGCTGCTTCCAGCCGGTCTTGGGATCGCCGGTATTCTCGAACCACGCGAGTTGTCCGGTGGGACTCCAGGCTGTCGCGACGACGTCTTGGTCGCCGTCGCCGTCGAGGTCTCCGGCAACCGCCTCGAAGCCTTGAGCGAAGCCGCCCGCGATGAGGTGTTTCTTCCATTCAGTGCCGAGGCCCGGCTTGCCGACGTTTTCGTACCACGCGACTTGATGCGAGTCGGGTGAGTTCGCTGCGACGGGAGCCACGAGGCCGAACGCCATCAGCACGTCGAGATCGCCGTCGCCGTCGATGTCGGTGGGATGCCCGTGAGTCGGCGCGATCGTTTTGTCGTCGATGATCGTCTTCTTCCAAGGTTCGGTCGCCGGCTTGCCGGAGTTTGCGAACCAGACGATTTGATTGCCGGTGCGCGATGTGCCCAGCAGGTCAGGCTTGCCGTCGCGGTTGAAGTCGGCGACGGCGATCGTGCGCGTTTCGCCAATCATGCCCTCGATCTCGTGCCGCAGCCATTTGTCGCCGTGGCCGGGAGCGCCGACGTTTTCGAACCAGTCGAACCGATTGCCGAACCGCCAGCTTGAGGCGGCCACATCCAGATCGCCGTCACCATCGAGATCCGCCAGCGCGACGTCATACGCACCCGGCACCTCTTTCGGCGCGGCGACGCGATGCAGCTTCCACGGTTGAGCGATCGTCTCCTTGCCGGGATTCTCGAACCAGCGGATGTCCCACTTCAGGTTGTCCACGATCACAACATCGGGGCGGCCATCGCGGTTGATGTCGCCGATCGCGTGACGTTCGAGTCGGATCGGCTGGTCCTCTTGCCCCGCGTACTTCTGGATGAACGAGTGCTGGAAGCTCCCCTTGCCGTCATTCAGCAGCAGATACAGATTGCTGTTCGGCTCGGCGTCCGAACTGGTCAGGTCAAGGTCGCCGTCGCCATCGAGATCAAACGCCGCGCAGGCATACGAGTAGGTGTAGTTCGCTAGCAGCCGTTGTTCGGTCAGCTTGAGTGGCCCCGCTTGGATCATCTTCGGCGGCTCAGGCTCGGCAGACGGCTGGCCGGTCGGGTCGAGCAGGCTCGCGATCACTTGCACGTAAACGCGATGTCCGAAATCGTTCGGATGATTCACGCCGTTGCCGGTTTGATCCCAGTCCTGCTTGAGTTCCAGAAAGCCGGTCCAGATCGCAGTCAGGTCTGCGAGTGCGACGCCCGGCTCGCAGAGTTCTTTCAAGGCGTCGCGATACTCCGGAAAAGCTTCGTGCTTGAGCCTGATCCAATCGCGATTGCCGAGCATCGACGCGACGAGGATGAATTCGCAGTCGGGCAGCTTCTCGCGAATCGCCGCGATCATCTTTTTCGTGTTGGCCTGATAGTCCTTCGCCGGTCGTCCGGCCGAGTCGTTCATGCCGAACGCGAGGATCACCAGATTCGGCTGCCCCTCGACCACCTTGTCGATCTGCGTCAGCCCCCAGCCGGTGTCGGTCCCGCCGACCGCGAGATTTTTCATCTCGACCTTTCCCAAGAACCGCGCTTCCAGATGACGCCGCAGCAACTCCGGATACGCCGGCTGAAACGGAGCCGCGTCATACAACGCCGACGCATTCGCTCCTGCCGAGATGCTGTCTCCCAGCGTGACGATCGACAGCGTTTGCCGGTTGAGCAGCTTGAACACCGAACGCGGCAACCCCTGCGAATCGAATTTCGGCACGGGCGACTTCCACAAACCTGGCGCGTGCTGATACGTGATGCAGGTCTGCATCTCGGCGTATTCGAGCCGTCCGCCGAAGAAGATCTCGCCGTTGCCGTCGCGATGCGTCAGTTCGTACTTCTGCGACTTCGCCGGCCGCCGCAACTCTTGAGGCGTGCGTGACGGAATGCGCGAGTTGGCCGGCAGCACGATCTCGCGCGACTCCGGCTTCCAAACAAAATCGTTGCCGTGCTCATAGGTCACATCGCCGACGGAGTTGCGAACGGCTACCACGTCTCGCACGGGAAACAGCACCGAGGCTCGCGCCTCGCCCGTCTTGTCATCTTTGATGAACAATACCGACTCGCCTGCGACGACGTCCCCTTGCCAGAACGGACGCAAGAGTTCCGGCGAGTAATTCCACGTTGGCTTCGCCGGCTCGTCCGAGATGAGGGGGTTGAACGATGTGACCGCGAGTGCCAGGCCGCAGATCAATGTGGTGCGCAACATGAGTGCTCCTCCGTGGGTGCATTGGCGAGTCGAATGGGATTCGAGCGGAGGGTGCAAACAACAATTCCACCGGCAGGACCCCGGACAAAAGCTGTTTTGCACCCTCGAGCGGAGACGCCCAATATAACTAGCCCGGCCATCGGTGAGATATTCTGGCGAGCGGGGCGGCGTCAGTCTCTTAATCCATCGCGCGACTACACCAGCGAGACGGCCAGCTGCGGCTCGGCCACCAGGAACGGTTCGAATTCCGGGAGGCTCGTGACGACCGAGAACTGGCCACCAAATTTGGCATCGGTGCCGGCGACGATGCGAGCGAACTGCGTCAGTGGCAACTGTTGCGTCAATTGGTGCAGCAGACTCGCCGACAGAGCCCGGCCGGACCACAGCAGGTGCTTCAGGGATGGCAGGTCTCCGTCACAGATTTCGGAACTCTGAATCACTTCGGACAGCGAGCCGTGGTTGGTGAGCCATTCGGTGAGTTCGTGCGAGCGGGCGAATCTCGCGAGTTGCCGTGGCCGTCCCAACAAATCTTGTGGGACGATGTGGAGTTCGGCACCAGCCGCGAGCGATGCAAAGGCTTCGGCAACCGCCAGCGGCGAATGCAGCGGGAGACCGGCCACGCGATCGAATTCCGTGAGTCGCAACCCTGACCGCGCGGCGAGGAAGGCCAGAACCTCCGCATGGGAAACGACGGTTGGCCGGTGCGGCGCAGAGACCAGAGCCTTGAACACCGGCTGGCTCGCGGGGTCGTTGACGCCACTGGCCAACTCTCCGCTGCGGCAGAACAACAATGCGGGAGCGTGAGTCGTGGCCCCGCAAGCCGGTGCCTCAGGCGAATCACTCAGGATGCTCAGGCCGGTGAATTCCGTGGCGAAGTATTCTCCCTCGATCGGTAAGGCTTCGAGCGTCCCAACGCGGAACGGCAAGTAATCGTTGCAGAACAATTCGTCGAGCAACGATCGCGCGAAGCGTGCCGCGAGGATCATGGCCGGCCGGCAGTCATTGAGCAGTTCGATGACTTGTGGGGCCGGTGCCGTCACGTCGATCGGCACCGCGACACAGCCGGCTTTCAAGATGCCGAGAATCGCCAACAGGGCGTTCGCCGAGTTCGGAATCAACACGGCCACTCGGTCTCCGAATTGGCAGCCGTGTCCACGCAGCGTATGCGCCAGTTGATTCGCCACCCGGTCGAGTTCTCCATACGGAATCATCTCGTCCTTCCAGCAGACGGCGATCCCGTCCGGGCGAGTCGCGACCTGAGATGACCAGAGATCCTGCAATCGTTTCGGCATGATGTGTTCCTCTTGTGGCGCACGCGGCTCGCGTGCGTCTTATTGCTCCAGCACGCGAACCGCGTGAGTGACCAAGTGGGATTGTTTGTGTTCCACGCGGATCGCTTCAGCCGTGTGGACTTCGACGGACTTGTGCTCGTTCTCCGAGCGTAATCGCGCCAGCGCCAACGCTGACTTGATCCAAATCTGCAACGGACCTTCGCTCTCAAACAGAGAGAGAAACGCTTGGCCCGTCGCGAACGAGTCGAGTAGTTCTCGATCCGGCGAATGAATGAGCGTGTGTGTGCTGCGGCGGCGAAGGATGCAGTTGCGGTCGGCAAACGTTTGCAGAAAGCGCGGGATGACCCGGCCGCTGACGGCGACCGCGCCACGCTCGGCGGATTGGTGCAGCAGATGATCGAACACCGTTCCCATCGTGTTGGGCAGCGCGACGATCTGCGACACGCGCACGACGCGCGAATCGGTCATCTGCGAAATGTGCCAGCCGAGCGGTTCGCCGCCCGGCGACTTCACCAGCACGGCTTCACTCGGTCCGGCGGCGTACATGAAGTCGAGCCGCGGCCAAATCCAATCCAGCGTCTCGCGGTCATACACGGGACGCAGTTCGTCCACCTCGCTGAAATGCGGAAAGAGTTCCAAGAATCGCTCCGGCATCAGCGGCTCGGATGCGACGTTGGGCGTCGGTGCGAGTTGCGTGAGGCTGCGTGAAGCTCGGCGGAACACTTTGTCTGTGAGCGCAGCCAACGGCTGGCCCCAGCCAGTCAACTTGCCGAATCGCCGCTCGCGCAGCAGCGACAGCGCGAACTGCGCGGGGCGCAACACTTTGACCCACGTCAGTCCGTACCACGCCGCGACCGAGCCGCCCAAGCCTGTCCAAATTTTGCGAGACGTCTCGTTGGCGATGTCCGAGAACAACAAATCCTGTGGCCCGGCCATCAGCTTCTTGAGCAGCTTCACCCCCAGCATCTGCGAGCGCTGCGCGGGATCGACAAACAGTTCGCACGCCACCGCCGCGCGGATCGGTCGGCCGCGAAATTCCATGCGGCGCGTGATCCGTCCAATCATGCCAGTCAGCCGGCCGTCGTCGCCGACACTGACCAGCCCTGGCAGTTCCGGGTCCGCGTGCGGCGTCTTCACGAACAGTCCCGGCAGCAAGTTCTCGATGACCGCGCGCAAGTGTGGCGACGGTTCCGCGTGCTCGCCTTGGTCGGAGGCCAGCAAGCGCGGAATCTGGGGAACGTCGTCAATCGTCAGTGCTCGAATCATGCGGCCTCACTCGCGAACGGATGTGCGAGCTTCGTAACGTGGCACACAATTCGAGACCGGGTCGCGCGGAAGAGCGTCCGCACGCCGGTTTTTCTCAACTGGCAAGACAAGGTTCAGGCCGAGTCCGTCATGTTGCTTTTTGGCAACATCGCTAGCCGAAATGATTCATGGCCTCCCGTGAGAGGAAACAGACTGCCGCACACTAACCCGACGCGCAAGCGAGGCCATCCCGTCGCGATCGCCTCGCTTGCGCGTCGGGTTAGTGTGGAGCCATGAATAATCCAGGCTAGCACCCGCGAGCTTGGTTCGGACGCACGACGCTCCTTGCACGCCTCTTGCGCCTGTTCGGCACCACTTACAAAGTGCGTCGAGCGCCCTACGGAAACTGTTCGCGCAACAATTTCTCGGCCTCGCGTTGCGCCGCGGACAACGCGGGAACATCGACGACATTGCGGAGTTCGGCCGGGTCTTGCTGAGCGTCGTAGAGTTCGCGGGCGCGGATTTTGTCCTTTGCCTTCCAGTCCCGCCATTCGGTGTAGCGGACGCGAGCGGTGCGGACGCTGACCCCCATCGCGGTCGGTTCGCCGCTGGGTTCGCGGTCGAAGTACGGCGGTCGCGGATGTTGCGTGAATGCCGCGGGCTTCACCGATTTCGACACGTCGTTGAGCACGGGAACCAAGCTGGTCCCTTCGAGGCCATCTGGGCGAGGCAAGCCGCATAGCTCGGCGAGCGTCGGAAAGAGGTCGAGCAGTTCAACGAGCGATGACGTGCGTTGGCCGGCGTTCGCGGACTTCGGCGTTGCGAGAAACAGCGGCACGCGGGCGTCGTATTCAAAGTTGGAGGTCTTCGCCCATTGGGTGTGCTCGCCGAGGTGATAGCCGTGATCGCCGGCAAAGACGATGACCGTGCGGTCGGTCAGCTTCAGGCGATCCAGTTCATCGAGCACCTTGCCGAACTGCGCGTCGAGATAACTGATGTTCGCGAAGTATCCGTGTCGAATCTCGGAGACTTGCGCGTCGGTGAACGTGACTTGATTCGGTGGGATGCCGCGCAGTTCGCGACCGTCTTGGAACGCGATGTCTGGCGCTCCGGTCGGACGCGCGGGATTGAGTGCCGGCAGTTTGGATCGGTCATACAGATCCCAATACTTCTTCGGCGCATTGAAAGGCGCGTGCGGCTTCCAGAAGCCGACGGCGAGAAAGAACGGTTGCTCGCGCACTTCGCGCATCACGCGAACGGCTTCATTCGCAACGCGACCGTCGAAGTAGGCTTCGTCAGGAACGTCACGGCATTCGTAGAGCGGCACGTTCGTGTACTTTCGCGGCGCGGGGGACGCGAGGTTGGGCGGCAGTTCGCCGGTGACTTGCGCCGCGTCGTCACCGTGATTGGCGTAGTGCAGGAACTCAGGTGCGCTCCACGAGCGAGCGTCCCCTTTCTCCTGCGTATGCCAATTATGAAAAATCTTGCCGACGCAGCGCGTCGTGTAACCGTGCTCTTTGAACCACAGCGGCAGGGTCGTGACATCGGGATTCTTTTCGCGGAAGTGCAGACCGTTGTGCCACAGCTTGAGCGTGTCAGGCCGGCGGCCGGTCAGCATCGACGACCGTGACGGGTTGCACAGAGCTTGCTGGCAATAGGCGCGATCGAACTGCACGCTCCGCTTCGCCAGCCGGTCGAAATTCGGTGTGATGGCGGGCGAGCCGAAGGTGGCGAGTTCCGGCCGCAGGTCATCGGCCATGACGAACAGGACGTTGAGCTTGGGTTTGTCGGCGGCCTGGGCCCGCGTGGCATGGCCGAGGATCAACAGGCTGGTGGCAAGAACGGCACGACCGACACCCAATAAATCGCTGCGTGACAACATCGTTAGCTCCTGTGTGACGGCTTTCGCTTTCGGTGGAAAACTTGGAACGTGGGGGCCGGACAGGATACCCCTCACGAGCCTGCCAATTCGATGGCTCGGAATTGTTTTGGCGAGCGGCGGGCGGCATGATGCTCGGCACGCATCGAGCCGACAATCGAATCGGTTCTGGAGAAAGAATCATGAATCGCAAGCTCACGTTATTGACGGCTGCCGTGGTCGCGGTCGCCGTCGGGATGTTCGACGTTCGACTGGATCAGTCCGCGGCCGCGCAGAATTCTCAGTCGCGCGGTAAGACCAAGGCCAGCATGAAGCGCGGACAAAAGAAGGCGGCTCCAAAGTCCAATTTGCCGACCGGGGCCGAGAAGACCAAGGTTGAGATCGAGCCCGTCAAGCCGGAGTTGCGCGACGCGGCGCTGCGGTCGGCGGCGAAGATCGACGCGCTCGTCGATGCGGGCTTGAAGAAGGCGGGACAGAAGCCCAACGAGATGTCGTCGCCGGAACATTTCGTCCGCCGAGCGTATCTCGACATCTCCGGCACGATTCCCAACTTCAAGCAGACCGAGATGTACCTGGCCAACAAGGCGGAGAGCAGTCGGATCGTCCTGATCGACACCTTGCTCAGCCGGCCCGGCTACGCCAGCCAGATGTATAACTGGATGGCGGACATCCTGCGGCTGGTCGATAAGTCGGACAACAATAATTACCTGCGGCCGTACTCGGACTGGGTCAAGGAATGTCTCCAAGACAACGAACCGTGGGACTCGATGGTGCATGACATGCTCACGGCCGAGGGCCGCGTGTGGGACGAACCGGCTGCCGGCTTCGTGCTTCGCGATCCAGGGATGCCGTTGGACAATCTCAACAATGCGGTGCGGATTTTTCTCGGCACGCGCATCGGTTGTGCTCAGTGCCACGACCATCCGTTCGACAAGTGGACTCAGAAGGAGTTCTATTCGCTGGCGGCGTTCACGGCCGGCATCGAGTACCGGCCGACGACCAAGATCAACATCAACAATAAAGACATCGACAAGGCTTCAAGCAAGGATGGCAAAGAGTCCAATGAGGCTCGGCAAGCGAAGCAGTTGATGCGGTTGAATCGGAACGGTGTTTCGAGCAACGACAAGAAACAACTGAAATTCCCGCACGACTATCAATACAGCAATGCGAAGCCGGAACAGCTCGCGATCCCGTCCGTGCTGTGGGGCACGGCCCCGACGAAGATTAACAACTCGGAACGCCGCAAGGTCTTCGCCGATTGGGTCGCAACGGGTGACAACCCACGCTTTCAACTGACGATGGCGAATCGGCTCTGGCAGAAGGCGATGGGGATCGGACTGATCGAACCGGCCGATGACATGAAAGACGAAACCAAGGCGACGAACCCGGAACTGATGGAGTTCCTTGCCAGCGAATTGAAGCGGCTGAAGTTCGATCTCAAGGAATTCCAGCGGATCATCTACTACTCGAAGACGTACCAGCGCGCGGCCACCTACGGCGAACTCGACCCGGAGAAGCCGTATCTGTTCCCCGGCCCGCTGCTCCGCCGCATGACCGCCGAGCAGGTGTGGGATTCGCTGCTGACGCTGACGATGCCGAACCCGGAAATGGTCGTGCGACCGGACGACGACGAGTACGTCGCGACCGTCTCGTTGACGGACAAGACGACCGCCGCCGAACTGCTCAAGAAAGTCGAGCACCTCGCGGAGGTTCGCAAGGAAGAGAACAAAGAGAAAAACAAACGGCTCTACAAAGGCCAAGAGTTGGTCCGTGCGTCCGAGCTGCCGCAGCCGTTGCCGGAAGGTCACTTCCTGAGACAGTTCGGCCAGAGCGATCGGCAGACCATCGCCGACAGCCACACCGACGGCACCGTCCCGCAACTGCTGACGATGTTCAACGGCCCGGTCACGCACATGATGCTGGAGCAAGGTTCGGTGATCTACAACGAAGTCATGCTGGCAACGACAGTCGAGGGGCAGATCAACAAGATTTTCGTTCTCGTGCTCAACCGACATCCCACCGCCGCCGAACGAGCGGTGGCTCAGAAAGAAATCAAAGCCGCCGGCCCCGCCGGTATCGGCAACGTGATTTGGGCGCTGCTCAACACACGCGAGTTTTTATTCGTTCAATAACCAACCGTACCGCGACCGTTAGGGAGCGGCCCGTCGCGCACGCCGAGGCCGCTCCCTAACGGTCGCGGTACGGCGCTTGAGAAAAGGACCAAACATGTTTCAGTTCGATCCATCCCGACTTGATGATCTCTCTCGCCGACAGTTGATGACCGACATGGCGAAGTATTGCCTCGGCGTCACCGTCCTGCCGGCTGGCTTCGCGGCGGCACTCGCAGCGGCTGATAAGAAGGACGAGAAGAAGGGGGCTGCGAAGTCGGCGTCATCGAGCAACGGCAAAGCCAAGCATCTCATTTACCTCTACATGCAAGGGGCGATGTCGCAACTCGACACGTTCGATCCAAAACCGAAGAGCAAGGTGCAGGGGGACACGAAGCCGATCCAGACGAAGATCTCCGGCGTCCAATTCGGTGACAAGCTGCCGGAACTCGCCAAGATCGCCGACAAGCTGGCGGTCATCCGTTCGATGAACACGACCACCGCCGCCCACGAACCGGCGCGCTACCTGATGAGCACCAGCTACAAGCCGATCGCGACCACGCGGCATCCGGGACTGGGCTCGTGGGTCCACAAGATGCTCGGCCGCATTCACAAGGAACTGCCGGTCGCCGTGCAAGTCGGCGGCGGTATCGGGCCGGGATATCTCGGAGCCGAGTTCGCTCCGGTGCCGGTCGGCGATCCGTCGCTGGGCCTGCAAAACATCAAGTCGCCGGCGTATCTCAACGATGCCGCGTTCGACAAACGGATGGACCTGTCGCACGCCTTTGACAGCGACTTCCGCAAACTGGCCGGGAAGAATCGCAAGGTCAACGGCTATGACGATCTCTACAAGGACGCGATTCACCTGCTGCGCAGCGAAGACCTGAAGGCGTTCGACATCAGCAAAGAATCGGACGACGCGAAGAAGGCGTATGGCGACACACGCTTCGGCAAGGGTTGCTTGCTGGCTCGGCGGTTGGTGGAGCATGGCGTGCGGTACATCGAAGTCTCGCTCGGCAGTTGGGACCATCACGTCGATCTGTGGACGAAGATGGGGACCGTCGGCAGCGAACTCGACAAAGCGGCCGCGCATCTGATCGCGGACCTCAGCAGCAAGGGCCTGCTGAAAGACACGCTGGTCGTGATCGGCACCGAGTTCGGCCGTCGTCCAGAGATCAACCAGAACAGCGGCCGCGATCATCACCCGGCCGCGTTCTCATGCGTGCTGGCCGGCGGCCCGATCAAGGGAGGCCAGGTCTGGGGCGCGAGCGATGCTGACGCCTACCGCGTCGATTCCGACGGAGTCACTCCGGAAGATTTCAACGCCACCATCGCCGTGGCGATGGGCATTCCGCACGACAAAGAAATCCATTCGCCAGACGGCCGCCCCTTCACGATCGGCAACAAAGGCAAGCCGATCACGAAACTGGTGTGAAGGCAATGAAACCACTGACCGACTATCACTGGTTCAAGTCACACGGGATGACGTTTGCTTGGTTGGTTCCGTTTCTCGTAATGCTCGCCGTGCATCGAGCGTTGAACCTCTCAGATGCAATGGGAGGGGCACCAGTAGTACCAGTACCAGGGGAGCGAGATGCGTTGCTCTACAACTACATCATGGTGATGGTCTTTTACGCGGGCGTCGCTGCTTATGTGTGGCACACTTTCGCCGCAGCACCGCGCAAACCCGGATGGGTCGCGTTCAAATTGGTCTTCCTGGTTGTGGGGTGGGCGGGACTATTGCTGGCGCATGGTTAGCAACTCGCAATCGAATTCAACAACTCTTCCAACTTGAACTACTCCATCAGTTCAGAAATAGCGACGGCTCGGTGTTCGGCGGCCGAGCGATAACACGCTTCGACCAGCGCCATCGTTTTGAGGTTATCGTCGCCGCTGATTTCCGGCGGTGCCCCGTCTTCGAGAGCACACAACAGTTGAGCCATCGGGCCGACGAACGCATCGGGGAACCAGACTTCGTCCCAACGCGGTTGATGCCATTGGCCGGCGGAGGACGTGGTTGTGTAGTCGAGCGTGCTGGGCGTGCGCTGCGGATAGCTCGGCCAGCCGATGGTTCCGCGAGCGAGGCCGGTCGTGCCTTCAATGCGCCAGCGGATGCCGATGTCGGAAGCGGCTCCTTCGAGAGCCGGGCCGGTCCAGACATCGTCCCAGGAGGAGGCTCGGAAGCCGTTCGCGTATTCGAGGATGTAGAGGCAGATGCCATCAGTGTGCTCGAACTTCTTCGATGTGCGCGGATCGGTGCGGACGCTGGCGAAGACTCGCTCTGGATCGCCGAACCAGAAGCGGAATGTGTCAAGATGATGAATGCTCATGATCCGCAGCGTGACCCAGCCGAGCCGCTGCTGCCACGGCATCCAATGCGGGATCGCCCGCATGTCGATCGACGCGAAGACCGGCTCGCCCAAGTCGCTGCGTTCGAGCAATCGCTTCGCCGCTCGGACCGATTGGTCGTAGCGCATGTTTTGATTCACGGCGAGCGTGATGCCTGCCTCGCGGCACAACCGCACGATCTCGCGGGCCTCGGCGAAGTTCATCCCCAGCGGCTTCTGCGCGAGGATGCCGCGAATGTGATCGGCATGCTTCACCGCTTCACGCACGACGTCGATCTGCACATCGGGCGGTACGGCGATGTCGATGACCTCGATGCTCTTGTCGGCGAGCAACGCTTGATAATTGTCATGCACCGTTGCGAGACCGTGCCGCTTCGCGACCTCTTCGGCGCGGCTGCGCGAGCCGGAACAAATCGCGACCGGATTGAAACCGGCTTGGCGGTACGCAACCAAATGGCAATCGGCCATGATGAAGCCGGCCCCGATGCAACCGATGCGCGGCGATGAGTCGCGCGGCATTTTCGGGCGGAAATCGAGATCGTCGTCGGCTGACATGTGTGGCTCCATGATATGTACTGCCCCCACCGAGCTTGCCTCATTGGTCTCTACATAACTTCGAACTGCAGCCGATGGGACGCTCTTTCAGCAAAAACATCGTCCCCTGCCCGATTCGCTGCCTCTCTCAATTCGCTGTCAATGACTTGTCGTCGGTTCCGCATTCACGGCCACAGTTCAGTTCTAAGGACTGGTTTCGACAGCGAATGAAGAGAGGCAGCGAATCGGGAAAAGGCGACTCCTCCACAAGCAGGACATCGATCTGTGTCTCGATCAGTAAGTTGTGTCGATACCAAGCTTGCCTCGGTGGGGTTGTGTTGCCGATCGGCAACATGTCGGTTTGATTGGTGCGATTGGTTCTACAAGAGGCGTCGGAACTTTGCACACGAACGGCCTCGGTCTGAACGATCCGTGCGAGTCGGCGAGGATGCTTGCTCGACGAGGCTGGTGCAGCGTGTATGGTTTTCGCACTGCGTGGAACCGCTCTCCTCTGAGACGAACAGCACCCCATGTCCGCACCAGATCTCACGTCGGAAGTCGCACTCGCCACGGACTCTGATCTCGCCGCGATTGTCGCTGACTACGCGAACTCGGCAGAGCTGCCGCCGGCGGATTGGCTGACTCGGCTGGAATTGGAACGTCCGCAAACGAATCTTCGCAGCATCGACCTGTGGACTCAGCAAGCGAAGCGGGTGATGGATGTGTTCTGCGCTGTGGTCATGTTGGTGCTGCTCACGCCCGTAATGCTGCTGGTCGCGCTGGCGGTGAGGCTGACGTCGCCCGGCCCGATGCTGTTTCGGCAGATTCGGACCGGCTTGAATCTCCGCACATCGCGAGACCGACGAGCCGACGCGGCGGCCACGAGTGAGAATCGTCGTCAGGAGTCGAATGATCGCCGACAGTCGACCTGCTATGGCAAGCCGTTCGTGCTCTACAAGTTCCGGACGATGCGTATCGACGCCGAAAAGAACGGAGCCCAATTCGCCACCAAGGGCGACCCGCGAGTCACCCCAATCGGCCGGTTCCTCCGCAAGACGCGACTCGACGAACTGCCGCAGCTTTGGAATGTGCTGCGGGGCGAAATGTCGCTGGTCGGACCGCGGCCGGAGCGGCCGGAATTCATCGAACATCTCTCGGAGGAAGTCCCCAATTATCTGTTGCGGCTGGGAATCAAACCGGGACTGACGGGACTGGCTCAGGTGCTCAACGGCTACGACAACGACATCGCCGGGTTCCGCCGGAAGGTCGCCCTCGACCTCCTCTATTTGCAAAATTGCTGCTTGGGGAACGATCTGAAAATCCTGTTTCGGACGGTGGGCGTTGTGCTGACGGGCAAGGGTGCTCTGGGTGTGCCCAGAGATTTTGGCGGTGTTAAGTTTTAGTGGTGTCGCAAGTTGACCAATAGAGTTGCCATTGATTGCTATCGCGGAGGTTGGTCAGGGCGGAGACGGATTCGGCGTTGCGGAGATTCCAGCGGGCACCGGAGCGTTTCAA
>CAMDDX010000211.1 GCA_945893075.1 Planctomyces sp. SH-PL62 | reverse complement strand
ATTCAAGTCATCTCCGGCGGCAACGTGCTGACCGTCAACGCAGACATTCGTGTGATCACGATTGACCTGGGTAACGGCGATGACGTGGCCACGGTGGGCAACCTCGCTGGCGTTTCGCTGACCGTGCTGACCATCAACGGCGGCGACGGCAACGACATTCTCGACGCGAGCACCGGCGTGCTGGGCGACGTGCGGCTACGGCTCAACGGCGATGCCGGGAACGACCGAATCATCGGCAGCGTGAACGACGACACGCTCGACGGCGGAGCGGGCAAAGACACACTGCTCGGCGGAAGCGGCCACGACACGCTCATCGGCGGTGCGGACAACGATGCGCTCAACGGCGGCAGCGGCGACGACTCGCTGACCGGCAACGATGGGAACGACACGCTCGTCGGCGGTGACGGCAACGACACGCTCCGGGGCGGACTCGATAACGATTCCCTCAACGGTCAAGCCGGTGCCGACTCAATCGAAGGAGCCGCCGGACGCGATACACTGCTGGGAGGCGACGGCAACGACTCGCTCGATGCCGGTGACGGTAAGGACTATCTCACAGGTGGCAACGGCGATGACACGCTCGACGGCGGACGCAACGACGACACGATCCTGGGCGATGCCGGAGCCGATACGATTCGCGGCAACCACGGCCACGATTTGATCGACGCCGGATCGGGGAACGACACGGTCAACGGTGGCGACGGCAATGACGCCATCACCGGCGGCGACGGCAACGATCTGCTGGCCGGAGCCGATGGCAACGACATCGTGAATGGCGCGGCGGGCAACGACACGCTCACCGGCGGCGACGGAAATGACAGCCTCGCGGGTGGCGGCGGCAGCGACATCGTGCTCGGCGACGATGGCGACGACACCATCAATGGCAACGGCGGCATCAACACTCTGGCCGGCGGCCAAGGCAACGATTCGATCTTTAGCCTGCCCACCGACATCATCAATGAGAACTTCGTGCTCTCCAATGACCTGCTGAAGAAGTTGGATCTGCTGTAGCGAACGCGGCGATGTCGACCGCACGCGAGAGACATTGGCCCAAACCCCACCGAGCTTGATTGAGGACGAGCGGACGCTCACGCCAGCCAACGAGCGGCCTCTTTGGCAAAGTACGTCAGGATCATGTCCGCACCGGCTCGTTTAATCGAAGTGAGGATTTCTAGCGCGGTGCGTTGCTCGTCGATCCAACCGTTCGCGGCGGCGGCTTTGACCATCGAGAACTCGCCGCTGACGTTGTACGCCGCCAGCGGGATCTCCGGGTGCGCTTGCTTCACTCGGCGGATCACGTCGAGGTAGCTGAGCGCCGGCTTGACCATCAGGATGTCGGCTCCCTCGGCAACATCGAGCGCGACCTCGCGCAGAGCTTCGGCGGCGTTGGCCGGGTCCATCTGATAGCTGCGCCGATCACCGAACTGCGGAGCGCTTTCGGCCGCATCGCGGAACGGGCCGTAAAACGCCGAGGCGTATTTCGCCGCGTAACTCATGATCGGAATGTTTTCAAATTTGGCGGCATCGAGTCCGTTCCGCAGCGCGGCAATCATGCCGTCCATCATGCCGCTGGGGGCGATCAGGTCCGCTCCCGCCTGGCATTGCGCGACCGCCTCTTTGACGAGGATGTCGAGCGTCGCATCGTTATCGACGTCGGTGTGCCCGTGCTTGTCGTTGACGATGCCGCAGTGGCCGTGATCAGTGAACTCGCAGAAGCAAACGTCGGTGATGACCAGCACGTCTGATCGAGTCCCCTTGATCGCTCGCACCGCTTGCTGAATGACCCCGTCGGGATCGTAGGCGTCGCTCCCCACCGCGTCCTTGTGTTCTGGGATGCCGAACAAGATCACCGCCGGAATGCCCAGCGATGCGATCTCGTCGATCTCGCGCGGCAGATGATCGACCGTCATTTGATCGTGGCCCGGCATCGACTTGATCGGCACACGCTGGTTCTGTCCGTGCCGCACGAACAACGGCAAGATAAAGTCGCGCGGATTGAGTTCCGTCTCACGCACCAAATCGCGCAGACGCGAATTCGCTCGCAGGCGTCGCAGACGGACGGATGGGAAACCAGCAGATGAGACGGTTGGAATCATGGCGGTGTTCTCGGCGGGGTCGGCAAGTTCTCGAATGAAGATATCGCGACGGTTCGCCAGCGGACAGTTGTGAGAAATGAACCGGGAAGGGGTCGCTACGATCAGGCCAGAGGAACTTTGAAGGCCGCTCCCGGCACTTCCTGGACGTATTGAGGAACCGCGTAGCCCGGCAGTCGTTGCCGCAACTCCACCATCAGACGACGTCCGATCTCCGCGGAGACCTCAAAATGAGCCGTGCCGGCAACGCGGTCGAGTTGATGCAAATAATAGGGCCGAATTCCCAGTTCAATCAGTCGCTCGCTCAATTCCACGAGCACATCGGCGGAGTCGTTGATCCCCCGCAGCAGCACCGCTTGATTGAGCGTCAGCACTCCCGTTTGTGTCAGTCGTCGCAAAGCCGCCGCGCAGTCACCGACCAATTCGCGAGGATGATTCGCATGGACGACAACGACCGGTGTCAGCCGCGACGACGTCAGAAGGTCGAGCCACTCCCAGGTGATTCGATTCGGCAGCACGATCGGCAACCGAGTATGCCATCTCAGCCGACGCAGATGTTTGATTTGTTCGAGTCGTCGCACGACGACAGCCAAGCGTTCGTCGGTCAGCATCAACGGATCGCCGCCGCTGAGCAGCACCTCGTGGATCGATTCATCCTGTTCGAGAGCCGCAAAGGCCGGCTCCCAATCATCGAGCCGCTTCGGCTCCTGCGAGTACGGATAATGCCGGCGAAAGCAGTAGCGGCAATGGACGGCACAAGCGCCGGTCAACACGAGCAACGCTCGGCCAGAGTACTTGTGTAACAAGCCGGGTGCCTTGCGAAACGTCGCTTCCTCCAGCGCATCGAGTGAGAAACCAGGAACGGCTTCATCCTCTTCCGCGAGCGGCAACACTTGTCGCAAGAGCGGATCGTTGATGTCGCCCGGCTGCATACGACGCAAAAAACTGTCGGGGACCAGCAATGGGAATTGCCGGCTGATGGCCGATGGCTGATGGCTGATGGCTGTTATTCCCAACCTCAAAAGCAACTCACCAGGGTCGCGAATCGCTTCGGCCAGCGAGCGTCGCCAGTCATCTCGCATCGGTGCCGAGACTACGTCTAAAGGCTCGATCAATGGGGGCTCCACGAGGCTGACATTTCCCGAAACCATGCTCGACACCAACCTCGCGACCCCGCTATAAACCCGCCCCTTTGCGGGGCTTCGTAGCTCGACTCTCTGAGTCGAGATCCCCGAAAAAATGCTCGACTCAGAGAGCCGAGCGACTGCGTCAAACACTATCCGCTTCTCCGAGAAAGACCAATGGCCAACATCAGCACCAGTGACTTCAAGAAGGGAATCAAAGTCCTCGTCGATGGCGAGCCCTGCGACATGGTCGGCCTCGAATTCGTCAAGCCGGGCAAAGGCCAAGCCCTCTACCGCACGCGGCTCAGGAACCTGCTCAAGGGGACGTACCTCGACAAGACCTACAAGAGCGGTGACGGCCTCGAAGGAGCCGACGTGCGCAAGTGCGACGGCGTCTATTCGTATCGCGACGCCAACGGCTACGTCTTCATGGACAACGAAACCTTCGAGCAACACTCGCTGCCGTTGGAAACCTGTGCCGAGTCTCTGCGATTCATCAAGGAAGGCAGCCTCTGCCAACTGATGTATTGGAACGACCGCCTGATCTCGTTCACGCCGCCGCAGCATGTCACGCTCGAAATCACCTACACCGAGCCAGCCGTCCGCGGCAACACGTCCTCCAACGTGACCAAGGCCGCAACCGTCGAAACCGGTGCCGAAATCCAAGTCCCCGCCTTCGTCGCCGCCGGTGAAAAAGTCCGCATCGACGCCGTCACCGGCGAATACATCGAACGCGTCCGGGATTAGCAGAAAGACTTGCTCCACCCGAATGACGAGCTTACGGTGCCTTCACGACGCAGACGGTTGATACGTCGAATAAATCGAGAGGCCCGTCATGCAGATCCCCGTTGTCATCGAGTCACTTCCTGGCAATCGCTTTCGCGCGAAAAGTGCGTCGATCCAGTCGTTCGCCGTTGAGGGAGCTTCGGCTGAGGAATCATTGCGATTGTGGCGCGAACGATTCTCGTCAGTCTTGCCCGCCGATGCGGTGATTGTGCGGGTGGAATCGCCTCCAGCAGCCGAGCATCCGCTGGCTCGCTTCGCGGGCAGCCTCAAGGATGATCCGCTGTTCGATGAGTGGCAGGAGGCCATTGAGGAATACCGTCGGCGATGTGACGTGGAAGCCGGATTGCCATGACCCTGTATGTTCTGGATACGGACTCCTTGTCGCTTTATCAGCGCGGACACCCGGTGGTCGTGCATCGAATGCTGCAACAGTCGCTCAACACTTTGGCGACCACGGCGATCACTGTCGATGAGCAGTTGACCGGCTGGTACACCTTGCTCCGCAAGCAAAGGAGCCGCGAACAATTGGCCCGTGCCTACGACAATTTGATCGAGACAGTCGTGGAATTAAATCAGTTTCGGTTGCTGTCGTTTACCGAGGCCGCGATCGACCGGTTTGAAAGTCTTCGGCTGTTGAAATTGGGGGTCCGGGCCAATGATCTGCGGATCGCGGCGATTGCGTTGATGTATGACGCGACTGTGGTGACACGCAACTTGGCGGACTTCAATCGCGTTCCCGGACTCAAAGTTGAGAATTGGGCAGATTGAGTGACTTCCGAGTTCAGTCGCTGACAAACTCCGATTCTGATATCACTCCGCAATGACCACACCCGAACATAACGGCAAGCTCTACATCGAGACCGTCGGCTGTCAGATGAATATGCTCGACAGCGAGTTGGTTGTCGCCGCGCTGCGCCAGCAGGGTTACTCGCTGACCAGCGACGTCAAAGAGGCGGACACGATCCTGTTCAATACGTGCAGCGTGCGCGATCACGCCGAGCACAAGATTTACAGCCAGCTTGGCCGTTTGAAATTCAGCAAGCGAGCACGCCCCAACCAGGTCATCGGCGTCATGGGCTGCATGGCCCAGAAGGATCAAGAGCTGATCTTCAATCGCGCCCCGCATGTTGATCTGGTGGTCGGCACTGGTCAGCTCCGAGAGATTCCGCGACTGGTCGATGAAGCCCGCTCCGACCGAGGCCGACGCATCGCTGTCAGTCTCGATCGCAAAGAAGGCTCACGCGACGAAGTGGCCAGCAGCTTTGAGAGCTACGACCCCGCTCGCGATCCCGAAATGCGGCCAACGCCGTTTCAGGCGTTCGTCCGAATCATGATTGGCTGCGACAAGTTCTGCACGTACTGCGTTGTGCCGATGACTCGCGGGCCGGAGCAGAGCCGCCCGCCTCGCGAGATTGCTCACGAAGTCCGGTTGCTCGCTCAGCAAGGGGTCAAAGAGGTCACGCTGCTGGGCCAAACGGTCAACAGTTACAAGCACACGCAAGACGGCAAACTCTTCCGACTTTCGGACTTGCTCGAACTGATTCACGACACCGAAGGCATCCTGCGGATCAAGTTCGTCACCAACTACCCGCGTGACATGACCGACGATCTGCTGCAAGCCGTGCGCGATCTGCCGAAAGTCGCTCAATACTTGCATGTGCCGGCACAGTCGGGCTGTGACGAAATGCTCAAACGGATGAAGCGCGGCTACACCGTCGATCAATACCGCGAAATGTTTTCACGCATTCGACAAACATTGCCGACCTGCGCCGTGTCGAGCGACTTTATCGTGGGGATGTGCGGCGAATCGGAAGCGTCGTATCAGTTGAGTCTCGATCTGATTCGCGAGTGCCGCTTCAAGAACTCGTTCATCTTCAAATACAGCCCGCGTCCTGGCACGAAGGCTCACGATTTGTGGGAAGACGACGTCCCCGAAGATGTGAAACGCCATCGCAACAACGAAATGCTCGACCTGCAAAACCAAATCAGCGAAGAGGACAACGCCGACCTGATTGGCTCGACGTTCGAGGTGCTTGTCGAAGGGATCAGCAAGTCGGCCAAGAAGGCTCAAGCGGCGGACGATTCGTTCGTGCCGCAACATTCTCATGAGGATGCTGCGAGCGGGCCGACGCAATTGGTGGGACGCACACGCTGCGACCGGATCGTGGTCTTCGACGGCAATCCGCGGCTGGCTGGCAGTCTTGTGGAAGTGGCGGTCCAGGGCTGCACCGCCACGACATTGCTCGGCGGCATTGTCACGCACGAGCGACAATCGGTCGGCTTGTCTCTGCCGATCATGTCGTAATTCATCCGCTGTGAAATGAAGCCGCTCGCGGTTTCGTTCTTCCGAAACCGCGAGCGGCGAGTGTTGTGGCATCGTTTTAGTCAGGCTTATTAGCCGACATGTGAGGCTAAGTCGGTCAAGGCGGCAATGGCCTGATCGACTCCGCCCATGTTGATCGCGAACGACATGGCGGGATCGTTTCGCACCCCTTCCAACGCCTTCTTGGCTTTGTCGATCGTCCCGTTCTTCAGAGCAAAGAGCATCGCTTCTTTCTGAGAATCCCGGCCTGAGCCGCCGCGGCCGCCACGGGTTTTGCCCGCCTTCGCACGCAGATTCGACTTGATCACGCTGACATACTTTGGATCGAGAGTCAGTCCCTTGCTTTGCTTCGCGTAAGCCGAAATCGCCGCCGGGGATTCAATCCCTTTGCCGAGCGCTTCGCGAATGATCGCTGCCTTATTGACTCCACCACTTGCTCTTTTCGCCACGAGAAACTCCTCTGAATGAAACTGTGGAATGACATATTCCAACTTGTGGGATGATCTATAGCTGGCATTCCAGCAAGAGTCAAACAGGGCGCAGTAGGAGTACACACACCGAGCGATCGAACATTCCGACACTACTTGGCCACGTCTCGCCGGAAGTCGCTGAGCATTTGCAACGCGGCGAGGGGCGTGAGTTGATCCAGGTCGAGCGACTTGAGTTGTTTAATGACGGGATGATCCGGCTCAACAAACAGTGCGAGTTGGCGGTCGCGAGATTTGGATTTGCGTTCGGGGATCTTTACCCGTCCCGACTCGTCAATGTGATCGGATTCCAATTGCGCCAGAATGACGGTGGCACGTTCGACGACTTCACGCGGGAGGCCGGCGATCTTGGCGACGTGAATTCCGTAGCTCTTGTCGGCCGGGCCTTCCACGATTTTGTGCAGGAAGATGATGTCGTCCCCTTGCTCGCGGATGGCGACGTTCCAGTTGCTGGTGTGCGGCAATGTTTTGGTCAACTCAGTCAGCTCGTGATAGTGCGTGGCGAACAGCGTGCGGCAGCGGATCTGGTCGTGCAGAAATTCGGTGACGGCCCAGGCCAATGAGATGCCGTCATACGTGCTGGTCCCACGGCCGATCTCGTCGAGAATCACCAGGCTGCGTTCGCTGGCGGAGTTCAGGATGCGCGCGGTCTCGGTCATCTCGACCATGAACGTACTTTGGCCCTTCGACAATTCGTCGCTCGCACCGACGCGGGCGAAGATACGATCGGCGATGCCGATACGAGCCTCGCTGGCGGGGATGAACGATCCCATCTGAGCCATGATCGTGAGCAACGCGGCCTGCCGGATGTAGGTGCTCTTGCCGGCCATGTTCGGGCCGGTGATGAGTTGCACGCGGCCCGCACGTAGCACAGGCGGATCGCCTGTGATGGTTTGCTGGCCGGAAGACACAGGCGAGCCAACTGTGCTACGGCCTAACCGCACATCATTCGGCACGAATGATCCCGAGGGCATTAGTTTGTCGAGCACCGGATGGCGGCCTTCGCGGATGTCGAGCAGCGATTCTTCGGTGAGTTCCGGACGGCAGTAGCCCTGTTTGACGGCGAGCGTTGCCAGCGCGGCGAGCACATCGACTTCAGCGAGCACATCCGCTGTCTGTTTCAATCGCGCGGTTGCGCGAGCGACTCGTTCGCGCAGGGCGTTGAAGAGTTCTTGTTCCAGCGAGATCGCGCGCTCTTCGGCTCGGAGGACTTTGTCTTCGTATTCTTTCAACGCCGGTGTGATGAAGCGTTCTTGGTTCTTGAGCGTCTGCTTGCGGATGTATTCCGCTGGAATCTTTGAGGCTTGTGCGGCAGTGACTTCCAGGTAGTAACCGAAGACTTTGTTGAAGCCGACTTTCAAATTCGGCAGGCCGAGCCGTTCCGACTCCTGAGCCTGATACTTGGCGATCCATTCCTTGCCGCCGCGAGCGAGGTCGCGGAGTTCGTCGAGCGTCGCGTTGAACGCGGGACGAATCATCCTGCCGTCGGTCGTGAGCAATGGCGGCTCATCGACCAGCGTCGCGTCGATGTCGCTGCGAATCTCGGCGCAGAGATCGAGATCCGCTTCGAGCAATTGCAGCAGCACGCTCTGTCGCCCGGCGAGCTTGGCTTTCAAACGGGGCAGCAACGCCAGTGAGCGCGTCAGGCTGCCGAGGTCGCGAGGACTCGCGCGGCCGGTTGCGACCTTCGCGGTCAACCGTTGCAGGTCATACGTCTCGGCGAGGATTTCGCGAAGGTCGCGGCAAAACATCGTGTCGCGAGTCAGTTCCTCGACTGCATCCAACCGGCGATTGATCGCGGCAATGTTGGTCAACGGGTTCGACAGCCACTCGGCCAGCAGCCGCGCGCCCATCGGCGAGACGGTTTCGTCGATGATCTCTAAGAGGCTGTTGTCTCGCTTGCCTTCGCGGATCGTGCGGGTCAATTCGAGACTGGCTCGTGTTGCTTCGTCGATGATCAGCGAAGTTCCTCGACGGTATGGTTCCAGCCGGCTGATGTGGGCCAGCGATGACTTCTGCATCTCTTGCACGTATTCGAGCAACGCTCCGGCCGCGGTGACTCCATCCGCCGCTGAGTCGATGTCGAAGCCTTCCAGCGTCGTGGTGCCGAAATGCTTGAGCAGCGCCGATCGACACGCCTCGTCCGCCCAGCACCAGGGTGCTCGCGGCGTCTTGAGCATTCCACCGCGTGCGAACAACGGCCGCAGTCGCTCGTCGTTCGCGAGATGTTCGGGGTACAGGCACTCGCTGGGCCGAATGCGAGCGATCTCGTCGGCCAATTGTTCTGGCTGCAAATCGGTGGTGAGGAATCGCCCGGTGGAAACCTCCAGCCACGCGAGGCCCACCGCACCAGATCGACCGGGCCAGACGCTGGCGAGGAAATTCGATTCACGCGGGTCGAGCAGCGCTTCATCGGTCAGCGTGCCGGGGGTCACGACTTGTGTGACCTCACGTTTCACGAGGCCCTTCGCGAGCTTGGGGTCTTCCATCTGCTCACAGACCGCGACGCGATGCCCGGCCGTGATCAGCTTCCGCAGATAGCCTTCCAGCGCATGATACGGAAACCCCGCCATCGGGATCGGGTTGGGCGAGCCTTTGTCGCGACTGGTCAGCGTCAGTCCCAGCACTTTCGAGGAGACTTGGGCGTCCTCGAAGAACAACTCGTAAAAATCCCCCATGCGGAACAGCAGGATCGAGCCAGGATTCTGCCGCTTCACTTCCAGGTATCGCTCCATCGCCGGTGTCAGGTTGTGAGGAGCGGGATTCATGGCGGAAGTATTCGTCTTTTCCAACGAGTGACTCATGTCGTCCTCTAGGTGAGCGTCTCGCAAAGCGGCGGCAGAATAACGCCGCCATGCTCAAGAGTCCCAGTCATGCGAGCCCGTCGCCAAGTCAGTTGAGTTTCGCAATTGATAGCCGCGAAGCGGCGACGGAGTTTAGCCGTGGGCGCGAGCCCACGGAAAAACGATGAAAGAACTTCAAAGCCCTGGAAGGGCGACGCTCGGAAGCGATTTACGCGATGGTGTCGCCCCTATCGGGGCTTTATCGGCCACGAGTATCGAAAACCGTGGGCTTTCGCCCACGGCTAAACTCCGTCGCCGCTTCGCGGCTAATACCTGCGATTATTGAATACTGGTGGCTCAGGTGAGTTTCGCCAGCACTTCATCATGAGTTGGAAAGCGGCCGGTCTCTTGCTTGCAGTAGATGCGGCGGCCATCGACCACGACGTCGAAGATGCCGCCGCCGCCGGGGATCAACGTTGCGTCGACGTCGAGCTTCTGTTTGATCGCGGCCGCCAGACTGGTGGCCTGTGGTTTGTAGTTTCACTGCATGCAGTAGGTGATGCTGATCTGCATGGTGTTCTCCGTAATTCGAAGGGTGATGCACTGAGATTCGTATTGAGTGACGGGGTCGGGAGTCTTTTTCAGGTCGGCCGATTGCTCAAGAACCGTCGGACAAGAATATGCGGCCGACCTGAAAAAGACTCCCGACCCCTTCGCGTCACCGGACGGCACGGCGTTCATGCCATTCGGCTTGTTTGGGGTCTCCGTCGGCGCGGAAGAGTTCGGCGAGTCGTTGATGGACTTTCCACAGCCGCGGATTGATGCGCACCGCCGCGAGCAGCGCCGCTTTGTGAGCGGCTTCGTTTCCGAGTTTTCGTTCGCAGTCCGCCAGCATCATCCAATCCACATGTTGTCGCCGCAAAGTAGTGAGACGATGCAGAGCCGACACGGCTTCCGGATATCGTCCGGCACTAAGGTGCGCGTCGGCGATCAAGAACCAAGCGTCAGAGCGATCCTGCCCGGCAATGTCGTCGTGTTTGAGCGCACGTTCGGCCAACGATTGATAGTCCCCCAATTCCAAAATGAAACGAAGCCGCCCCAGCGAAACGTCGAGCATCGGATCGTCCAATCCGATCGCGTGTGCCTGCGACAGGAACGTCAATGCGCGATCCCGATACTGATCCGCCAGGGGGGCCTCTGTCTCGCGATTGGCCGTTTCCAGATAGGCCAGGCCCAGCGACCGCAATTGATCGACGGAGCTGACTCGCGAGACGTCGAAAAAGGGACGCAAGACTCCGGGCCGGATTTGTTGCGGCTTTGGAGCTGGCACCGGTTTTTCGGACGTGGGATGCACTCCGATGCGGTGGTGTGTGAATGTGAGATGCGGAATCTCCGTGTCGGATCGAGGCATGTGACACACCACGCAGTCGTTGTCGGGACTCAATCGCTGGCGTTGTGATTCTTCGACTCGGCAATTCTCCGGTTGATGGCAACTCAGGCAGGCGGCGCTGTGGTTGGAAGTGTTGGCCTCGCCTTCCAAGGCGTGTGGTCGGTGACAGGTCAAGCAAGAGAGCGTCTTGGAATTCTGATAACAACGGCTGAGATGCAACTGCTCGACGTGCCCAACGACGGTCATGGGTTTGTCCGATTCGTCGAGCCAATAATCCAAACGGGAGTCTTCCCTCGGCAGGCCGGGACGATAGTCGGTGAGTTTGCGGCCGCGCTGAGTCACCATCGCGGCGCTGCGCAGATGGCATTGCTGGCAGATCGTTTCGGCTAACTCTCGCGGCAAGTGTTCCGGGTTGACGATCGTGTGATCGACCTCGCTGCCCCGCGCGGAGGTCGTGCTCGCTGCGGGTCGATTGCGATGCCGTTCGACATGCAATGCGCCCGGACCGTGACAGCGCTCGCAGCCAATCGCCGCTTCGAGGACTTCCATGCGATGCAGGCTCCCTTCGACGGCGTCGGCCCGGCTGGCGTGGCAAGTCAGACAGCCTTCGCCGATTGGTCGCACGAATGCCGCGTGATCGGGAACGTCGTAACCGGGGGACATACCCCACGCCTTACGCGACGCATACCAGGTGATCGGCGACTCCACCAAAAAGCCGTCCGCTTCGACTAGGTACGTTCGAGAATAATGTCCCGACCCGACGACGTACTTCACTGGGAACTCGGCGAGCAGTACCTCGGAAGGATCGTCGTCGAGCAGCAACTCGCGATGCCACATCTGTCCGGCCTGTCGTCGAACCTCGTAGCGACGTTTTGACAGCGGATGCTCAAAGCGGCCGTCGGGCGGTTCGCGATCCAGGTCGACTTCCGCCATCGAGCGGCCCATGCTCGTGTGACGAAACGCCGCGTCGTGCTCCGCGTGACACGTTCGACACGCATCGCTGCCGACGTAGGCGACATCGAACTTCGTGTTGAGAAACGGACTCTCGGAAATCGGTGGCAAGGGAAACACATCCGACGCCGTCGGCTGGGGTGTGTCGGGCTGCGGCGTTCGGCGAGCCCAGATTCCCAACACCACAACGGCCAAGACTGCGAGGCCGCCGGACAACCACCAACGAAATTGATGGGGGGCATTCACCGAACCGCGTCGCGAGGGATCGTTCATCGAGCGCTCTCCGCGAAGCCTGCTCAACGTGTCGCGATGGCCTGCGCCAGCGGACGCAAGATGGGTTCGACGACTAATTCCTCAATCATTTCATCGCAGCGAGCGCGCAGGTTGGCCAGCGTTTGCTCGAACGACGCACCCGGTTCGAGACTGCCGTACTGACGCAGCGTGAAATAGACGCTGATGTTCTCTTCCGGGTATTCGCCGCGGCGGACGTGGTACGCGCTGGTCCGCGTCTCGACCAGCAGCCGAGCTTGCATGCGGCACGATTCGTCCAGCGTCAGCGTGATGGCCGGCTCATAGTTAATGACCCGAGCACCGGGGATGCGGACCAAACCGTCGATGGCCGGGCAGCCGCCGAGCGCCTCGGCGACGAGTTCGTCGTGGTTGCCGCGATAGGCCATGTCGAAGCCCATCATGAAGTCGAGTGCCTCACAGTCGAGCGGGCTGACCGAGAGCATGTACGGGAGCAACTCCAGCGTCAGGCGGTGCTGCTCGAAGGCGGTGTCGATGTCGGGCGGGTTGAGGAATCCGCTGCAAACACGCTTTGGTTCGACAGAGACCCAGCGCTGGTGGCCGAGGTCTTTGTCTTCTTCCAGCACGCAGTCACCGGTCTCGCGGGTATAAAAATTCCGCATCATCGGGTACGACTTTTGGATTCGCTCGAAGAAGCCCAAAATCGTTTCCCGAGCGGCCGGGAGCGGCATCTCGGTGCTGAGGTTCATATTGCAATAGAAGTCATCGACGTAGGAGTCGAAGGCCAACATGTTTCGGTCCTTTGACGAGAAAAGCGTGAGGTCCAATGCGCACCGACCGGCGTCCGCGAGGCCCCCACGCTAGAGATGTTCGCCGAAGGCTGGCAATCGTCCTTCGGCCTCGTTTATCGTCGGCCGCATTCTAGGGGTGCTGTCGGACAAGGTCAAAGAATGGTTTTCAAGGAGGCGATGATGGGACTTCAAGCTTGCGTCTTTTCGACGCCGCTGGGTTGGTTGGGTCTGGTTGGACAAGACCGCTGCGTGTGGCGATTGGTGATCGGCCATCGCCGTGCCGAGGATGCTTGGGCCAGTTTGCGTCGCCACTTTGGCGATGAACCGCTTGCGGAATCGAACTGGTATCCCGCGTTGAAGAAGACTCTGACCGAATTCGCCGCCGGGAAGCCGGTCTCGTTCGACAAGATCACTGTGCGGACCGAGCAACGGACAGAGTTTCAAAAGAAAGTGCTGATTGCGACGCGAGCGATCGGATTTGGCGAGACGCTGAGTTATGGAGAACTCGCGGCGCGAGTCGGTTCACCGCGAGCCGCACGAGCGGTCGGGTCGGTCATGTCGTCCAACTCGGTGCCGATCATCATTCCGTGTCATCGTGTTGTCGGCAGCGGCGGTGCGCTGGGCGGCTTCTCGGCCCCGCAAGGGATCAGCCTTAAACAGCGGTTGCTTGAGATGGAGGCTCGGACACGAGTGAGCCGGGGTCGGGTGTTCTGATTTCTGTTTTGGCCATCCAATCAACATCGAGCGACGTAGCCAGACAAACCTGGGAACTACGGTTGACTCCGTTTGTGACGCCAAAACAGAAATCAGAACACCCGACCCCTCGCCGAGAACTGTCAATAGTCGAAACGGTCATCACGACGAACTTCAATGACATTGGGAAATCGTTCGCTCGTCCGCTTTCGTGCTGTCGAAAGACCTGACTAGAATCGGCCGCGCACGCTCGTGGTTTTCGGGTTCCCAACGAAGGTGTGGTCATGAAAGTCAGCTCTGTTCGGCCGGATGTGTCGGAGTTGAATCTCGCCGTTCTCGGCCGCTCGGTGCATCCCGAG
>CAMDDX010000210.1 GCA_945893075.1 Planctomyces sp. SH-PL62 | reverse complement strand
CCCGCGAGGCTGCTACCGACCTGAACCGGCAGTGTTGAATCGGTTGACTCCAGCAGGCCGCCCTTACGGCGGAGCGCCTCGTACGATTCAAGCAATGGCCGGGCAGCAGCAGGCAGTTCGGACGCAAGCTTCCGCTCGTCTGCCATCAGGTGGCCGTAGAATCCCGGCGGACGTCGGACCGTTTGGCAGGCATTGTTCAGGATGAAGTCGAGCCGCGGCAGTGTCTCACAAAGATGATCCGCAAAGGCTTCAACGCTGGGCGTGTGTCGGAGATCGACGCCGTGAATCTGAAGTCGTGTCGTCCAGTCGGAACTGTCGTTTTCGGCCGTGAAACGGGTGGCGGCATCTCGCGGAAATCGAGTTGTCACGATGACATGGCAACCAGCTCGCAAAAGCTTCAAAGCGGCGTGATACCCGATTTTGACTCGGCCACCAGTGAGCAAAGCAAAGCGACCAGACAGATCGAACGTCCGCTGCCGACGCTCCCAGTTCAGTTCGGCACAGCCCGGACAAAGGGCGTCGTAGAAAAAATGGACGCGATCGAAACCCTGTTTGCAGATGTAACAGCTCCGAGCAACGCTCAGGCGATCAATGATGAAGTGTTCGTCTTTCGGATCGACTGCCGTTGGCGGCAGTTTTGTTTCGAAGGGAGCCGGCGGACACGGTTTTTTCAACTGCCGCGTTGCCAGTGGATTTCGGATTCCCGTGCGAGCCAAGAGCTGTTCGTCTTCCGCCTTCTTTCGAGAAATCACGGCCTGCTCACGCTGCTTGAACGCCCGCATCAATCGTTTTCGAGACGTGCGATCCGGGCTGACGATGCGTTCGGCCGCCTGCGCCAGCCGACAACGGTCATCCTCCGAAAGCCGAGAGAGCAAACCACGATCCGCGGCAATCTGCTCGACAATCTCGACAGCGCTCGCGAGAGCCTCGTCCGATGGAGCGGGTCGTTCGATTGAATCAGCAGAGTCATCCACAATATGTATCCGAAGTCCTGGAAGTGCGTCAGAATAGCAGACGATTCGACTTCGTCGATCAACGACAAACTTCTGAGAACGTCGGGCTCAGCATTTTTTCTGGCAACATCAGCCGCCAGCGCTAGCACTGCTTTTCGCAGGTCGACGCCGAAGCGGTGGACGCGGCTCGATTTCCGCAGTTTCGGAACGTCCGCATGATCGATTGTGAGATCGGCCCCGGAGACCTGTTGTTCCTGCCCGTCGGTTTCTGGCATGACGTGAAAGGGCTGTCCATCTCGATGACCGTCACCTTCACCAATTTCGTTTTCTCCAACGATTTCAGTTCCAACTACACGACGTTCGAGACGCTCGAAAAGCTGCCGGCATGCTGGCAATAACCCGGACCACGCCGACGGCAGCATCCGCTTCAAATTGACCCGCCAATGGATGCGCGTCGACACGACCCAACACGCCGCCAGTTTCTTTTTGAGGTTCCTGCCGTCCTTCGTGCTGGAGGCGGCGAGTCGGCTGGCGACCTGCGAGTTGCGACAAAGAGAGTGATGGCCAACGAAACGCTGGCGGCGAGGTTGAACTGGCCGCAGTCAGTCGCTACTTTGCCGCGTCCTTACGCCCGGCTGGGGACGAAGTTTCGTCCAAAACTGGCTGGCTGTGACATGTTGTGCAGGGCTTTTGAAGGATTCTTCCGTGACCACCGCGACTCCCCGAACACCGGCCATCAAGCGTCTAAAAACTCCAAACCACCAGAGCTTTGCCCTAACTGTGGAGCAAGCGGCTCCCTGCACCAAGAAATGGTTCGTCGTCGACGGCGACGGCCAGATTGTCGGACGGTTGGCCACCAAGATCGCCACCGTACTGATGGGCAAGCACAAACCCGATTACACGGCGAACGTCGATAGCGGCGATTACGTCGTCGTCGTCAACATTGAACGCGTGCGGTTCTCTGGTCGGCAGATGACTCACCCGTCGATTCCGTACTTCACCAATAAAACGGCGACCAAGCTGTATCAGCGGTTCAGCGGTTTTCCCAGCGGTCGCAAAACGATGACCGCTGCGGATCGACTGATCAAGAAGCCGGATGACGTGTTGATGAACGCGGTACGACGCATGTTGCCCAAGACGAAGCTTGGCCGGGACATGCTTGCCAAGTTGAGGCTGTTCACCGGGCCGAGCCATCCGCATCAAGCTCAACAGCCGACCGAGTTGCCGGCATTTCTGAAATAACCACCCGCAGGATTTATCGGATCGAGATTCATGGAAAACGAAGATTCAGTCGTTGAAGAACAAGTCACTGAAGCCGCTCCGGTCGCGACCGATTTGGCTGCCGATCTGACCCTTGGACAAGCCGGCGCGCCCGTCGCCGTGGAAGAAGTGAAGCCCCGTTTGCCGCAGTTGGTGCGCGGCAAGATCGACAAGAACGGCGTGGCGATGGGGACTGGCCGCCGCAAGACAGCCGTCGCTCGCGTGCGACTTAAGGATGGCACCGGAGTGGTCACGATCAATGGTCGGCCGCTGGCGGAATACTGCGTCGGCGAACGGGATCGCAACTCGGTTCTCGCGCCGCTCAAGGCGACTGATCTGGTTGGCAAGGTTGATATCTCGGTGCTCGCTCACGGTGGCGGCCCGACGGGACAGGCCGAAGCTGTGATGCTCGGCATCGCCCGCGCGTTACAGGCCAAGAACCCGCTGCTGCACGGAGCACTCGCGGACGGCGGTTACCTGACTCGTGACAGCCGCATGGTCGAACGCAAAATGTACGGACACAAGAAATCTCGCCGCAGCTTCCAGTTCTCGAAGCGTTGATCGAGTTCGCGAATCGGCTGCGAATCAATTCACCTCTCGCCCCGTCGGGTCTTCCCACGGGGCGATTTTGTTGGTCGTTCACGCCCCGTCGCTTGGCTCTCCGAGTCGGGCACTTTGAGGAAGCCACCCGACTCGGAGAGTCAGGCTACGAACGGAGTCCGCCATGCTCGGACAGTTGTTGCAACCCGAACTGCGTGAACTGTTGCAAATCAACGATACGGCTGGGCTGCGCGAATTCCTCGATGCGTTGCACCCCGCGACTTGCGCCGAAGTGCTGGACACGGTCACGCCGTCCGAGATTTGGTCGGTGCTCGCCAGCGCGCCGTTCGAGAAGCAGGCGGAAATTTTTGGGTACTTCGAGCCCAAGCGACAGATGCAATTGGTCGAGAGCATCGAACGTGCGCATCTCTCGAAGCTGATCGAGACGATGGCTCCCGACGATCGCGTGGACCTGCTCAAAGAAATGGACCCGGAGCATGTGGAGGCGCTGCTGCCGCTGATGGCTCAGGCCGAACGCAACGACATCCGCCGTCTGCTGTCGTACCCGCACGGCAGCGCCGGTTCGATCATGACGACCGACTACGCCTCGCTGCCGGAACACATCACGGTGGCCGAGGCCCTCGATCAGCTTCGTCGGCAAGCCCCCGACCGCGAGACGATTTACTACATCTACATTCTGGACGACGACCGCAAACTGGACGGCTTCGTGACACTGCGCACGCTGATCCTCGCGCGGCCGAATGCGAAGCTCGACGACATCATGGAGCGAGATGTCTTCGCCGTGCGTGTCGATGACGATCAAGAGAAAGTCGCTCAGGTGATGGCGAAGTACGACTTCCTGGCGATCCCCGTGACCGACAATCAAAATCGCCTGGTCGGCATCATCACGCACGACGACGTGATCGACGTGCTGCAAGAAGAGGCGACCGAAGACGTGTATCGCGCGGGTGCCATGTCGCCCCTCGAAGACAGTTACCTCGCCACGCCGTTGACACAGATTGTCTGGAAGCGCGGCGTGTGGCTGGTCGGATTGTTGGCGACCGGTTTTTTGTCGGCGACCGCACTCAAGCACTTCCGCCCCAATGCCACCGAAGCGGAATGGGCCGTCGCGTTCCTGCCGCTGGTGCTGGCCAGCGGAGGCAACAGCGGCTCGCAATCGGCGACCCTGGTGATCCGCGCGCTGACGCTGGAATCGCTCTCGCGAGCCGATTGCGTTCGGCTTCTCGGCCGCGAACTTCTGATGGCCACGATCCTCGGATTCGCGCTGATGATTGAGGCGTTCTTGCTGGCGATGTTCCTCGAACATCCCTCGAAGGCGATGGTCGTTGCGATGACGGTCTTCATGCTGGTCTGGATGGGTTCGATCGCCGGCACATTGCTGCCGTTGGCATTCAAGAAACTAGGCATGGACCCGGCCATGATGTCCAACCCGTTGATCGCCGCCTTGGTCGATATCAGCGGCGGCGTGATTTACTACAGCGTGGCGAGAATCGTCTTAGGCTGAGGTTATGAACCCGAAAGACGCGCTTCATCAATTCTTTGGCTTTGAGTCCTTTCGCCGGTCGCAGGCAGCGATCATCGAACGACTGCTCGGCGGCGGCCACGCCCTGGTCATCATGCCGACCGGAGCGGGAAAGTCGCTGTGCTATCAGATCCCCGCGTTGCTGCCGTGCGACGATGAGCAACCACAGCGACGAGCAGTCACGTTGGTGTTGTCGCCGTTGATCGCGCTGATGAAGGACCAAGTGGACGCGCTGCGAGCCAAAGGCATCGAAGCCACGTTCATCAACTCGTCCCTCTCGCGCGAGGAGCGAGAGCGGCGATACTCCGAAGTTGCCGAGGGCCGCTTTCGGCTGCTGTACGTCACGCCGGAACGGTTTCGGAAGCCGGAGTTTCTTGAGGTCATCGCTCGGCGCGAGGTGCGGTTGCTGGCCGTCGATGAAGCGCACTGCATCAGCGAGTGGGGCCACGACTTTCGCCCGGACTACTCACGCCTGATCGAGATTCGCGAATTGCTCGGCCAGCCGACGACCATCGCCTTGACGGCCACCGCCACTCCGGACGTCCAGACGGACATCGTGCGGCAACTCGGTTTGCAACCCGACGAGATCGAACTCTTTCACGAAGGGATCGAGCGGCCCAACTTGCGGCTCGACGTACAAGAAGTCTGGGGCGACGACGAAAAGTTGGAACACATCCTCGCGGTGCGTGACGTGGCGGACGCTGCCAGCGTCCGAGCCGACGCTGGCAGCGTCGGCCACGGCAGCGGGATTGTCTATTTCACGCTGATCCGCACGCTGGAACGATTCAGCGAACTGTTGCGTCAGCGGCGGGTGCCGCATGTTTGCTATCACGGCGATCTCGAACGCAACGACCGCCGCCGCATTCAAAACGAGTTCATGCAAGGACATTGTCCGCTGGTGCTCGCCACGCCGGCGTTCGGCATGGGGATCGACAAAGAAGACATACGGTTCGTCCTCCACGCCGAGATTCCCGGCTCCATGGAAGCCTGGTATCAAGAGATCGGCCGCGCGGGCCGCGACGGTCTCGCTTCCGATTGCCTGTTGCTGTACGACGAAGCGGACCTCACGACCCAAATGGAGTTCATTCGCTGGAGCAACCCCGACGCCGACTTCTATCACCGCGTCTATGATTTCGTGGCTCACGATCACGAACGAGCCACCGCCTTTGGTCTCGACTGGTTGCGCGACCAACTACACGCCAAGCATAAACACGACCACCGATTGGAGACCGTGCTCGGAATGCTCGAACGCTATGGCGTCATCGAAGGCACCTGGGATGACGAGTCGCTACAGCTCGAAGTCCTGTCAGCGCTGCCAGACGAACTGCTGGATCGGGATCGTCTCGCCATCAAGTTGCGGCGGGATCAAGAAAAACTGCTCGCGCTGGTCCAGCTCATCCGCCACGAGGGGGACCGAATGGACTTCATCCGCGAATACTTCGGTCAAGGCCGCAAGTTGGCCATGCCGATCGAGCGGCCGTAGTTGCCAATCAAGTCGCCCGGCGTCAGGCCGTAGCTGCGAGCCAGTGACTCTTCGAGCGAGTAGCCCTCTTTGATTCCGAGAATGAACGCTCGGTATCGGCCCGGATCAATTTGCAACATGAAGTTCGTCAGGTTCGACGCAATGCCATATTGAGTTGACGAGAGGTGCGCATTCTCCATGAAGAAGCCCTCCCCCAGCGTGTTAGTCTGACGAATGAGTTCGATGCCCGCTTTCTGTCGCTGAGCCACCGTGGGGCTGTTCTTCACGATCATCGCGGCGACCCAATCGGCCACCCCTTCGTTGATCCACGGAGGAATATCCACGTTCGACCGCAGGCGGTGTATGAAGCCGTGGGCCGTCTCATGCACCATGACCTTCGCGAAAAACGTGGGATCGTTGCCACGGAAGCAAGCAATCAGCGCCCGGCCGTCCGTGCTGGAATGATGAATTCCGGCCGCCCCTTCCGCGTTCGGATTGTCCATAAACTTTTCCTCGAAAGCATGGAACGCCCCCTTGTCCAAGAAGGCGACGATGATGCACTTCCCCAACCAAATGTTCTTTCCCAGTGGCACGCCGAACCCTTTGCAAAGCTCGGAGTACATCGCATCCAGGTTGGTGATGTAGGGAGCGACTTGATTGGCCGGGATGTCCGTGAAGAACAAGAAGAACTTCGTCTCCGTCAGCCGCATCGGAAATTGATAGCTGGCCTGCACGCGCTGCAGGAACTCTTTGTAATCCGTGATGGTCTTGGCTCGTTCCTCGTCCGTGGCGTCACCCCAAAGTCGATGGCGGGCGGCTTTCAGTTTGACGTTGATATCGAGGTCTCGCTGAGTGACGTCGATCAAGACGTGTCCCTTCTTCGCGGGATCGAGTGTGACGTCGTAATCCCGATCGCCTGATCGAAGGCGAGCCACCAGACCGCTGGCCATTTTTTGCTTCTTCTTCCCGTCGGCGTCCTGAATCGAGAACTGCTTGACGGTTTCGTCTCCTTTGCCGAGTTGCGTGTCGGTGATTTCCATTTCCGCCAGCGTCTTGCCGTTGGACTGAAAGAGAGTCACCGTCTTTCCCGCCGCAATGGGCGATTCCTCGCCGAGCAGTGCGACGGCGTACTTGAAGTAGTCGTCCTCCAACTCCGGCAGGTTTTTGGCGGCGGCCTTACCTTTCGCTTTCGCTGCCTGAGACCACGCAGCCTCATTTCCGCCGAGGCAAGCGACTGAGAGAGCCGCAAGGATGAGCAGACCAACTCGACGGCTTCTAACAATTGGACTAGGCATCACGCTTCCCCCACATCGTTCGCGGCTAATTCACTGGACTGGCGAATTCGAGCGGCTCTCAACTTGATTCGCCCGGCATTGGTCCCATTTCAATCGCTTCCGAGTCCAGCCTCAAGGCTTGTCAGGTCTCGAACAATCCGCCACATCAGTCAGAACAACCGCAATTGTCTGGTCCCATCCGGCTCAGTGATGCGATACCAGTGCTCCAGTTCTGCGCGTTCAAAGTCCGCGCGGTTGTTGAGCACAGCCACGAGCCCGGGAGCATCGTTGGGGAAACGTGGTCCCCTGCTGGCGGCTTCTTTCGGCATTGAACAACTCGGACAGGAAAGGTCGGGCAGTTGCGAAGTCAACGTATCGCGGACAATCAGTCCCCGCCACTCTTTGAACCCCAACCTTCAGCATCAAGTAAGACTGACGGTTTGCGATTTCCTCGCGATCGACTCCGTGATTCAGAACGTGATCGACGCCTCCCGGAATCTCAATGCAGAGACGTCGAGGCAGGGAGTGATTCCTGAATCGACGTGGCCCGGCTTCACAGAAGGAAGCTGTGCTAACCGTCGATTGAGGTAGAGAATCGAAGGTTTGAAATTCGACTCACCCGATTGATGACCGCTCCTTAACTTTGTTCCGTCGCGGGCTAAAGTCCGCTCTCCGTTCGCCACCAACTGCGTTGTCACATTCGCACCCCTAGCTCAATTGGATAGAGCATCGGTCTTCGGAACGGAAGGGGCTGTTCTCGGTCGCGTGCATTGGCAAAACCAATTTCGAATGCCATTTAACCGGCGGTGAGCCAACATCGCTTCGACCCAGTGATGACTAACACCTGCGAATGTGGCAACACACAACTCCGCAGGCGGCATCTGGGCGTGAGTCGTTCGCTCACCGTGGCGGGCGAGCAGCCAGCGATGCGGTTATCGCCGCCGCTTGATCCCAGCGGGCGTCAGCCAATCCAACTCATCCATCAAGGACAGCAATGCCGCGTCATGAATGGCGGCATTGGCGGCACCGTTCGAGTGCGGTGGCGGATCGGCGATGCCTTGCGGATTGGTATTGCCGACGGCCAAGGCGAAGGTGGTTGAAGCAGTCTGCGAGCCGGAAATTCGGCTGACGGCGTTGTCGTACTGCTCAATTCGGTCGGTGTTGTTATCGACGATCCAGAGGTTGCTCGGAGCAGCGGGATCGAGCGTGATGCCGGTCGGGGCACCGCCGCCGCCAGTGATCGTCCAGCTTCCGACCAGCGAGCCGGCCAGCGTGTATTTGAAGACCTTGTCGATCGCGGCATCGTTGACGACGTACAAGTTCGTGTCGTCGGTGACGATGTCCTTGGGGCTCGTGTTGCCGCTATTCAGGTTGAAGCTGCTGGCCGCGTTCTGGCTACCGATGAGGCGGCCGGCGGCATTGGCGTACTTGAAGACCTTGTCGCTTCTGGCATCGACGATCCAAATGTCGGTGCCGTTGTTGGCGATGCCTTCGACGGTGGCATTGCTGGCCAGCGTGCCGGCCATCCAGGAACCCAACAGGCTGCCGCTGGTGTCATAGACATAGACTCTGCGATTCGCGTCGACGACCCAGACTCGATCACCCGCCACTGTGCTGACGGCTCCGCGCGGGGCCGAGTTACCGCTGTTGAGACCGTAGTTCTCGACCGAGTTGCCGTTCGATTCGTACTCGAAAGTCTGATTCATCGCGGCGTCGTTGACGACGTAGAACTTGGTCGGGGGCGGCCCAGCCAGAGGCAAGAGGGGCGAGGGATTGGTGAGCGTCGCGATGAAGAAGGAGCCCAGGTAGCTGCCAGGGATCACCGTGGCGGAAGACACCACGAGCGGCGAGACGCTGGTAATGTTGAACGCACGGATCTGGCCCGTGGTCCCACTCGGTCCCTGCGCGGTGAGGATCGTATCTGCGATGTCGTCACCGTTGGTGTCGAGTGCCGCGACCTGAACCGGTGCGATTCGATTCGGGCCCGTGTACGCGGCGAAGCCAAGGCCATTCGCGGATAAGCTCGACAACGTGGCGTTTGAGGTGTTGCTCCATGCGAAAACGTCCACGAGAGAACCACCGTTGGAGCCGGCACCCACCACGATATCCGGAACGAGATCGGCGTTGATCCGCGCCACACTGAGTGACACTCCGCCTCGGAAACCAGCCGGGGTGGTGCTGAATGGGGTGATGGTCGCAACGGCCGCGGGCACGGCGTTCGGAGTCGGTGTGATCAAGCCGCTCACGTCGAACACCTTCACGGTGGCCTTCATGCCGGCATTGCTTCCGATGACGATTTCCGCCTTGCCGTCCAGAGTCGTGTTGTCAAAAGAACTGCCCGTGAGTTTTCCCATGTCGGCCACGGCAACCACCGCGCCGCCGATAAACGTCGAGGGGAATGCGAGGAAATCTCGGTAGGGAAGCAACGCATTGAACGTGGGGACTCCGCTGACAACACCGAGATTCTGGAACACCTTCACTTCGGCACGTCCCCAACTGGGAACCGTGATGATGTCGTTCAATCCGTCGCCATCGACGTCGCCGACCGCGACTTGGACGCCGTTGATGAAACTCGAACCGTACGGTTGGAATGACGTCAGCAGGCCGCCAATTTGGTCGTAAACGCGAACCTGCCCAACAATGCTCCAACCCGAAGCGACAATGATCTCGTCGATGCCATCACCCGTGAGATCGCCGGTCGCGATCCGAATCCCCCCTGGAACGTGTTCCCGAACGGTGCGAACTGTGACAGCACCTCTCCGCTTTCTTCGTCGATCACTCGGACAAATTGCGGAGTGATCGGACTCTTACCCATCCCGAGGACGATCAAGATCCGGTTGTGGAAGTCAGACTCCGCGGTGTCGCCGACGTTATTCACGCCTTGCACGCCGATCACGGCATTCAGATCGCCGGCGCTGACGGTGATCGTACGAGTGGGATCGTTGTCGATCGCGAAGCCATTCGGGGCCACGGTCTCGGTGATTGTGTAAGTTCCCAGCAGCACGTTGTTGACTTGCAGCACGCCGTTGGCCAAGCCATCAGCGTCGTTCACGCCGCCATCGACCACGATCAGTGTCCCGATACCGGTCAACGGATTGGCGCTGATCTCAAACGTTGCTCCGGCCAGCAGCACCGGGTTGTTGTTGGTAGCCCGCTTCTCCCAAGCGATGCTCCCCAGCCGATTGTGGAAGTCGGATTCATCGGAGTCGCCGACGTCATCCGTCCCTTGTACGCCGATCACGGCATTCAGATCACTGGCACTGACCGTGATGGTACGAGTGGCGACGTCGTCGATCGCGAAACCGTTCGGAGCCACGATCTCGGTGATCGTGTAGGTTCCCAGCAACACGTTGTTGATGAGCAGCGCGCCGTTGGCCAGTCCGTCGGCATCGTTCGCGCCGCCATCGACCACGATCAGCGTCCCGACTCCGGTCTGTGGGTTGGTGCTGATCTCAAACGTCGCTCCGGCGAGCAGCACCGGGTTGGTGTCAGTCGACCGTTTCTCAAAAGCGATGCTGCCTGTCCCCAAGCGGTTGTGGAAATCGGACTCGTCGGTGTCGCCGACGTCATCGGTGCCTTGCACGCCGATCACCACATTCGGTTCCATGTCGGTGACCGTAACCGTTCGAGTGGCATCGTCGTCGATGCCGAATCCGGGCGGGGGCACGATCTCGGTGATCGTGTAGGTTCCCTGCAGCACGTTGTTGATGAGCAGAATTCCGTTAGCCGCACCGTCGTCATCGTTCGCACCGCCATCGACCACGATCAGTGTTCCCACACCGGTCAGTGGGTTGGTGCTGATCTCGAATGTCGCTCCGGCCAGCAGCACCGGGTTGGTGTCCGTGGCCCGCTTCTCCCAGGTGATGCTGCCCGAACCCAAGCGGTTGTGGAAGTCGGACTCGTTGGTATCGCCGACGTCATCGACTCCTTGCACGCCGATTACCACATTCAGTTCGCTGGCAGTGACCGTGACCGTTCGAGTGGCGTCGTCGTCGAGGCCGAAGCCGGTTGGCGGGATGGTCTCGGTGATCGTGTAGGTTCCCAACAACACGTTGTTGACTTGCAGTATGCCGTTGGCCAATCCGTCGGCATCGTTCGCGCCGCCATCGACCACGGTCAGCGTGCCGGCACCGGTCAACGGATCGGGACTGATCACGAACGTCGCTCCCGCCAGCAGCACCGGATTGGTGTCGGTGGCTCGCTTCTCCCAGGCGATGCTGCCGCAGGCACCGATGGAGACCACATTGGTATCCAGGGTCACGGCAGCATTTAGAGCCAAGGCTCTGCCTTCCGTGATTGTTGCATTGGTGTTGAGGGTGATGCTCTCGCTTGCGAGAATGCTCCCTACGAACCCAGTGGTGGTTCCAAGAGTCGCGGAACTGCCGACCTGCCAGAAGACGTTGCAACCGTCAGCGCCATTGATCAGGACAACCGACGAGCCACTTGCGGTCGTGAGCGTGCTCCCGATCTGGAAAATGAACTCCGCATTCGGATCACCCGCAGCGTTGAGAATCAGTATGCCCGTCAACCCAACCGACGACGAATATTTATAAACTCCTGGCACCAGGGTTTGTCCACCAAGGTCCGTCGGGCTAAAGGGGCCAAAGTTGGTCGTTCGGCCCGCGAGGTCGATGAACGCGGCGGTGGCATCAACCTGTGCCTGCTGCGCGACCGCATCCGTTTGATGCACATTCCCGTTGAGCGTGATGCTCGCAAGGCCCGTGATCGAAGTCCCCGGGAACAAACCCAGGTCTCCGGTGATGGTGGTCGGGCCGGTATTGGTCACCGTCGAGGCACCCAGAACCGCGAAACTCTCCGCCGTTCCTAGATTCACTGTGAGCAACAGGCGCTCCTCCAGAGACTCCACGCGAAGGATCGCCTCCGGCAGGGTGAAACGTTTTGTAACCGGCGTTCGGCGGGTCTGCTTGCGGGACCAGGAGCTTCCGAAGAGCCAAGCAAGGTTCAAAGAAAACATGATGCATCTCCGCGTTAAGTTTTTTCAGAGACGATCGAATCACCGTCCTTGGCCGTATCGGGAAGCGCGTCTGGGGCGTGCCGAAACACTTGCACCATCGCCCCCGTCGTAAACGCATGCACGACGGCTCCCATTGCCGTTTTGATTTCCGTGGCCGCATCGCGCACTTGGCGATCTGTGATCGGCACGCTCTCTGTCCGCATAAATTCGGAGGAGTTGGTAAAGAGCCGTCGGTGAAACTTCTGCACCTGGACGGTCTCTTTGGGACTCCAGGCCAGAGCCTTCCCGGACGGCGTCACGAACTTGTTCAAAGTGCCGGCCAGCCGGTCTTCGCTGAGGGCCGAAGCCATCGCTTTGGGGGCCTGAACCATCCTCGGCCGTTGGAAGATGTCCGCCACTTCGGTGGTCTGTTGCGTCACGGTGAAATCGTGCTTGCTCATCGCCTGGGTCTCCGTTGGGTGCGAGCGTTGCTCGTCACCACAAGCCAAAAAAAAGGCCGACGTGGCGGAATCCCGGAAGGAGTCCATCACGTCGGCCTACCCACTAATGCGCCCACCGGCCTGGGACCGGATTGCGCCTTATCTAGTCGTCCGAATCTTCACACAAGCAAAAAAAAACCGACGTGACGGAACCCCCGCAGGATTCCCTCACGTCGGCTTACTCTTTATCGCGCCCACCGGCACCAGCCGAGTTGCGCTTTATTTAGTCGTCCGAAAGCATCGAGCAGGAGTTTTGAAACTCACCACGACTCGACGGGACCACTTGTACCATTCGTCATTCAGAACGCAATGAGCATTTGGTTTCATTCGCGATAATTACTACGACCGGCACAATTGCTGAGAGAACCTGCGGTCTTTGAATCCGTGGTCCTATTAGAGCGTTGCTTTCGCTCTTTCAGTGATGCGAGTGGACTCCGATGTCCGGGCCGGCCGACAACGCGGCGGCCTCGTCGAGCACGGACCAGAGTTAGATGCGACGTTCATCGCGGCAGACGCCTGGGGATTCGGGACCATGCAACTCGATCTCATGAAAGCCGAGTTGCGCGGAGCAAACCAAGAACTGCCAATCCGTAGTTGAGCCGCATTTCGTCGCCGCTGCGATGCGAATTCCGCAGTACGACTTGAGTGACTGGCGATGAGCCGTGTCCCTTCGCGAGCATCGCGACTTGGCCCTTGAGGTCCAGCGTGATCCGTCCTTGCTGGTCGGTCTTTGTCGGCAATCGCGGGATCACCTCCAGTAAGAACGACACGTCCTCAGCGGCGAGGCAGAGTTGCCCGGAAGCGTGTGAATCCACACGCGAGCGAATCGTTCCGGTGGCTGGTCTCGTCGTCGGACTCTCGACACTCTTCGCAGGATCCATTGATGAGGCACTCCTTACAAAAACCGTGGCTGCATCCCGCACAAGGCACTGCCCGCGTTGTAGGTTTGCAAGACCTGCTACTCGAGCAGGAAGAAATCACACAGCCGTCCCTGACGCAAAGCGCTCGGAATCGGCACGCGGCCGTCCCCTTCATAAAGCGCCCGGCCCTGAACGTAAGGATGAGTCACGTCGTCATCGCCAGCCGCCAAGTTTGACTCCAGCGAGATCAACTGATACGGCTTCGTGGCGTTTGGATCGCTCCGGTCGAGCACGATCTTGAACTACCCAAAATCCATGTCGTCCAGTTCAATCGACTCGGTGATGACGGACAAACAAGATTGCGACCGTGATCAACGCAGCGAGAACCATTGATGGCGGGACAACTCAGCGAGTTCACGGCTCAGATTTGTCCCAGTGTTTGTCTCGCTCGCTGGGACAAACGAAACTGCCCCTTGCAACTAACCGTTTGACTACGGGTTGCTAAGGGGCAAATTTCTCATGCGGAGAGGGGGGGAGTCTATTCACGGCCAGCGCGTATCAAAGTTGTTGACCTGTGAGGACTTCCGCGAGGAAGTCGTCGTTCCAGCCGGCGATTTGCATCTTGCCTCGCAGACTTTCTTTGAGCGGATGATGCTTGAGTCGCGTGATGGCAAAGCGTCGTAGCCAACTC
>CAMDDX010000209.1 GCA_945893075.1 Planctomyces sp. SH-PL62 | reverse complement strand
GGAGGCCAAGTCTCGTTGAGCGGGCCTTCGACCTCGACGTACTGGACCGCGAGGCCGGGTCCGTTCCAGTATTCGCCGCCGGTTTGCTTCACGGTGTTCGCCCCGGCCAATCCGTAGGGGAGCATCGTGATGGTGGTCCGCGGTTCCATGTAGCGGACGAACTCGAACACGGTCGGTTTATCGGGCGGGGCGTCGAAGTAACTGATGAGTCCGCTCGTGCCCGTCAGGCGCGTGCCACTGGCGGTGACTCGAAATGTGACCGGCTTGCCCTCGCCTTGAATGGTCGACGCGGAGATGCGGAAGCGATAGTTGCCGGCGTCCGGCGGATAAAAAGTGGAGATTTCGACGTTGTGCCATTCGGACGAACAGAAACAGACGACCTCGCCGTCCTCCAGAAAGCGATACACGTCCTCGGTCGTTCCTCGGACCGGATGCCCGTCCTTGAGGCTGTAACGCTTGTCGATCCGCGGCGGCGGCTTGGGCCGGTTGGCGATCGCCATGTTCAAGGCGGCGTCGGCGGCTTCGAGATACTTCTCCATCAAGAACGACGACGTGTGATGCGCCGCGCCGGCATTATCAAACCCGTTGGCCGAGCCATCCGCAGGCAACTGCTCTTTCAAGCTGACATTGATGCCGAGCAGATCGTTGACGGTGTTCTCGTACTCGCTCCGATTCAACCGGCGGAGGATCACACGCCCCTGAGCAGCCCGTGCGGCGGCATCGGCGGCGGTCACGCGCGGGGCCAGCCAGTCGATCAGACTCTGAACTTCCTTCTCCGGCGGACGCGGTTTCGTCTTGGGTGGCATTTCTCCGGCACGCAGTCGCTCGACCACAGTGGTCCAATGCTTGCGAGTGGCGGCATCCGCTAAGTCCAGCGTCAGATTGTCCAGCCGGAGATTCCCCTTGGGCTTGTCTCCGCGATGACAATCCACGCAATGCCGAGCCAATAGCGGCCGGAATTGATCGTCGAATGTCTTGGCGTCGTCCGCCTTCCCGGTGGTGAGCGACGCTGCGACGACCGCCAAGCTCAGCAACGTCAAACCAACGCCGACCCACTTGCGCCTATTAGCCATAGCATTTCTCCGCTCCACGAGCTTGTGATTCAGCACCAATCAACTTCCACTTGTCGGTTGATTGTCAGCTTTCGGATCGAGCACTACAAGCAGCGTGAATTGCTCGCTAGCCGGGGTCAGGTGTTCTGATTTCTGTTTTGGCGTCGCAAATGGAGCCAACCGTGGTTCCGAGTTTGGTTGTGCCATTGAGTCGACGGCGATGGGGCAACCAAAACAGAAATCAGAACACCTGACCCCTCAACCGGTGGGTATCGCGTTCCTTCCAAGAGTTATCGGAGACACATCCCATGCGAGCATACTCTGCGTTGATGTTCTTGGTGTTGTCCGCGAGCGGCGTCTTGGCCGCTGACGACTGGGGGCAATTGCAAGGGAACGCATTGCGGTCAGGGAATGTGCCAGCGACGTCGGTGCAGACTCCCGTGGGACTGATCGGTGCGATTCCGCTGACCGACGGGGTCTTCGCGTCGCCGGTCGTCAGCGATGGGAAAGTGTTTGTCATCGACGGATCGGGCGTCGTGTTCTCGCTGGATGCGACGACGCTCAAGGTGCTGTGGAAGTTCGCTTCACGCGGAGGCGCGGGGAACTGCAATAACGTGGCGGCTCCGGCGGTCGTCGGGAAGTATCTGCATGTCGGCACGGCGGCTGGTTTTTACTATGTGCTCGATCGCGAGACGGGAGCCGTTGTTCGCGAGATCGACTGCCATGAACCGATTCTGTCTTCACCCGCTGTGGGAGCGGATCGCGTTTATTTCGCAACGCTTGGCGCGCAGGTCTATGCGGTGGAACCCAATGGCGCGGTCGCTTGGACTTGGGACTTCGTGAAGGAAGTGGTCAAGTTCGATGGCAACCGGTGGAGCGGCGAGGAGTGGCTCGCTCAGCGCAAGGATCGCGTGACGTGGCGCGATCATTTTGTTTGCTCGCGCGACTTATGTCTGGTCGACAAGACGATCGTCATTCCGGCAGGTGGGCGGACAGTGTTCCTCGACGATGCTGGCGATCATCCGCAGCTTCGCGTGGTCGGTCAGATTCCGGCCTACGATGGGTCCGAGTTCCCCGCCACCTTTGGCCAAAGCGCTGACGAGGCCGGCAACGTCTATGTGCAATGGCATCGACGCGACAACGCGGGTCGCGTCGAGATCCTGAAACTCAACAAGGACGCCATCGAAACGGATTTCGTGAAGGGAACTCAAACCGCGATTCACTTGCCCGGCCTGTTGAGCTTCGCCTCGGTCAGCATTCGCGGCGGCGACGTGTATCGAGTGAAGCCCGAAGAGGGACTCGGTCTGTGCCGTCACAAAGCCGGCGAAGAAAAGCCGGAGGTGCTCTGCCCGGCGGCTTCGATTTGTCCGCCGGCGCTGACTCGTGACCACGCGATCTATGGCGGACTGGATGGGAAGCTGTATGTCGTGCCGTTGACTGGCGGAGAAACGTTTTCGTTCGCAACGGCGTTTGGCGCGCCAATCACGGCTCCGATCGCGGTGGCTGATGGGCGGATCTATGTCGGTAGCGAGGACGGTTATCTCTACGTGCTTGGTCCCGACGGAAAAGCATCGCTGCCGAAGCAGGATTTGGAAGTTTGGAAAATCCGCAGTCCGCTGACTGGGCGACTCGCGGATGCGAAGTTTGATTGGTACACGAACTACGGCGACTTCGGCGGCACGAACTCCAACGCGCAAGGACTGAAACCTCCGCTGCGAATGCGCTGGGCTCGGCGACTCGAAGGGACGGTTAAGCATCTGCCGGTGTGCGGCGGAGGTCGGCTGTACTCGCACACGGCCGAGGGCCAAATCATCGCGGTGGAACAAGACACCGGCCGGCTATTGTGGCGACGTCATTGGCCTGACGTTTATTTGTCGTTCACATCGCCGCTGTACGTGAACGGCAAGTTGCTGATCCCGCAGGCGGGCATCAAGCGGTCGCTGATGCGCTGTCTCGACGCGGCCACAGGGAAACTGCTGTGGGAAGCACCGTTCACCGGCTCGCCCAGTTGGAGCCGTCAATTTCCGCCGCTAGTGCATGGCAACGTCGCGATCTATGCGTCCGGTTCCGGCAGTTACGCTCCGCAAGGCACCGAGAAGCCTTTCACGTTCAAGGGGACACCCGAAGCCGCTCGCGACAACGAAGAGGTCATGAGTTGGATTTACTCGAACGACAATCCCTATTACCCGAAAGACAATCACCCGCTGCTGTGGGCGTGGGACTTGGACACGGGCAAGCTGGTCTGGGGGAAAGATTTCTCCGAATACGGCCGAGGCGGTAACGACTGCGGCATCTGCTTGCTGGATGGCAAACTTTTCTACTCGACGTTCTTCGGCTTCGCCGCCAGTCAGCGAGTTCGTCGTGGTTTGCCGCCGGACAACAACGGCTTGACCGCCTGCATGGACCCGGCGACCGGTAAGGTGAATTGGCTCTCGACCAAGTATTACGTCACCGCCAAATGCACGCTGAGCGCACGCGACGGTCGCATCTACATCGGCGGCTACAACCCAGCGATTGAAACCACGAAGGATCGTTTCGTGTGGTGCCTGGATGCGAAGGACGGCTCGCTGATCTGGAAGTCCGAGGCGGTGACGTCCGCTCTGAATGTCGTCAGCGTGGGGGAACAATTCATCTTCTCGAATGCGCTGCGTGGCCGAGGCAACGTCTTTGATCGCGAATCCGGCAAGGTGATCGGCGGCGTGGGCCACAACTATGCCTGCTGCCGCTTCACGTTGTCCGAGCCATACATCCTCGGTGCGAACATGGACATGATCGACCTGTCGCAAGACAGCAAGCTGGTCTCGACCGGCCCGGCAATCGACTCGCGCGAGTGCTTGGGAGCAGTCGTTTCCAACGGACGCATCTTCTACATGTCACAAGCCAGCGGCTTCGTGGTCTCGCAGACTTACGGAGAGATGTCGAAGAAGTTGCCCGCCGTTTGGGAGCGGCCGTGACCGGGCGGCGAATCGGTCTCTTCAATTCGGACGGCTGATGGAAAACAGAATCACTTCTCGTCCGCCTCGTTGAAACGTCGATTCTGCTTTCATTCCGAGTTTCTCAACGACTCGAATGGACGCAGTATTCGGTGCCTGCACCGTCGCAATGATGCGTTGGAATCCGAGCGTCTCGAATCCATGTTTCAGGACCGCGCGGGCGGCTTCGGTCGCCAAGCCTCGCCCCCAAGACTCTTTGGCCAGTCTCCAACCGATCTCCGCACCATCGCTCGCCGGAACGAAACCGCAGAAGCCGATCACCGCCGAGCTGGGTTTGTAGATCACCGGCCATCGGCAGAACCCCAGAGTCTGCGACATCTCGCGGGCGGTCGCGACGAATTGATCAGTTCTTGCCCGCGACCAGGGTTCGCCATCGCCGACGAATTGCATGACGCTGGGGTCCGCGCAGAGGGCATGAAATGGCTCCAAGTCTGTGGCCGTCCAGTCTTGGAAAATCAGACGCTCAGTTTCGAGTGGAATCGTCATCGAAGGACCAAGTCTTCTGCGCGAGCCTCGACGATCTCTTCATCGTTCGGCAGATGCCCCGATGCAAAATAGATTCGAGTCGGTTCGGTAGATCAGTGCGTTGCCTGAGATCGCCGGTGAGGCCGTGATGCGTTCGCCGAGATCGTTCTTGGCCAGTAACTCAAACTTGGTTCCGGCTTTCACCACGAATGTTTGACCGTCGTTGTTGCTGAGATAGATGCGGCCGTCGCTCGCCACGGGTGACGAATTGCAATCGCCGCCGAGCCGTTCTCGGTAATGCTCCTTGCCGGTCTTTCCGTCAAAGCACACCAGCACGCCGTTATCCATCAGCACATAGAGCAGCCCTCGGTAATACAGCAGCGAGGGTTCCACACCACCGGGCTTGTCGCTGACCCACACCGGTTCGGGAGGTTTTCCAGCGGGACTCAAGCGAATGGCGTGAATGCGACTTTGCCTCCACAGTTGCGTGAACACGATGCCGTCGCCGAAGACCGGACTGACGATGATCTCGCCGTTGTATGGGCCTTCGCCTTCGCCGTACTTCCACAACTCGGCGTGTGTCTTGGCATCGAAGGCCGTCAGCCGATGCTTGCCCGGAACGAGGATGTCTTGTTGACCGTGATGCTCGACCAACAGCGGCGTCGCATGCGCGGTGCCGATCGGTCGCTCGTTTTTCCAGGCGATCTCGCCGGTTTGTGGATTCAAGCCGATCAGAAAACAGGGACCGGTGTGATGATCCCACGGGAACAGGATCGAATCCTCCAGCACGAGCGGGCTGAGGGCATATCCCCAGGCCATCTTTGGATCGCCAAACCGAGGGATGTAGCGATTGACCCACCGCAGCTTGCCATCGTGCGAGTACCGAGCGATGTCCGCATTCCCAAAGGCCACGTACACCGCATCCGCCGTGACGGCCGGAGTGTTGACGGCCAAGTTCGATTTCTCGTGAACGCGCTGGTTCGCACCCATGCCGAAATCATGTCGCCACAGCTCACGTCCATTCGTTCGATCAAAGCACAGAGTGAGCAACGACTTCTTGCCCTCCTGGTTGAGTTCCGAAGTGACGAACACTCGGTTTCCGTAAACGACCGGTGAACTCGTTCCCCATCCTGGCAACTTCGCGGACCAGCGGATGTTTTCGGATTGGCTCCACTGAGTGGGAACACTTCTGTTGTCCGCAATGCCGTCCGCCTTCGGCCCTCTCCAACGAGGCCAGTCTCGGTTTGGCTCGTTGGCAAAGGCGGTCGTCAGGCAGCAAACGATCCCCGTAGCAGCTAAGAAATTTCGTGTCATCAGAACTCCTTGCGACACTGGTGGAGCGACATCAGCGCAAAGGCGGTGCCGTACTGTTGGTGATAGTTGTAGAGCGGGTAGTCCCACCAAGAACCGTCTCGTTCTTGAAGCTTCATCAGAATCAGAGCGAGATGATTTCGGTAGAAGGCTCGGTCGGCGTTGGGCAGGACCGGGATCGTGCGGGCGGCGTAGTAATGGCCGAAGTAATAGAAATAGCCCGCGACTTGGAAGTGCGACTCGTGCGGCACCGGTCGCTTGCGGCCCATGTCGAGCCACCCGTTACGAGTGATCAGCCGATCGAGCCACTCCTTCATCACGTCGTCGGTGATCTTGGTATCGCCCCACAGGCGCAGCGCCAGGTTACAGGCTTGCGAGCGTCCGAGACTGCCACCCGGTCGGTTGATCGGCATCATCGGATTGTTGCGCAGATACGTTCCGTAGAGGTAGGTGAAGTCGGGCTTCTGCTGAGCCTTGATCATCTGAATTCCGCGATCGACCAGTTTTTTCGGCGGATCGATTCCGATTCGGCGAGCCTCATCGAACGCGACCAGCACAGCCGCATTGACGAAGCTGGTTGAGGACGCTGCGGGACGCTGCGTTCCCACGTCAAAGTCGTAGTAGCCCCAGCCTCCTTCCGCCGACTCGTACTTCTGCAACCGTTCGTACTGGCCGCGGATGAGGGCCGCGATCTTCTCGCGTCGAGCGGCGTCATCGGGCAATCGTGCGTGCATCCTGGCCAGTGCTTGAATGCCGTAGGCGTGAGTCCACACGTTGTAAATCAGCATCGGATCGTCGCGGCGTACCAGCGGAAGTTGCTCGAACAGAAAGGTCTCGCCCCGTTCGATAGCCAATCGGACTTCGGTTCGGCCGTCATCGGCCTCGATCAGCGCCGCGACGCACAGCGCTGTGACCGCCGTGCGAAACGCATGATGCGAACCGATGCCGGCGATGATGTTCAGGTCTTTCGTGCGTTCGGCCGATCCCCACGAGCCATCGCGGTTCTGATCCTGCACCAGATAAGCGACGCCACGCTGAATGGCGGCGTTGAGTTCGTCGGCCGTCACGTCGCGCGGTGGCTCCGGGTGCAGGTCGGGCTTCGCTTCCGCTTTTTTCACGGGTGCCGCCGCGTCCGCAGGCCGATCCGGCGACGGAGCCTGATCCGACGCAATCAGCTCGCCGTGAAATGTGAATCCGCCGAATGCCAGCAGTGTTGCCAACCAGACTCTGTGGAACCGCATGGATCAACCTTTCTCTTCAGGTCATCAGCCGGAACGCGCTAGCGTCCGGTTCGCAAATTCGCCGAGAACCGGATTTTCAGCAATAAATCCGAAGAACCAAAACCGAAATCCGAAAGAAATCTGAAGCCCGAAATCTCAAATCCGAAACCCATGCGAGGGATCATCAATTGACATGCCGCAACGCCACGGAACAGTGTTCGATCGCCCTAATCAGATTTCGAATTTCGTGCTTCCTTCGGATTTCGAGATTCGGATTTCGGATTTGCGGCGAACGCCGCGCTAAAACTTAGTCACGGCTTGTTGGCAAGCAGTTCGTCGCCCGCTTTGAGGCCGTTCAGCACTTCGGTCTTGCCACCCGATGCCTTGCCGATGGCGATCTCGGTCTTGACCGGCTTGCCTTCGCTGATGAGGTACACATGCGACGAACTGCTTCCCTCGTCGCGGAAGACCGCCGTCGAGGGGACCAGCAGGGCCCGCTCATTGCGATACGTGGTCAGTTTCACCGTGCCGGTCATGCCGGGCATCAAGGATTCCACATCCGCAGGGACATCGACAGTAAGGCGTGACTCGAACGTACCGGCGGCGCGCGGGACCAGCGAGACACTCTTCACGCGCGCGGGCAGTTTGAGGTCCGGGAATCCGACGGGCGTCAGTTCGCCAGCCGCGTCCGCCTTGATCGCGTGCAGATCCTTCTCCTCCACATCGGCGCGAGCGATCAGCGGGCGAGCGGTCACCACCGTCATGAAGACTTCATTGGCCTGCACGTTTCCGTTGCGGCGCAGTCGTCCCGAAACGGTCGCCGTGTTCCAGATTCCTCGCTCGCATTGACCGTGATAGAGGATTCCGTCGATCGGCGCGACCACAGCCATCGCCTTGCGGTCGGCTTCCAGTTGAGCGAATCGTTCCTCGGACTTCTCGCGGTCGGCCTGCAGCTTTTGCAGCGCGAGCCGCTTCTGATTCAATTCGAGCGGCAGGACGGACTTTGCCTTTTGCCAAGCCAGCGTTTGCTTCAGGAGCGTGTCTTTCACCGTCTGGTCACGGCGCGGGATGTCGACGTTCAACGCACGGTCTGTCTGAATCTTCGTTGATTCCAAGCTGTTTTCTAGCGATTCGATCTGGTTCCGCTGTCGCTTGAGGATGATCTCCTCCGTCTCTTCGGTGAGATCCTTGTCGCGGTACATCTTTTCGAGTTGCTTCAATTCTTCGCGAGCGTACTCCAGATAGTGGACCATGCTCTTGAGTGAGAACTCGGCATTCTTTTTGATCTCGGCGCGGTCGGTCGCCTCGTAGCGTTTCAGGTCTTCTTCGGCGATCCGCTTGTCCCGCTCGGCGGTTGCCAGATTGAGAGGCAGGAATTGTTCGAGGACCGGCAACTCCTCCTTCGCCACGCGCAGTGCGATGTCGGCCAGTTCTCGATCGAGTCGCAGCTCGCGCAGCGTGCGGTCGATCGTGATCGTGTCGAGTTCCAGCAGCACATCGCCTTTCTTCACGCGCGTGCCATGCGGAACCGCCGACTTCACCGCGAATGGTCCGATCCACGCCTTGGGCTCGATCGCCAGTTCCGCCGACTGCTCCGCTTCGAGCACTCCCTTGAGCGACGTCTCGACGACCAGCTTGCCCTGCTCGACACGCACCGTGGCCGGTTTGGCGATTGCCGGTCCACTCGGCTTCGCGGACTCTTGAGAATGCACGGCACCTGGAATTGACCAGCACAAACCCACCGCGACACACGCCGCGCCGAGCACCCATCGCAGTTGTCGTTTCATAGCAGCCATCCTTTCGTAGGAACGAGGTCGCAATAACTTCCGGATCAGCCGCAGGGCGATAGTGTCCGGTTCTGACGCAAGCATACCGGACGCTCGCGCATTCCGGCTGATGACGCAGTCAACGAGACTCACTTCGGCAGTTCGGCCGGCAGTTCCTTCAGCGGGGTCAGTTCGAGGATGTCGGTGTGATACCACTGTTTTTCATTCAGCGTTCGCGCGGCTCGGTCGGCGAAGCGGAAGCCGGCGACGTGGGATGGGTATGAGTGACCTGCCTCGGTTTTCCTCCACTCGCTGAAGAGATGCCGTGTGTCGGTATAGTCGATCGCCAGCAGCCGTTTGTCGCTTGTGTCGAAGTAGAGGTCGATCGGTTCTTTGACCGCTTCGGTGACTCGCAAACCGAACGCCGTGCGTTCGCCGACTTTGATGTCTTCGAGATTGGCGACCTTTGATTTTGGGTCGAGCAGGATTCGCAGGCTCCATGCCCAGCAGAGAACTCGGACCTTGTCCTTATCGCGCGGAGCAGTCCCGATCCACCAGCGGTTGCCGACTTCAACCACCGACGTCCGATTGCTCTTGTCTTCCGGCTTCAGCGGAGTCACGGTCGAAGTGATGAGCACTCGCTCGCTGAAGCGAAACAGTTTCAGAAGTTTGTCCTCGCCCCCGGCCGCCGCGACGACCTCCTGCACGCGCTTCGGAGCATCCGGCTCGTCAGCCCATGCGCCGTGGCCGTTCAGCACGAACGCCGCCAGCGACAGCACCATCAAACCGCTTGCGCGCGCGGCAGCCATCCAAGTTTGTCGGGTCATTCGCATCGGTTGGTTCCTTCACAGAATCATGGAGCGGGAAGAACGAGCGGGAATTCTATTCAATCTTCCTTTGCCGCCAACAAGGGGATTGATCGCGGGGCGATCCGATGAGGCCATTCAGACGGTGGCATTTTCGCAGCGAAGAGATCAGCCTGTGAATCAATGAAAGTCGTCCCAATGGAAAGGTCTCCGATGCGAGGCGTCCGCCGGATTCTTGTTCTTGCGTGCTCATGGTTGCTGGCCACGACGATGTCGGGCGCGGCGGAGCCTCTGAAGGTCGGATTGGCCGAGGTGGACATCACGCCGCCAGTGGGGTTCCCGATCGCGGGCTACTACCACGAGCGGCTGGCGGACGGTACGACGGATCGGCTCAAGGCGAAGGCGATTGTGTTTCGCGACACGAACGCTTCCGCCGCGTTGGTCGTGTGCGACCTGATCGGGATTGCCACCGACCTGTCGCGCGAGGTGCGGAAGCGAGCCTCCGACAAGACTGGCATTCCGGTGTCGCACATCGTGATCGCGGCGACGCATTCGCACACCGCGCCCGACTACATGAAGGAACTCTGGCTGAGGCTCGGCAACGAGAAGCAAGACCCCTTGCGCGCCGCTTACATCGACAAGCTCATCAACGGCGTCACCGAGGCGATCACGAGGGCTGCTGCCGACGCGAAGCCCGCCGCGCTGCAATGTGGCTCGGCAACGCAGGAGACGCCGGTGTCGTTCAATCGCCGCTTCGTCATGCGCGACGGCAGCGTGAAGACTTGGCAGAACTTTGAGAATCGAGACGTCGTCCGCGCGGCCGGGCCGATTGACCCAGAGATCGGTCTGCTCGTCGTAGGTTGGGACTCCGTCCCGACCAGCGTGAAGAAAGCGGTCGGGACGGAGTCCCAACCTACGGCGGTGCTGAGCAACTTCGCGCTGCATCTCGACACCGTCGGCGGACTGAAGTGGAGCGCGGACTACCCGTACTTCATCGAGCAAACGCTGCGCAAGTCGGTTGGTTCCGATGTGATTTCGATCTTCGGCACCGGTTGCTGCGGGGACATCAATCACGCCAACCCGCGCAGCAAAGATCGCAACAAAGCCGACTTCATCGGCAGCTCGATCGGCGAGTCGATTCAAAAGCGGCTCGGCCAATTGACGCGGCTTGAGCAGACGGATCTCGTCGTCAAGTCGCGTGTGGTCAACGTCCCGCTGCAAGACGCGACGAAGGAGGAAGTCGCCCGCTCGATTCAGATCCTCGACGCCGCCAATCGCAAAGAAAAAGTCGAGTTCCTCGACCACGTCACCGCGTACAAAAAACTGATGCTCGACCAACTGCGGCATCGCGAGCCGCACGCGAACACCGCCGAGCACATCACCTGGGGCCTCAGCCGCTCGCTGGCCGGCATCGGCGAAACGCTCCCCGTCGATGTGACCGTGATGACGCTCGGCCGCGACGTTGCGATCGTCTGCCTGCCGGGCGAAGTCTTCGTCGAACTCGGCCTCGCGATCAAACAAGGCTCACCGTTCCGCACGACGCTGGTCATCGAACTCTCCAACAGCGTCGAGACCATCTACATCCCCCACCGCGCCGCCTACGCGGGGGGCAGCTACGAAGTCACGAACTCCGCGCTGCAACCGGGCGCGGGCGAGATGCTCGTCGAAGCGGCACTCGGTTTGTTACGCGAAGCGGCCGCCAGTCGTTGATCGCAGAAAGAGATCTCGTTGAATGCGACTTGAGCACCGCTTCCACCGACACTTGGCACGGGCCGTTGCCGAGTCTGAAAGCCCCGCTGTGACAGTTTGGTCTGACACATTTGGGAGACATCCCTACTAACCCGACGCGCAAGCGAGGCATGAGATTTCAGTCCCTCGCTTGCGCGTCGGGTTAGTGTCAGACTCGGCCGCGTGTGGTAGATGATGCCGTGCATCGGCCCGGCGTTCGATTGCTTTGGCTCGACCACTTCTTACTCCAGGAACATGTCGCCCATGAAGATGCCAAGTTGGATCGTGATCGGCGGATGCTGTTTGGTCTTCTTCGCGTCGAGCCTGCTGGCCGCCGAGCCGGCATCCGGTTGGCGCGGTAACGCCACGGGGCTGTGGCCGAATTCCAAGGCTCCGCTTGAGTGGCAGCGGCTGGCTCACGGGGCGTTGGAAGGGATGCGAGCTCAGGCCAATCGGCCGACGCAGGCCGGTGCGGGCGATGCTCCGGCCGCGCCGAAAGGATTGATCGCGGCGTGGCTCGTGCTCGGCCCGTTTTCGGTGCGCGATGCCGTGGAGAATTTCGACGACGATCTGCTCGGCGGAAAAACGAAAGTATCGCCGACCGTCGGCGAACGCACTGCGGAACTCGAATGGCGACGAGTCGCCGGCACGCTCGATGACCCAATGGTGTTCGGCACAGCCGGACTGCCGTGGGTGGAACTGGCGAAGCCCGATCGCTTCGAACGCAATCGCATCGGCTACGCACACACTCACATCTATTCGCCGCGCGGCGGACGGACGCGAGCCGTCGTCGAACATTGCTTCGGACTCAAGGCATGGGTGAATGGTCGCGAGGTGTACCGCTCGCCCAAGCGGCAAGGGGGACTTGGCGGTTATGAGCCGATCAGCAAGCAAGAGTTGGCTCACACGGAATCTCCGGCGGGGCGATTCGAGTTCGATCTGCTGCCGGGTTGGAACCGCCTGTTGCTCAAGCTGAGCAGCTCGAATCGCGACGATTGGAAGGAAATGAATTTCTGCCTGCGACTCATGGACCCGCCGAACGTCGAGTACGAAACCAAAAACATCCGCTGGATGACCGAGCTGCCGGGACGCAGCACTTCGACCCCGATCCTCGTCGGCGATCGCATCTATCTCGCGGCCGAGCCGGACCTGCTGGTCTGCGTCGACAAGACGACTGGCCGGATTCTCTGGTCCGCTGCGAACAACTACTACGAGGCCCTCACCAGCCAACAACGCCAAGCCAATCCCGCCTACGCCACGCGCGTTGATCCGCTGATCGCCAAGCTGAAGTCAGAACCAGATCGCCTGGCGCGGCTCCCCCTGCGACGCGAAATCCAAGAGACACTCGTCAGCCTCGACCAACCGCGCTTCGAGTTGCAGTACGACGGACACTTCGCAGCCCACTTCGGCATCGTCGGTTTTTCGATGCCCACTCCCGTGAGCGACGGCCAGCACGTCTATGTCTGGAACGGGATGGGCGTGGCCGCGTGCTACGACCTCGACGGTCGGCGGCAATGGATCACGCGCGTGCCGACAGGTCCGCTGGAATATGGCTCGTCGCCCGCTCTGGCGGATGGCGTGCTCGCAGTGTTTCTCGGCAAGCTGCATGGCCTGAACGCGAAGACGGGCGAACTGCTCTGGACGCAGCCGAGGATTCACAAAAACATCGCCGCCGTAATGGCCACGACATTCGCGAACCAACAAGTCTTCGTCTCGCAATTGGGCGAGATCATTCGCCCCTCAGATGGAACGGTCCTGTTCCGTCCGCGCAACCCCATCGACGGCGGCTGCTGGGCACCTCCCGTGTTGCTGGGCTCGCGGATGTACGTCGGAAAGTACGGCGTAAAGCAGCTCAGCGTCTTCGACTTTCAGCGAGTGACGGCGACCGCTGCCGAGCGTTGGGAACCCGAACTGCTCGCGACCATCGACCTGACATTGCCCAAGGAACACAGCCTGCGCCCGGACGGAAGCTGGCTCGACCGCTCCACGGCCGGCTCACCGTTGGTGCATCAGGGCTTGTCATACTCAGTCGACATCTACGGTTGCCTGTATGTCCGCGATCTCGAGACACACGCCACGGTCTATTACCAGGATTTAGAACTGGACGGCCTGATGCACTACAACGCAGTCCCCGTCGCCGCGAGCCCCACGCTGATCGGCGACCGAATCGTCGTGTTGGACAATCAAGGCACAGCCGTCATCCTCGCCCCCGGCCGCGAGTTCAAAGTTCTCGGCCGAAACCGCATCGAAACGCGATTGGACCGAGTCTGGCCGCTCCCCGCGCAGGAGACGCTGGCCTACGCCCCACCAATCGCCGACGCCAACTGCTTGTACCTGCGCGGCGAGCGGTTCTTGTACTGCATCGGCGAGAAGTAACACGGCGGTGCCTTGGCTCAATCGTAAGAGTGATGAACCGATTCGAAGCATGATGGCACCTCACGTCAGTCTTCCGGATAACGTAGCATTCGGCGGAGCATCAGAGGCAGGAGACGCGAGCGTGTCACGGAAGCATTTGCCGATCGAGTTGACCCAAAGCCCCGTCTACACGACAGATTTTGGGGTTCATCGGGATTCTTGGGGGCTGATGTTTGAAGAATGCGGACATGCTGAATTCCAATCGGGTTGTGTTGGCAACACGAATCCCGAAAGGAGAGAGCAGCATGTCCGCGGAAGTGTTTTATCGAGCAATGGGTTTGCAGGGGTA
>CAMDDX010000208.1 GCA_945893075.1 Planctomyces sp. SH-PL62 | reverse complement strand
TGGGTCGAGTCATCGAGACCCACCAAGTACCACGAGTGTTTCGGTGGGTCTCGATGACTCGACCCACCCTACATTGTGACGGTCACACGCGCGGCTACCAAACTTTCCCACGCACGCGGCCGGACAAATACACGTCGCCGTCCAACACTTCGACACGGACCTCATCCAGCAGTCGAGCCTGCGACAGCGGATCGCAACCGACGCCGCTCAACGGGCCAGGGGCCGCTTGGCCGCCAATCAGTTTGGAGCCGATGAAGACCTGCACTTCGTCGATCAGATCCAGATCGGCGAACGCTCCTAAAACGTTTGCGCCGCCTTCGACCAACACGTTGGTCATGCCTCGGCGACCGAGTTCCAGCAGTGCGGCGCGCGGCTCGACCGGACGAATCTTTTTGAGATCTTTCGCCGTCGCGACAGGCGCGAGTGAACTGGCCTCATCGGTCAGCACGCAGACTTCCGCTCCTGCCTCTTGCAAACGAGTGACGTTCGCCGTCGGAGCGTCCGGTCCGGCGAGGACCAGCAGCGGAACTTCGCCCGCCGTTCGCACCAACTGCGAATCGGTCCGCAGCGACGCGATCGAATCCACGACCACGCGCGTCGCGATGCGCGGCCCCGGCGGCCGAGCAGTCAGTAACGGATCGTCATGCCGCGCGGTTTCGGAGCCCACCAGAATCGCGTCCATGCGGCCGCGCACCTGATGCGTGACCGCTCGCGAGGCTGTGTTGCTGATCCACTGCGAGTCGCCGGAGCGGGTCGCGATCTTTCCGTCCCAGCTCATCGCCCATTTGGCGATCACCCACGGCATGCCGGTCAAGACTCGTTTCGCAAACGGAGCGGTCAGTCGTTGGGCCTCGTCTTCGAGCAACCCGATCTCGACCTCAATGCCAGCCGCTCGGAGTTCGGCGATCCCTTTTCCATTCGCGTGCGGCGACGGATCGGATCGCCCAATGACGACCTTGCGAATGCCGGCCGCGAGAATCGCCTGCGTACACGGCGGCGTCTTGCCGAAGTGACAGCACGGTTCGAGCGACACGAAGAGCGTCGCATCCTTCAACCGCTTCTTTTTCTGCTTCTTGCGACGAGCTTCGGCATCGCGAATCGCTTCGATCTCCGCGTGCGGCCCGCCGAACTGCTGATGAAAACCCTCGCCGAGCAACCGCAACTGGTCATCGACGAGCACCGCGCCGACCATCGGGTTCGGCTCGACGAACCCCTGCCCACGAGCCGCCAGCTCAAAGGCACGTCGCATCACGTCGGTTGGTTCGGAAAATCGCATTTCTGCTGAGTAGCCGCGTTTCGCCAGAACGCGGGGCTTTTCCGTGAGCGGCCCGCGTTCTGGCGAAACGCGGCTACGGAAACAATCACGCTACGAGCCAGGCAGCCACAGCTTGTTCTCGCCGGCTGGCTTCTCGGCCGCCGAGTCGGGAGTCCACACGCCGCCGCTGGTGATGGCACCGGTGGTTTCCTCACTCATCCACGGGGCGGAGACGTTGTAGTGGCTGACGATGCCGGTCACGTAGGCTCGCAACTCTGGAACCTTGACCGCGTAATGCTCCCACATCCGGCGAAGCAGATTGTTGCAGTCCGAGCCATGCGGATCGTCCAGCCGATACCGCAACTCACGCATGTCGCAGTCGAGATCATGCTCGAATTTTTCGGTGGCCGGGACAGCTCGCGAGCGTTCTTTGTCGAGCCAGCGGATCGCTTCGTCCGGTTCCGACAGCAGCGCGCTCAGGTCCGACAGGAAGCGATACACTCGCGCGATTTCCAAATGCTCGTGAGTCCCCGGCCGCTCGACGATCCTCATCAGCAGCGGACGCAGGCTCCCCTTGTGCTGAATCAACGTCGCGCGCTTGAACGCCGCGACAAGTTGCTGATCGCTCAGCTTGTCAAACGGCAGCCGAGCGAACTGCAACACCGACAGCACACCCACATTCGTATGCTCGCTGACTTCCAACAGGGTCAGCGCCGGCAATTGGTACTTCGCCCGTTCCATATTGATGTCCAACGGCAGCCCGAAGCGATCGGCGTACATGTCGAGTTGTTGCAACCACGCCGCCAGCGGGACACGCAGCGATTCGTCACCAACCGCTTGATTCACGGTCTTACCACCGAGCGCGACCAGCGGCATCTCCGGCCATTCGGTCGTCAAGAACTTCGTCCACGTCTCGCGATTGATCTTGCGAATGATGCCCAGCGGAGTTGATGGCTCGAAGTGCCGCTTGAATTGCAGTGGCAGAAACTCCTTCTCGAAGACGGTGCTTGTCGAGACGTACTCGGTCGTGCCGGGGACCGCCAGCTTTTCGAGCCCCTCGCCGCCCGCCGCTTCCAGCCTTTCAACGGCGTCCGTGAAGCTGTCCCCTTCGATCCCGACGATCGCCAGCGCCGCCTCGACCTGGCCTTGATCCGCGCGAGCGAAGACGACAATCTCGCTGATGACTCGCGGCACGCTGTCGAGCGAATACGCGGCCGAGTCGAGACCCAGCACCGGCGACTTGTCGAGCACCCGATACGTCGCCGTCGGAGCACGCGGATCGCGCTCCTGGCCTTCCGGTATCGGCATCCGCACGAACTGCGGCGTCGCATCCAACAGCGTCAGCAGCTTCGAGACCATCTTCACTTTGTAAGTGCGCTGCACGACGCGATGTGAACTGTCTTTGTCCCCGCGCCGACCCAGCGTTTGAGCCAGCGTCTCGCACTCGACCGCCGCCTCAAAGTCGTCGGAGTGCTTCGCCGAGCGATGCAGTGCTTCGGCGGCATCCTTTTCATTGCCGTCCCAGGCTCGGCAAAGGCCGGAGTTCCACCACAAGGTGGCGATGGCGACGCGCTTCTTCGTCGCGTCATCGCCGGACAGTGCGGCCAGTTCGGATTCGGCGGCCTCGGCCAGCTTCGCGAAGATTCCACCCGCCGCTTCGTTGCAGCCCAGAAACGCCAGCTTCGCTCCCTTGCGAACTTCCTTTTCAAACGCCGCGTCTCCGGCCACCGGTGCCAGATCGTGGCTGCCGCGCAGGATGTACGGGATTTTGGTGTCGCCATCGAACTCGATCAGTTCCATGAAGACGTTTTCTCGGTTCTCCTCGTTCGACAACCGCATCGCGAGACCCAGGTACTGCCGATGCCCCAGCGGGCTGCCGATCGAACCCATGAACTCGGCGATGGACCGCGCCAGGAAGTAGATGATGTGCGGGTACTCGGTCGAGCAGCGCTGAAACGCGCGCTGAATCGCCATCTTGCCGTTCTTCCAGCCGCTCCCCAGAAACGACGCCAAGCCGAACAACGCGATCGAATACAAGTTGTCCGGCTGCATTTGCAGCACTTTGGTCAGCGGCCCAATCGCCTCCGGCCCGCGCTTGTCCATCATCAGCGTGAAGGCTTGCAGGTTCTTGACCCACGCGCTCTGCGGATGCTTCTGCTCCAAGCTGCCGAGCAACTGCAACGCCAGGTTGTATTGCTTGGCCGATTGATGCCGCACGACCTGCTCGATCGAGCTTTCAAGTCCGTGACAACAGAACTTCAATTTCTTGCCGCTGCCACACGGGCAGACCGCATAAACGTCTAAAGCCATGAGCGAGATCCATTCGTATTTTGGTAGGACGGTCCGCCTTTGGCGGATTGCCCGTCATGTTCAAGCATCTGAAAACGAGACGGGCAAGAGTGCCCGTCCGACTGGTCTGTGGGGGCGGGATGTTAGTGGCTGTTTCCGTCGATTCACAGACAACGATGCCGCGTTGCGGGGCTCGTCAAATGCCTGCTAACGTCCGCTCAGCAGACAGCATTTCTGTAGCTCGACTCTCCGAGTCGAGTCTGCAATTTCTTGTAGCCTGACTCTCCGAGTCGGGACCGCTGCGTCGGGATCGTTTTCAAGCCCCCGACTCGGAGAGTCAGGCTACGTTCGGGAGACAACATGACCACGATTCTCGTCACCGGCGGTGCCGGATTCCTCGGAAGCCACCTTTGCGACCGCTTGATCGCTCGCGGAGACGACGTCCTCTGCGTCGATAACTTCTTTACCGGCCGCAAGGCGAACATCCAACACCTGATCGGCAACCCGCGCTTTGAATTGATCCGGCACGACATCGTGCATGATCTCTTTGTCGAGTGCGATCAAATCTACAACCTCGCCTGCCCGGCCTCGCCGGTCGCGTATCAGTTCAATCCGATCAAGACGATCAAGACCTCGACCATCGGCATGATCAACATGCTCGGCTTGGCCAAACGCTGCCGAGCCAGAATCCTGCAAGCCAGCACGTCGGAAGTTTACGGCGACCCCGAAGTGCATCCGCAGACCGAGGACTATTGGGGCTACGTGAACCCGCTTGGCCCGCGAAGCTGCTATGACGAAGGCAAACGGATCGCCGAGTCGCTCTGCATGAACTACCACGAATCCAACGGCGTCGAGGTGCGGATCATTCGCATCTTCAACACCTACGGCCCGCGCATGGACCCCAACGACGGCCGAGTTATCTCCAACTTCATCTGCCAGGCCCTGCGCGGCGAGCCGATCACGATCTACGGCGACGGCCAGCAGACCCGCTCGTTCTGTTACCGCGACGACTTGATCGAAGGGATGATCCGCCTGATGGACAACAACGAGCACATCGGCCCGGTCAACATCGGCAACCCCGACGAGAAGACGATGCTCGAACTGGCCCAAGCGGTCATCGCCGAAACCGGCTCGAAGAGCCAGCTAAAATTCGAGCCGCTCCCCAAAGACGACCCCAAACAACGCTGTCCCGACATCACCCGCGCCCGCACCTGGCTCGGCTGGGAACCGCGAGTCCCGCTGAACGTCGGGCTGGCCAAGACCGTGGAGTATTACCGGCAGTTGCTGGCCAGTTCGTAGTCCCGCCTTCAGGCGGAATGATTGTGGAATCGTTCAATGCCCGTGAAAGTCCGAGAGATGTTAGACCGACTCGCTGCCGACGGTTGGTTCATCAATCGCACGCGAGGCAGTCATCGCGTCTTGAAACATCCTGTGAAACGTGGCATCGTGGTAGTCGCGGGAAAGCCCAGCAAAGACATTGCCCCTGGAACTCTCAAAAGCATTTTGCGACAGGCGGAATTGGAGGACGAATCATGAAAGAATACACGGTGATCTACGAATGGGCCGGCGAGAATTATTCCGCCTACGTCCCCGATCTCCCCGGCTGCGTCGCCTGCGGTGACACGGTCGAAGAAACCGAAGAACTGATGAAGGAAGCCATCGAGCTTTATATCGAAGCGCTTCGCGACGATGGCCAAGCGATTCCGGAGCCGACGACGAAAGCGCGGCCTTTGACAGTGGGGGCGTGATCCAATGCTTTGGCTTTTCACAATCACCATCAAAGATTTGGACGAGTTCACGGATGCGCAAGCAGACGCACTTTATGAAGCGGGTTGCTCGGATGGCACGTTGTGCAGCAGCGACGGTCGGGCCTACATCCACTTCGATCGCGAGAGTGAGTCTCTGCACAAGGCGATCCGTTCGGCGATTGCCGATATCGAGGCGGCCGGACTTGAGATCGACCATATCGAAATCGACCGTGACGAGTTGGCGGAATGGCCTGTCGAGCAAAGACTGTCGCTGGCGCGGAGCGTCATGGCGACGGTCAACGAACCGCCTCCCAAACTCGCCACTGCGGATGAAGTCATTGCTGAAATACGGGCACGCTATCCTGGGCTGTTTGCCCAATCCGACACACGCAAGTTGCGCTCGTTGATCGGCAATGCGTTGGGCAACCGGCAACCCCCGAATGATGCTGAGGTCAAGCAATGGATCGACGAGCATCGAATGGAGAAGTACGGGTCGTGATTGCCGGAAGGCCAACAAATCAGAGCGAGGATCAATGAGCAAACGAACGAAATCCGGGACAGGCAGTGACGAACTACTGCCCCATTACGACTTCAAGGCCGGAGTGCATGGGAAACATCACCGCGACTATCAGCGCGGGCATCGAGTCACAATTCACAAAACCGATGGGACCACGGTCGTCCAGAATTTCAAATTGGAGGAAGGCGCAGTCGTGCTCGCGCAAGACGTCCGCGAGTTCTTTCCCGACTCGGACGCCGTGAACCGCGCGCTGCGTGCGCTCATCGACTTGATCCCCAGAAAACGAGGCCGCGCCACAAGCAAATCACAGGCGAAGTAGCCAGCATTTGTAGGACGGATCGTGACCGTGCTTTTCGATGTATGTTTGCCGCTGGAGATGCTTTTTAACCGCACTCCGTGGATGTGATGAAACCCCAAGGGATGAATCATGAGACGTGAGCTCTATTGCCAAGATGAAAAGTCGAACAAATTCTGGACGATTGAGCTCGTTCACAACTCCATCGTCACGACAAATGGGCGAATCGGAGCGAAGCCGCGAGAGGCACGAAAGGAATTTCAAAGCAAAGAAGCGGCTCAAACTGAACTCGAAAAGATGATTGCAAGCAAATTGAGAAAGGGATACGTCGAGGGAAAGATAAAGAATGCGCCGAAACACGAGCCAACGGATTGGGGTGCGATAACGATGTCCGATGACGTTTTTTGGAGGATTATCGGACTCGTCAACTGGAAGAAAGCAGGTGATGACGATGCCGTCATCCGTCCCGCAGTGAAAGCGTTGGCGAAAATGACGACGGAAGACATCTTACGATTCGAAGACATTCTCGCCGAAAAACTTTACGCGCTTGATACCGAGGCCCACGCCCGAGAAATCGGTGAGGAGGCATTTCGATCTCGCGAGTATTTTTCAGTGGACTGGTTTCTTTACTCGCGGTGCGTTGTTGTGGCGAACGGTCGAGAGCTTTTTGATTCGGTTGTTGCTGACCCAAAGCAATTTCCAAAAGACATGGAATTCGAGTCGCTTCTCTCAGTCGCGAGGGAAGCCTACGAATCGAAGACCGGTGGGGAATTCGACCACACGTCGCCACTCAGCTATGAAACCTACAGCAATCGAAAAGGTTGGGAAAAGGCGATTTCTGGAGCGTCCACGAAAAAGCGCAAGCAAAAATAACTTGTGCTCGGAATTTGAAGCCGTTGCAACTGTCGCTCTTCTGGAAGATTGTGAGACGACCATCATGGAGGAATGGATATGGCAAAATATCTCGTCACCGGCGCGGCCGGGTTCATTGGGTTTCACACCAGCAAAAAATTGCTGGCTCGCGGGGACACGGTGGTCGGGTATGACAACCTCGTCCCGTACTATCCGGTCGAGTACAAGCACGCTCGGCTGAAGCAGCTTGTCGGGCAGCCGGGGTTCACGTTTCAGCAGGCGGATCTCACCGAGCGTGATCGCTTGATGTCGCTTTGCCGCGACGAGAAGTTCGACGTCGTCATCAACCTGGCGGCTCAAGCGGGGGTCAGGTACTCGCTGGAGAACCCGCACGCTTACGTCGAGGCTAACGTCGTCGGCTTCGTCAACATTCTGGAGGCGTGCCGGCACAGCGGCGTGAAGCATCTGGTGTATGCCTCGTCGAGCAGCGTTTACGGAGCGAACACGAACAACCCGTTCTCGGTGCATCACAACGTCGATCACCCCATCAGCCTCTACGCGGCCACGAAGAAGGCCAACGAATTGATGGCTCACACCTACAGCCACCTGTTCGCTCTGCCGACGACCGGCCTGCGGTTCTTCACCGTCTACGGCCCGTGGGGGCGGCCCGACATGGCGCTGTTCCTGTTCACGAAGGCGATCCTCTCTGGCAAGCCGATCGACGTCTTCAACAACGGCCAGATGCGCCGCGACTTCACCTTCGTGGACGACATCGTCGAAGGAGTCATCCGCGTCGCCGACAACATCCCGACCGGCAACCCCAATTGGAGCGGCGATCATCCCGACCCGGCGACCAGCAAGGCACCCTACAAAATCTACAACATCGGCAACAACCAACCGGTCGAGTTGCTGTACCTGATCGAGACGCTCGAAAAATGTCTTGGCAAGAAAGCCGAGAAAAACTTCCTTCCGATGCAACCGGGCGATGTGCCGGCAACGTATGCCGACGTCGATGACCTGATCCGCGATGTTGGCTTCAAACCGGCGACGCCCATCGAGACCGGTGTCGCACGGTTCGTGGAGTGGTATCGCAGCTATCACGGAATCTGACTACAGAATCGTCAAACCGTTCGTGCCGAGAGATCGGGCGAAGAAGTGACTTGATCCCTCCTGGAGGAAAGCCCATGCGAGCCATTCGTGGAATGAGTTTCTTGTGGCTTCGATTCGTCAGCTCAATTGTGGGCATGCTCGCTTTGGCCGAGGATCCGTCGACGAGCGAAGGTAAAAGGTCGTTGTTGCTCGGTAAGGCTCCGGTCGTGCGGCTACCGGGCGAGGGTTTTCGCGGTGCGTTGCCCAAGCTGACGGAAGACGAAGCACGCTTGGCGAAGTCGTTGCGGCAGTCGGTCGAGAAGTTGGCCAGCGACATCGGTGAGCGAAATCTGCGCGAGTACGAACACCTCTGCGACGCGGCGAACTGGCTGGAGAAAACACTGACCGACTCTAGCTACGAAGTGGAACGGCAAACTTTTCGAGTCGATGGCCACGATTGCTCGAACCTGATTGTGGAGCGACCCGGCAAGACACGCCCCGATGAGATTGTGTTGATCGGAGCGCATTACGACAGCGCGTTGGGTGCTCCCGGCGCAAACGACAACGGATCTGGGACGGCAGCGTTGCTCGAATTGGCGAAGCGATTTTCCAAGATCGAACCGAACCGCACGCTGCGGCTCGTGTTTTTCGTCAACGAAGAGCCGCCGCATTTTCAGTCCGAGACGATGGGCTCGCTGGTTTACGCGCGGCGTTGTAAGGAACGCAAAGAGGATCTCACGGCGGTACTCAGCCTGGAGACGATCGGCTATTACTCCGACGAGGAAGGGAGCCAGAACTATCCAGCACCGCTGGGGGCGGTCTTCCCCAAGACCGGGAACTTCCTGGGCTTTGTCGGCAATGTGGATTCCGGGCCGCTCGTGGATCGCGTGCTGAGTTCGTTTCGGAAGCACGCCCAGTTTCCCTCCGAGGCCACGTCGTTACCTGGAACGATCCGGGGAGTTGGTTGGTCGGACCAATGGTCGTTTTGGGAGTTCGGCTATCAAGGCGTGATGGTCACCGACACCGCGCCGTTTCGTTATCCGCACTATCACCGCGCGACCGACACGCCCGACAAATTGGACTACGATCGGATGGCCCGCGTGGTCGCCGGACTTCAGAAAGTGATCGGCGACTTGGCGAATCCGGCCGACTCAGACTCTGAGCCGCCCAAGAAGATTCTCAAAGCAAACCCCGTGAACAAATTCAAATCCTTGAAGCAGAGCGGACGGGACGAACCGTAATCCGCAGAGGTATCAGGGAGTCTGAGCGGATTGTTTTTGGGAGGGTGAAAAATCTTTGGGTGAAAAATGAAGCGGCAGGAAGTGAGTGCCTTCGAGTCTTCATTTTGAATGACTGTTTTTGTCAGCACGAAAGATGATCGTCAAAAACGATGAGGGAACTTGGTTTCGAGTTTTTCGGCCCCTCCCCATTTTTCACCCAACCATTTTTCACCCTTTTCCGTTTCCCCATTTCAAATTCTGAGGACCACCATGCCGATCCATGTTGACGCCAAGACGCGGCGACTCAGCCAAAAGGAATTCGGCAACTTGGCTTACGACGTGCTTGGTGAGGCATTTCGGATTCAGGAAGAGTTAGGGCGTTTTTTCCACGAAGGAATTTACAAAGAGGCCCTCGCGGCACGATTTCCGAATGTGCGTTTGGAAGTGCCGGTCGTTGTCACGCATCGAGACTTCAGGAAGAAGTATTCGTTGGATGTGCTCGTCGGCGAAGGTGGGCTGTTTGAGTTCAAAGCTGTGGAAGCGCTCGTCCCAAGGCATCGCGGTCAATTGACGAATTATCTCGTTCTCAGCGACCTTGCTCACGGCCAATTGATCAATATGCGGCCGGCCGAGGTCGAGCACGAGTTCGTCAATGCCCCGGCCACACGAGTGGACCGACTCAGGTTTGAGATCGACGATTCGCGTTGGCACGAGGTCACGCCTCGCGCCGCACTCTGGCGAAACGTCCTTACCGAAATCCTCGGTGATTGGGGAACGGGGTTAGAGCTGCCGCTCTACGAAGCGGCCATGATTCACTTTCTCGGCGGTTCCCAAGCCGTGATTCAAGACATTGACGTCGTGATGGGCAACCGCAAACTCGGACACCAACCGTTTCGTGTCGTCGCACCGAATGTGGCCTTTAAGCTTACAGCGCTGGAGACGGCCATCGATGCCTTTGAAGCCCAATCTCGACAGATCCTGAAACTGACATCATTGTCCGCGATCCTCTGGGCCAACATCGTTCACCAAAGACTGACCCTAACCACGCTTACTCGTTAATCGTTTTCCCCAAACTCCTCCTCATTTTTCACCCAACAATTTTTCACCTTCTCCTCCAACTCCGCTGGAGTCTCAACATGTCGATCCGCAAAGGCATCATCCTCGCCGGAGGCTCCGGCACTCGGCTGTATCCAGCAACGCAAGTCATCAGCAAGCAGTTGCTCCCCGTGTTCGACAAGCCGATGGTCTATTACCCGCTGGCCACGCAGATGCTGGCGGGGTTGAGACACATCCTGGTCATCAGCACGCCGCATGACTTGCCGCTGTATCGCAAGCTGCTGAAGGACGGCAGCCAGTGGGGCATGCAATTTGAATACGCCGAGCAACCCAATCCCGGTGGCCTGTCGCAGGCATTCTTGATCGGCGAAGAGTTCCTCGCGGGCGATCCGGCCTGCTTGATTCTCGGCGACAACATTTTCTACGGGCATCAGCTTTCGCAGCAGTTGCAGCGAGCGGCCTCGTGCGAGACGGGGGCGACCGTCTTCGCGTATCACGTCCGCGATCCCGAGCGTTACGGCGTCGTCGAATTGGACTCGACCGGCAAGGCGATCACGATCGAAGAGAAGCCCAAGCAGCCGAAGTCGAACTACGCCGTCACCGGCTTGTACTTCTACGACCGCCACGTCTGCGAGTACGCCAAGCAACTCAAACCCTCGCCGCGTGGCGAGCTGGAAATCACCGACCTCAACCGCGTGTACCTCGAACGGGGCGAGCTGCATGTCGAGACCTTCGGCCGCGGTTCGGCGTGGCTCGACACGGGGACTCACGAGTCGCTGATCGAGGCCAGCACGTTCGTGCATGTGCTGGAAACTCGGCAAGGCTTGAAGATCGCCTGCCTGGAAGAGATCGCCTGGCGGATGAAGTGGATTGACGACGCTCAGGTCCGGAAGCTCGCCGAACCCATGAAGAACAACAGCTACGGGCAGTACTTGTTGGATCTCGTCGCACGCGGTGAGTGATCAGAGTCCTTGCCCGAAACAGGTGAGTGTTATTGCTCGCGTGTCGATCGTAAGTCGATCCATCGCGAGATGACCGCGATTCACACCGGAAGAAGGTGAAAAATTGTTGGGTGAAAAATGGGGCCATTGAAAGAGATCTTTATGAAAGAGCATTTATCAAAGGTTTTGCAGACCTCCTGCGTCTCATTTTTCACCCGACAATTTTTCACCCTCTTTGTGATTCAGTGCCGCGCAATACACGTCCTTCTTGAGTGCAGGGCGGAGCCCATGTGAGGAGAACGGAAACTGAATAACCTCTCCGTAGCGCGCCATCCGTGTACCGGCGAGCGCAGCTACGGTTAGAGTGCTCACGCCGTTTTGCTTCAGCAGGTGCCCGTTCGCCATTCCTAGGAGCCAATCATGCGTCGAGCCTGTCCGTTGATTGCGTTGGTCGCACTGATGTCGGTTGTTGTCATCGTCGGATCGACGAACCGCACTCTGCGTTCGGATGATCCCGCTGCAAAGAGCGCCGCGCCGCCGGCCGCCGCGAAGGCCGAGCCGAAGCGGATCGAAGTCCCGCTCAACGGCCATGTGTTTTCGCTGCCCGAAGGTTTCACGATTGAACTCGTGGCGGGGCCGCCGCTGGTCAATCGGCCGATCACCGCCAGCTTCGATGAAGAGGGCCGGCTATACGTCTCCGATTCATCCGGCACGAACGATCCGTCGGCCAAGCAGCTCATCGACAAGCCGCATCGAGTCGTCCGACTCGAAGACACCGACGGCGATGGCAAGTTCGACAAGAGCAGCGTCTTCGCCGACAGGCTGATGTTTCCGGAGGGGACGCTGTGGCACGACGGCTCGCTGTATGTGGCCGCTCCGCCGAGCATCTGGAAGCTGACCGACACCGACGGCGACGGCGTGGCCGATCAACGCGAAGAGTGGTTCAAAGGGAACACGCTCACCGGCTGCGCGAACGATTTGCATGGGCCGTATCTCGGCCCCGACGGATTTCTGTATTGGTGCAAGGGAGCGTTTGCGGAGCAGACCTATGACCGCCCAATTCGCCAAAAGGCTAATCAGCCGGAGGGCGCTAGCCCCCGGTTAAATGCGAACAGTGACGCTCCAAACCGGGGGCTAGCGCCCGCCGGCTCAGTAGTCGATGCGCAAATTGAAACGAAACCGTGGACGACAAAAGCCTCGCACATTTTCCGCGCGAGACCGGACGCTCCGCGCGACCCCGCCACCGGCAGCATCAAGACATCGGCCATCGAGTGCGTGATGACCGGCGGCATGGACAACCCGGTGGATGTCGTCTTCACGCCGACCGGCGAGCGAATCTTCACGACGACGTTCCTGGTGCATCCGGGCGGAGGCAACCGCGACGGCCTGCTGCACGCCGTGTACGGCGGAGTCTATGGCAAGGACTGGAACGTGATTGATTCCCCCAGCCATCCGCGGACGGGCGACGTGATGCCGGTGCTGTGCCACCTCGGAGCCGCCGCCCCCTGCGGCCTGGAACGCTTGCAGTCCTCCGCCTGGGGCCGCGAGTACCAAGACAATCTCTTCGCCTGCTGCTTCAACATGCGGAAGGTGACTCGCCACGTCCTGCAACCTCACGGAGCGACGTTCCAAACCGAGGCGGAAGATTTCGTGGTCTCGAACAACCTCGACTTCCACCCGACCGACGTGCTGGAAGACGCCGACGGCAGCCTGCTGATCGTGGACACCGGCGGCTGGTACAAGCTCTGCTGCCCGACCTCGCAGTTGGCGAAGCCCGACGTGCTGGGGGCGATCTATCGCGTACGAAAGGAATCGACACAGCCGAAAGATGGCTCGCGCTTGAGTTGGCAACAAAGTAAAGTCAGCTATGTGCTGTGCCTTTCACCACCGGACGGTGCCACTGAGGCGAACAAGAAATCGCCGAAATACATGGATCTCGCGAAATCCCTCTCGGAGGTGCTCGTCGATCACGTTCAAAGCGAGGATCGCTACCTCCGCGAGCACGCAACGCGAGCAATCGCAAAGTGGGGCGACTTCGGCGACGGTGCGGTACAAGTCATTCAAACATTCATCAAAAACCCAGCGACACCGACCCCTAAGCTGTTGCCGCTCGTTTGGGCTCTCGGCCGGATTGAGTCCGCCAGCGCGCGCGATGCAATGCGGACGTTGCTTTCTGACAAACGCCCCGAGTTGGCTCAAGTGGCACTTCACTATGTCAGCCTTTGGCGTGATCGCGATTCACGGAACGAAGTGCTTGCAAAATTCATTGATGGGACTCCACGCATTCAACGTGCGGCTGCAGAAGCCTACGGACGGATTGGCGGGCCTGATGAGTCGCAACATCTCGTCTGGTTTTCGCATCAATTCTCAGGTGACCGCTTCCTTGAGCACTCGATTACTTATGCTCTCATCGAACTTGGCGATGCCGAATTGCTTCGCGAAGCAATTGCGTTTCAGCGAACTCCAAGGGGCAATGTCACGCTCACCGTCGGCAATGAGAAGGTCAAGATTCCGGGAGCCGGAAGCAGTCTATCTTTGAATCCAGGTTGCCAACGAATCGCGTTGATCGCACTCGACCAGATGCCGAACGGCGGGTTGAAGCCGGAGGAGGTGGCGAAGCATTTGACCTCGCCGGAGCCGCTGTTGCGGGAGACGGCGGCGTGGATCATCAGCCGGCACGCCGATTGGGGCGAAGCGCTGGCCGGCTACCTCCGCGAGCGATTGGCCGCCGGCGAACTGACCGACGCCGAGCAAAAAACGCTCGGCCAACAACTGGCTCAGTTCGCGAAAGCCGCCTCGGTCCAAGAGTTGTTGGCGGCGACCGTTCGC
>CAMDDX010000207.1 GCA_945893075.1 Planctomyces sp. SH-PL62 | reverse complement strand
GTTCGCTCCTCGAAGATGACTGGGTGGAAATTCGATTTCGCCGGCGTGTGTTACGCCTTTTCGAACCAAATCGATTCATCTTCGAGGCTTTTTTCTCAAATCTCCTTCGCCACTCCTCGGCTCAAACTCAATTTCGGACGGGCACTAGCCTACGCGATTCTCGATGCGACACTCGATGCGTACTTTCCGCTGGTCGAGAAGTACGGCGACCACATGGAAGAAGTGGACGAGGCCATCGAGACGACTCCCTCGCCGCAAGTCGTGTCCGAAATCCATCGTTTGCGGACCAACTTGCTGCAAGTCCGCAAGATCATGTGGGCGCAGCGCGATGCCTTGAACGAGCTCATTCGCGACGACTGCCCGCTGGTCTGCCAGGAAACGCGGGTGTATTTGCGAGACTGCGTGGATCACACCGCTCAGATTTTGGATGTCGTGGAAACCTACCGTGAGATGTGCGCCGACCTGCGCGACTACTACCTCTCGAAGGTCAACTACCGCATGAACCAGGTCATCAAAGTGCTGACCATTCTGTCGACGATCTTCCTGCCGCTGGGTTTCATCACCGGTCTGTATGGCATGAACTTCGATCCCGATCAGTCTCGCTGGAACATGCCCGAACTCCGCTGGCCCTTCGGCTATGCGTTCTCGCTGGTGGCCATGTTCTTAACGACCGTGGGCATGCTGATCTTCATGAAACGCCGCGGCTGGTTGGACTCGTAGTTTCATGGTGAGCCGCAAGGCGCTAGCCGCGGGTTGTTTTCATCGACCCGCGGCTAGCGCCTTGCGGCTCACTCAAGAAGTCATTTTGACCAACATCAGAGATCTGATCAAACCTCGAACGCGTAGACAGCCGCGAACGCTTCGTTGATGGTTTCAAGGGACGCCGCATCCAGGAAATCACCCGCATCTTGGACACCGGTTCCGCCGCGTGCCACGCCGCATCGGCCGCCGAGACCGAGGTCGTTGCCGCCGTCTCCGAAGATGGAATCGGCTCCCAGGCCGCCGATGAGCGTGTCGTCATCGGCACCGCCTCGGAGCGTGTCGTTGCCGGCTCCGCCGATGATCGTGTCGCGACCCGCTCCGCCGAGCAGGCTGTTGGCTGCGGCGTTGCCGAGGATCTGATCGTCGCCGGCACCGCCGATGACGTTTTCAAAGTGCGGCGCGAGTTTGACGATGCCGGTCGCGCTCGTTTTGACCGTGCGGTTGAGGTGCGTTGCCAAGGCGGTCTCGCTGGTCAGCTTCACCGTGACGGCGGTCGTCAGCGAGCTGAAGTCCAAAACGTCGGTGCCCTGGCTCGCAAGTTCGGTGAGGGTGTCGGTTTCGACCGTGCCGGTGTCCGCGAAGAGATAGGTGTCATGCCCCTTGCCGCCGATCAATTGATCGTCGCCGCGACCTCCATCAAGCACGTCGTTGCCAAGTCCGCCACTCAGCGAATCGTTGTCGTCACCGCCCATGAACGTGTCGTTGCCGGAACCGCCAATCGCCGTGTCGTTGCCGGCTCCGCCATCGAACGTGATACCGAACGTTGAGACGGTGATTGCCGACGCATCGAGTTTGTCATTGTTTCCATTGCCGAAGACGACGATCTGGCCGGTGAATTTGTGAGAAGCCGGGCTGCCCGCCAATTTCAGCGAGGCATCCAGCACGACGGTGTCTTTGGCAGAACCGCCGATGATGGTCAGAGACGTGACGTCCTCAAGCTGCGTAGGCGTGATGACGTCAACGAGTCCACGGCGAGCCACCAAGTTGTTACCGACCTTCGAGACCGTGATCGTGTTATCCGTCCCCACGGCGGGAATCACGAGAGCAAACGTTTGGTTGACGACGTTGATCGTGATCGTGCCAAGTTCGCCGGGCTTCGAGCCGGCGAGGCCGTGATTGTCCGTCGCTTTGACCTTCAACGTGTAGGTTGGGCGCGACTCGAAGTCGATGTTCGCCGCGTTGGCGACTCGAATGACACCCGCGTTGTCGATCTTGAAAGCGTTGCCAATGTTGCCGCCGGTGATCGTGAAGGCGGCGATCGTGTCTCCCACATCCGGGTCAACGGCGATGGCCGTCCCCAGGATCGTGTCATTGACGGTGTTTTCAAGAATGCTCAGCGTCGCCGGAGCCACCACGGGAGCGTCGTTGACCGACTGCACCGTGATCGTGAAGGTCTTCACCACCGACGTGTCTTGGCCACCACCGGCCGTACCTCCGTTGTCCATGAGGAAGACGCTGACGGTTGCCGTTCCGAACGCATTGGGAACCGCCGTGTACGTCAACACGCCCGTGGGAGAGATCGCTGGCTGAACACTGAAGAGAGCATTGTTGTTGTTCGTGACGAAGAAGGTCAGCGTCTGGTCAACGTCGCCATTTCCCGCACTGAAGGGCTTGGCCCAAGACCTGACCGTCTGCGGTCCCGCGTCCTCAAGGATCAACTGGTTCGCTCCCTTGGTGAAGGTCGAAGCGTGGTTGATGTCGTCATTGAGGATCGTGCCCGTGACGACGCTGTTGACGCCGAGTTCGTAATCCACGCCATCGACAACCGTCAGAACAACAGACTCATCCGATTCGGAAAGGCTGTCGGTCTGCGGATTGATCACGATGGTGGCGGTCAGTTGTCCGAAGCCGAAGGTGATCGTTCCCAACCCCGTCAAACCATTAAACGTCCCCGCTCCCGATAACCTGTAATCGGTGCCGGACGTTGCATCGCCGCCAATCATGAAGTTCACGGTCAAAGGTTCTGTGTAGAACTGCAACGCCGACTGAACCGCAGTGCGAGTCAACGTGTAAACGAGATTCGTGGACCCATCCTCCTGCACGCTGCCAGGCGCGACGGCCACACTGATGTCCGGAGCGAAGTCGTCTTCGATGATCGTGCCCGTGGCCGAACCGTCCACAAGAGCCGGCAGGTAATTGAAGCCAGGCAAGACCGTCAGCGTCGCTGTCTCGTCCCCTTCGATCTCCGTATCGGAAATCGGAATGAGGCGGATGACGTAGTCGAATTGCCCGTAGTCGAACATGAACGATCCCAGCGAACCATTGAACGTCAACGCTCGCGACTGTCGGTAGTCGATGAGATAATCCGCACTGCCAGACACACCAAAGTCCACGGTCATGTTTTCGATGAACGAGTCGCGATGGAATGTGAAGATCAACGGTTGGTGGCCGTCTTCATCCGTGGAATCTGGCGACACGGTCACGCTGACTTGCGCGTCCACAACCGTCGCCTGCCCCGTCACCACTGTGGCGGGCGCACTCTCGTGGTTGATCGTCACCGTCACGGGGAAGAATTCCGGTGCTTGCGGCTCCAAAACAAGACAGGTGGTCCCCGGCGGGATGACCTCAACCTCGTAGGTATGGTCCCCGGTGACCGTGAACACGCCGTTGGAATCCGGCCCGCTGATGACCCCGATGGAACTGGTGCCGTCACCCCAGTCGATGATCGCGCTATAGTCGGCCACATCTTCCGCGCCGCCCGGATCGGTGAAGGTCGCGACCGCCAGATTCGTGAAGGGCAGATTTCTCGTCGCGATGAAATTGATCGCCGTCGCAATCACGGCTGGATCGGAAACCGTGGCGCTGCTGGTGACGACTTGCGGCGCGGTGTTTTCGTGATGAATGGTGATGGTGATCTGATACGGCAAACTGTTGGAGTGCTCGGAGCCGCTTTCCTCGGCGTAGATGTGGCTGCCGCGGACCTCGAAGGTCGTACCGTTGAGTGTGATCACTCCGGCCCCCAGTTGCGTGCCGGTGCCGTCACCCCAGTCGATGTCGGCTGAGTAGTCGCTGATTTCTTCCAGTCCACCCGGATCGGTGAACGTGGCTAACAGGACCGACCCGGTGCTGGCTCCCTCCACTGAGCTAACCATCTGATTTCCCGTGGCCACCACGGGCGGATCGCTGACCGTCGCCTTGGCCGTCACCACCGTGTTGCTGGCAGCCTCATGACTGATCGTCACCACCACATGGAAACCGTCCGCGAAGCCCGCGTGTTCGAGACTGCTCTCTTCGGCATAGGTGTGATCCCCCATCACCGTGAACGTGCCGCTGAGCACGCTGATCGAACCGCTGGTCGGCGTGCTGCCGTCACCCCAGTCGATCGTCGCGCTGTACTCGCCCAGCGCATCCGCGCCTCCCGGATCCGTGAACGTGGCCACCACCTGACCCGTGAAGGCCAGACCTTCCGTCGCGCTGAAGTCCACCGCGCTGCCCACCACGGGCGGATCGCTGACCGTCGCCTTAGCCGTCACCACCGTGTTGCAGGATGACTCATGACTGATCGTCACGAGCACGTGGTAGCCGTCGGCGAAACCCGCGTGGACCAGACTACTGTCTTCGGCGTAGGTGTGGTCCCCCTGCACCGTGAACGTGCCGCTGAGCACGCTAATGACGCCGCTGGTCGGCGTGCTGCCATCACCCCAGTCGATCGTCGCGCTGTAGTCGCCCAGCGCTTCCGCGCCTCCCGGATCCGTGAACGTGGCCACTGCCTGACCCGTGAAGGCCAGTCCTTCCGTCGCGCTGAAGTCCACCGCGCTGGCCACCACCGACGGATCGCTGACCGTCGCCTTGGACGTCACCACCGTGTCGCTGGAAGTCTCATGGCTGATCGTCACCAGCACATGGTAGCCGTCCGCGAAACCCGCATGATCGAGGCTGCTCTCTTCGGCGTAGGTGTGGTCCCCTTTCACCGTGAACGTGCCACTGAGCACGCTGATCGAACCGCTGGTCGGCGTGCTGCCATCACCCCAGTCGATCATCGCGCTGTACTCGCCCAGCGCTTCCGGGCCTCCCGGATCCGTGAACGTGGCCACCGCCTGACCCGTGAAGGCCAGACCTTCCGTCGTGCTGAAGTCCACCGCGATCCCCACCACCGACGGATCGCTGACCGTCGCTCTGGACATCACCACCGTATTGCTGGAAGCCTCATGACTGATCGTCACGAGCACATGGTAGCCGTCCGCGAAGCCCGCGTGGTCCAGGCTGCTCTCTTCGGCGTAGGTGTGGTCTCCCTTCACCGTGAACGTGCCGCTGAGCACGCTGATCGTGCCGCTGGTCGGTGTGCTACCGTCACCCCAGTTAATCGTCGCGCTGTAGTCGCCCAGTCCTTCCGCGCCGCCCGGATCCGTAAACGTGGCCACCGCCTGACCCGTGAAGGCCAGACCTTCCGTCGCGCTGAAGTTCACCGCGCTGCCCACCACCGACGGATCTGTCACGGTGATGTTGGCGGTGTTCGTCGGGCCGGTCACTGCGATGCCGCCGTGGATGACAGTCGTGGTGATGTGGAAAACACCGCCGCTGTTACCAGAGCCGTGGTCGTTGTTGGTGCTCTCTTCGAGGTAGGCGTGTGTGCCGGCAACCGAGAAAACTCCGCTGGCCAACGTGATGGTCCCACTGGTGACGCTGCCGTCGCCCCAGTTGATGCTGGCGCTATAGGCACTGACCGGTCCGGGGCCGCCCGGATCGGTGAAGGTGGCCACGGTCGCGTTCGTGATCGTGGTCCCTTCCGAAATGGTCGTCAACGTGATTGGAACCGCGTTCAGCACCACCGGCAGGATGGCCGTGATCGTCACTGTCGGCTGGGTACTTATCGGCAAGATCGTTGTGCCATCCTTGACTAACGTCGTCCAGGTATAGATCCCACTGCTGCTTGGTGAGGTGGCGGTGAAATTGAGCGTTAAGGAATCGGTCTTTTCCAAACGGTCGGGGTTTGCAACGGCGCGTAATTCGATGGTCGTCCCAACGATCATTGAGGTCCACATCTTTGCCGAAGGCGTCGTAGAAATCGTGCCCAGCACAACACTCGAGTACCCTGTTGGTATTGTGATATCTATGTAGTTCGCTTTGTCAGCGCTGGTGCTCGAAGTATTTGTAATCGTGATCGAGTACGGACTGAGAACGTGACTGACATAGTCACTGGTCGGCGAAATGACCGAGGACGCCGCAGCCGTATCGGTAAAGGTCGTCGTCGCGATTTGGTTTGAGCTGAGACCTGTGGCGGTGAGTTGCAGGGTCGCATCGGGGATGTTGCCGACCATCCAAGTCGTCTGAATGTTGCCATCGACGATCCCATCCAGATCCGGTTGGTGCAGAATCCCGGACCCGTCGGTGTAGGCGGGGGTGGCGTCACCGTCAGTGACCTCCCAAGGTTGGTATTCGATTAGATAAATGGCGTCCGTGTGAACCACCTGAAACTGCACCACCTCTTGCAGATCGAAACCTGCAGCGGTGATATAAGCGGTTGATTCCGGCGCGTAGTCTGGTTGATTCGTCGTGACAACCGCGGACAGCAAGAACCGCGATTCGACTTGTTCCGCAAACATCGAGAACGAGCGTGACTGCGGCCGCCGAGTTCGACACCGTCGCGACTCAGAACGCAGTCGTCTGCGTGTGGAACGAATTCGATTCGCCAGTCCTCTGAGCCAAGTCGTGAACAACATCGGAGTATCTCTTCATGGTGAGAGAGTGAAGTCTGCGTGGAGCTTCAGGAGGCCGGCAGAAGATGGCCCGATGTGGACAGCCGCATGTCACGCGCCAAGTTCGGGGTTTGACAATTGTCTGTTTCAAAAAACCAACAACTGACAGCTTCGGGCTCTCAATCTCTCGCGACCGTTCATCAGAGTGAACGACGACGCCCAATCGAGTGCATCATCCTGTTCACATTTCATGACAATGACGTTTCTCGATGCGAATACGAAACTCTGTATTCGCTACAGCCATGCTCATCAAAATGAGAAGCAACCTCATCATGCTCCGCACAACAGCGAGGGGTTTCGTGGAACGTTCAAGAAGCGAAGCGAGAACCGACTGCTTTTGTATGACCATGTCAATCAAGGTGACGGTCAACCCTTCGCTCGCGGGGTGCAAAACAGCAATCCAACCCTGTAGTCCGACCCCTTGTGGGTCGGACGATTCCCAAATCGGGCGCAGCCTCCAGGCCACAAGGGCCTGGGCGACAGGTTTTGGAATTCCTGTTCTGCACCCCGCTCGCGGCAACTGACTCCAGTGCAGATCCTGCGTGTGATCCGCACTCCCCAAATAAGCCGCGCGGCGCTGGCCCCGGTTCAAGCCGTGTAACCGGGGCTAGCGCCGCGCGGCTAAATTCTGTGACACGGATGAATGGCCACGTTCCGCGGGTTTTCGAGACGACGATTCCAGTTCGGTCGGTCAACGTTATTGGCCTTGCCACTGCGGGCCGGTGGAGTCCACTAAATACTCATGTTGATTTCGGGAGACTCGCGTCGATGTTCACCCAGCGAATCATGACGTCACAAAGCAATCTTGATTCGCGAGTTTGTTAAGCCGGCGAAACACATTTCGTTCAGCCGCGCACCGGGCTTGCTAAGGCCACGAAACACCGCGAGTGAGCTGTTGCCCAAAAACAACGCCGGCCCTTTTTCGTTGCGAAGTTGCAACTCGCTGTTTTCACGGCAAATACCGGAAACCGTGATTCAATCGGCCAATCCTGATTGCGCTGCGAACCGGGCTGGCACGGTCACTGCTTTGACCTGACACGGGCAGTTCAATGCCTGACATGCTCTCAACCGCGGTGAGGGTAGACGCTGCTGATTCCAGTTGTCGCAAAGTCAGGAAGTGAGCCGCTCTTGTTTATTCCTCTCTCCACACTGAAAGGTTCACTGATCATGCGAAAATTGTTTAACGATGAAGCGGGCTTCGTGATCTCGGCCGAACTGGTCCTGGTGCTCACGATCGCCGTGCTCGGAATGGTTGTTGGGTTGGTCGCTGTTCGCGACGCCATCCTCAACGAAATGAATGACCTGTCGCACGCCTTTGGCGCGATCGACCAGAGCTTCAGCTACACCGGTGCCTTCAAAGACAAGAACGGTGGCAAGCCTCACGGCATCGTGTTCGGCTCTGGTTTCCGCGACCGTGGTGATGACTGCGACTGCATGCCGCTCGAGTACCTCGACACCTGCGGCAAGGCAGACAGCAGCTCGGGTGCCATGAACGAAGGCAACCAGCAGTAATCGGTTTTGCGAGGCCTCATCGGTACTCGTCACAAGGTTCACGCGCTCCGAATCGTCGAGAGACGATTCGGAGCCAACCTGGCAGCAAACTTGACTAACTCGAAACGGTGTTGGCCACGGCCACTCGGGCGAGAGCAGACGCTGCTGATTCCAGTTGTCGCTCGTCAGTGTGTCGACCGCCGTTTGCTTTTCCTTCTCTCTCCCACTGAAAAAGGTTCACAAATCATGCGAAATTTGTTCAACGATGAAGCGGGCTTCGTGATCTCGGCCGAACTGGTCCTGGTGCTCACGATCGCCGTTCTGGGAATGGTGGTGGGATTGGTCGCTGTTCGCGACGCCATCCTCAATGAAATGAATGACCTGTCAGCCGCGTTTGGTGCCATCGACCAGACCTTCAACTACACCGGCGCCTTCAAAGACAAGAACGGTGGCAAGCCTCACGGCATCGTGTTCGGCTCTGGTTTCCGCGACCGTGGTGACGACTGCGACTGCAAGCCGCTCGAATACCTCGACACCTGCGGCAAGCCAGACAGCAGCTCGGGTGCCATCCACGAAGGCAACCAGCAGTAATCGGTTCGGCGATGCCTCATCGGCAATCGACGCAAGGTTCACCTGCTCCGAATCGTCGCGAGACGATTCGGAGCCAACCTTGCAGCAAACTTGACTCTGTCCCAACAGCGTTGGCCGCCGCCCCTCGGGCAGCCAACGCTGTTCTTTCTTTTGTGGGCCAAGATTTAGTACCCACACGATTACCGCAACGCGAGCTTTCGCACTCGGTAGTTCTCGCTATCGCCGATGAAGACGTTGCCGGCCGAGTCCACGCAGACGCCATGCGGCCGAGCCAGCCCACACAACTTCGGATCGCCATCCGGTCCATCATGCTTTTTGCCATCACCGACAACGGTCTCGATGACCGCGTTGTGATGACGAATGACGCGCACCGTATGACTCTCGGTGTCGGCCAAATAGATGTCGCCGTTCGGTGCCACGGCGACTCCCTTTGGACCGGACAGTGCCGCGACGCGAGCCGGACCACCGTCGCCCGTGAAACCTGGCTTCCCCGTGCCGGCTAAATGCACGAACTGCCGTTGTGCCAGATCGAGCCGATAGACCGAGTTTCCTTCGCGCAGGGCGAGGACCAATTCTCCGTGTGGTCCGAAATCCAACGCACGCGGACCAGAGACCGGCGCGTTGACGAATGAGGAACCGTCTTTCGGCACCACCTTCTCGCCAGTGCCGGTGAGCGTGGTCACGAGCCCGGATTTCAGATCGACGCGGCGCACGCGATGGTTGCCGATGTCGCAAATGAAGAGTGCCCCTTTGCCGTCCAGCGCGATCGAATGCGGCTTGTTGAACGTCGCCTCGCGAGCCGGTCCCGCATCGCCGCTGAAGCCCGACTTGCCCGTCCCCGCGACCGTGGAAATCGCGCCCGACTTGTCCACCTTGCGGACGAGATTGTTCAGCATCTCGACGAAATACATGGAACCGTCTGCGTCGAATTTGATTTCGTATGGCTCAGCCAACAACGCCTTCGTCGCTGCCCCGCCGTCCCCCGCGTAGCCTTTTTTGCCAGAGCCGGCGACCGTCGAGATGCGTCCTTCCTTGTCAACTTTGCGAATGACGTGAAACGCGATGTCGCAGAAGTAGAGCACGCCGTCCGGGCCGATCGTCAGACCATACGGCTCACCCGCCCCCGCCTCACGCGCGAGCCCGCCGTCTCCCGAATACTCCTTCTTGCCGGTCCCTGCGAACGTGCTGACTTCACCCGCGATCAACTCGGCACACAACGCCAGTGTCAAAACCGTAGCCACGTTCGCCAGAGCGTGGGCGATACGGCCAACGCCCCACGTTCTGGCGAACGTGGCTACAACACAATCACGCTTTGAAACAAACTTGAATGACCAATTCATAGCTTCTCCCAATTGTGACCTCGATGTCCGAAGTGGCAGGCATCTGGATGCAGCATCTCGGCAAGGATCTGCGCGGAGTCCAGGAGCCTCGGCCCCGGCCGATTGAAGAACTGATGACCGTCCGTCACGAATACTTTGCCCGCGCGCACGGCCGAAAGCTGAGTCCAACGCGGATCGGACGTCAGCGCGGCGGACTCGGTGCGAGCCCGCGCGATGTCCCAACCGCAGGGCATCAGCACCAGAACTTCCGGGTCAGCCTCAAGCAATTGCTGCCATTCAAACCAAGGCGAATGTTGCCCGGCGACAGCACCCACGCTGACGCCGCCCGCGATCTCCACAAGCTCAGGAACCCAGTTGCCGGCGACCATCAGCGGTTCAAACCATTCCAGACAAGCCACCGTCGGCTTACGGCGAAGTTTGGAAGTCAGGTGACGCAGCGTTTCAAAGCCGCCGCGCAGCTCGACGACCAAATGGTGGCCACGATCGGGCACGTGCAGCGCGATGGCCACCACATGGATGTCTCCGAAAAATCGTTCGAGGTGCTGCGGGTTGAGGTCAATCACACTGGGGTTGCGGTCCCCTTGAGTCAGCTCCGCTTCGAGGTCTTCCGGCGTCACGGCGCACACATCGCATTGGGTCTGCGTCAGGATCACGTCGGGACGCAGTTCGCGTAGCAGCGCGGTATCGACGTCAAAGACCGACAAGCCGGCCCGCAACGAGTCTTTCACTTGGCGGTCGATCTCCGCCCCCGGCTTCGTCACGTCGATGCGCGGCCGGCAGCAGATCGGCAGCCGCTGCACCTCCGCCGGAAAATCGCATTCATGCGACCGTCCGACAAGTTGATCGAGCATTCCGAGGGCGGCGACGATCTCGGTCGCACTCGGCAGAAGGGAAACAATCCGGCGTCGAGGTGGCATAGCAAGAACTTCCTAGTTCCGAGGGAAGACAACTTTTATAGTCCAGCCCGTCCGAAAGGGAGCGATCCGCGAACAACGCAGCAACGGGGTCGGGAGTCTTTTTCAGGCCGCCATTCCGCTTTGATGACAATGAAACCTCAGATGGCGGCCTGAAAAAGACTCCCGACCCCTTCACGCCGCGAAATGGAGTTCCGTTGTGCAGAGCCGTCTGACCGAATTTCAGCGACAAGCCGTCGAGCACTTCGAGGGACCGTTGCTCGTGCTGGCTGGCCCCGGTTCCGGGAAGACGAGGGTCATCACACAGCGCATCGCGCGGCTGATCGAACGGGGCGTGTCACCGCGACGAATGCTGGCCCTCACGTTCACCAACAAAGCCTCCGAAGAGATGGCTCACCGAGTCGAGACGCTCGTCCCCGGTTCGCGAGTTTGGGTCAGTACGTTTCATCGCTTCTGTGCGCGGTTGCTGCGCGAATACGCCGAAATGGTCGGCCTGCACAGCAACTTCACGATCTTCGACACCGACGACCAACGCGGTTTGATCAAGCGATCGCTCAGCGATCTGGATCTGGACTCGACGCAGTACGCACCGGCAAAGATCAATGCCGCCATCAGCAAGATGAAGAACGACCTCATCACCCCGGATATCGTCGAGGCCGCTCGCCACGAGCAGGCGACCATGGATTTCAAGACCGTCGTCACCGCGCGCATCTACCCGGAATACCAGAAGCGGCTGCGCGAATCGAACGCCGTCGATTTTGACGACCTGCTGCTGCACGTCGTCGCGCTGCTGCAAGGCAACCCGGAACTGCGCAGCGAACTCGATCACCAATACCAATTCATCCTGGTCGATGAGTACCAAGACACGAACAAGGCCCAGTACGAAATCATCCGCGCACTGGCTCACGACATCCCGAACCTCTGCGTGACCGGCGATCCCGACCAGTCGATCTACGGCTGGCGCGGTGCTCGCATCGACAACATCCTGCGGTTCGAGTCGGACTACCCCGACGCGCAGGTCGTGCGGCTGGAGGAAAACTTCCGCAGCACGAAAGCCATCCTGCGTGTCGCCGACAAGCTGATCGAACACAACGTCCATCGCAAAGCGAAACGGCTGCAAACCGACAACGAGTCGGGGGACGATGTGAAGCTACATCGGTTCTGGTCCGGCAGAGACGAGGCAGAAGAGATCGCCTCGCAGATTCGCCGCGACATCGAAGCCGGTGTGTGGGAATGGTCCGACGTCGCGATCTTCTATCGCGTCAACTGGTTGTCGCGCGAGATTGAACTCGCCCTCGGCCGGAATCATGTGCCGTATCAAGTCGCCGCCGGCCTCGCGTTCTACGACCGAGCCGAAGTCAAAGACATGCTGGGATACCTGCGAACGATCGAGAACCCGGCCGACCGCGCCGCCAGTTTGCGAATCATCAACAACCCGCCGCGCGGCATCGGCAAGAGCACGCTCGTGAAGCTGACTCGCTTCGCCGACAAACACGAGTTCACGCTGCTCGAAGCCGCCGAACATGCGAAAGAGATTCCCGAACTCTCCGCGGCCCCTACCAAAGCGTTGCTCGCGTTCGCGGAAGTCATGAAGCACCTGCGTGACAAAGCAACTGGCTCCGTCGCCGAGTTGCTGCGCTCGGTATTGTCCGAGACCAGTTACGGCGATGGCTGGCGTGAGAGCGACGACGAACAAGAGCAAACGCGACTCGGCAACGTGCTGGAACTCGTTCTGTCGGCTCAGCAGTTTGACGAACAGGCCGGTGAAAGCCGCTCGCTACAAGCGTTTCTCGAAACAACCTCGCTAGTCAGTGACCTCGACCTCGTGGACGAATCCGCCGGCAAGGTCACGCTGATGACGCTGCATGCCGCGAAGGGACTCGAATTCCCAGTCGTCTATATCGTCGGCTTCGAGCAAAACCTGATCCCACACGAACGCGCGATGTATGAACAAGAAGACGCCCGCCGGATGCAGATGGCCCTCGAAGAAGAGCGTCGCTTGCTCTTCGTCGGCGTGACCCGCGCGATGAAGCAACTGCACCTGACCACCACCGTCGAGCGATATTCCTTCGGCCGCCCGCTGCGCACCATCCGCAGCCAGTTCGAGACCGAAATCGAATGCGAAGAGATCGACCACACAGTTCAGGGATCAGGGATCAGAGGTCAGGGGTCAGGAAGGCAAAGCAACGCAGTGCCGTTCGATGATGAGGGGAGCCAGGAAGTCCCGAACAACGATTGGCTGGATTTCGATTTCGGCGCGGCCGCTCCGCCAAAGGGGTCGGGAGTCTTTTTCGAGTCGGCAGACGAGGATCCTTCCGACGACCCAAACGTTTTCCCCGCCGACTCGAAAAAGACTCCCGACCCCGTCGCTCTGAAATCCAAGCTGACCACCGGCGCAGCGCTGCTCCGCACGCAGGCCGAGGATTCAGAAGTCACAACCCTCTTCGCGGTCGGAGAAGCGGTGCGGCATCCGCGCTATGGTTTAGGAGAAGTCGTGGAAGTCGGCCGGATGATGAAGCGTCAAACGGTAGTCGTGCGCTTCGATCAAGACGACCGCACCGAAACCTTCGTCGCCGACAAATGCCCTCTGACACCAGTCGGGCTGCGGTGAGCGATCGCGCGCCAGAAGCGCAGGGGTCAGGTCTTCAAAATTCATTTTTGGCCTCGCGAATGAGGCGCGATGTGATTTGGAATGACGATGTGGAATTTGAGCCTGAGGTGGATTGTGTGGCCAAAAATGAAATTTGAAGACCTGACCCCGAATGCCCCCAAAGGGTATCCGTTTCCGAACAACGACCTGCTGCGCGAAGTGTTGCATTGACGATTGAAATGACTCGCTGGGAACTGCCATTTTTTGGAACTGCTGAATCGCAGGCCAATTCGATCTGGCGAGGTCATCGCTTGTTGAGCCACCTATATTGCACAATCGGCGCTATCCACACGAAACAGAGCAAAACCGCGTGAATGAGAAATGCAAGTCGGAGTTCCCGAAACGCCTGTTCGACTGATTTCCCGGCGGCCACAAGTGCCAACGGAGCAGGAACTGAGGCGATCGCCGAGAGTATCAACGATACGATCAGCGCGTCCCGCGATCGAAATCCTTTGAAGGCCAAGGCGATCAAAACGGCAATTGCATAGGGAATCTCAATCAATGGTCCCAAATAGACGACAAGTAGCTCAGGTATGAAAAGATCCCAGTTCTGAATGGCACTGTCGAGTGAGAAATGACGGCTGCTCGCGCGGACCTTCGGTTGGCGCGTGTCGGAAGTTCTTGGTAGTTTTCCGACAGACGAGGATTGGTCTTGGAATGTTGGGCCGTCCTTGGCTACGGTTTTGAAGTGCCCTTCTTG
>CAMDDX010000206.1 GCA_945893075.1 Planctomyces sp. SH-PL62 | reverse complement strand
ATGTGAACCTCAAGAAATACCAATCACACCCGCGCGGTCCCAAGAAGCCGAAGCCCCAACGCCGCTACTCAGGGAACGGAAAGCATGTCGCCACAGCGAGGATCCTCTGTCGATGACAACAACAAAACAACACATTCACTGGGCTGGGGCTGAAGGCTTGGCTGCGTGACCGGTGACTCTTGGCCCACGGCGGCTCGCAACTGCTGAATTGCAGCGCGCATCCGCGTCTTCACCGTGCCCAGCGGCAGCGAAGTCGCGGCGGCGATTTGTTCGTAGCTCAGGCCACCGTTTTGTCGGAGCAGGAAGACTTCCTGCTCTTCAGGACGGAGCCGCAATAACGCTCGCCGCAGCGAGTCGAGTTGTTCTTCTTGCAGCAGGGCCACGTCCGGCCCGATCGCGGTTGCGAGCATCGCAGCTTCCTCCGCCAACGGTTGCTTGCGCCGGTTCCACGCCGTCTTGCGCAGATCCCGGCCGGTGTTCAATGCGACGCGAAACACCCAGGCTTTCAGATCGACGATCTCTTCAATGGGCGGATTCCGCCAGCATTTCAGAAACGTCTCCTGCACCGCGTCGCGAGCGTCTTCCAGATTTCCCACGAGGTAATACAGCGTCCCCAACAACTCGCCGTGCGCAGCCTAAAACAACGCCTCCAGCCGCGTGCCGAAGTCGTCCGCGTTTGCTTCAGAAGCCGGAGCGGCACGAGTCATCATGGGGATTCAGCAGAGAGACGAAGCCGTGGCACCATTGGATTTGAGATTCCAGGCGGCTTCGGAAAATTCCCCGATTTTGAAAGTTGATTCGATCGCGTGCGTCCCTTCGCGTTCTCTGCGACCTTCTGTTCCAAGCAAAACGGTTTTGAACAGAAGACCGCAAAGATCGCGGAGTGAACGCCGAGTACACCCGCGTTCTGGCGAACGCGGCTACGTCCGACACGGGGTTTCAAACCATTTGCTTACGCAAAGTCGTCCGAAGTGAGCGTGTCTTGAGCCAAATGGCGGATCGCATGGACGACAACAGCTTGTCCACGGATTTCAAAAACCGCGCGATGGGTTTTGCGGCGGCCAACGCCGTAAGTCAGTTCGCGAACATCGAAAGGCACGCGGCCCTGTTCGGGAGCGAACGGCCAGCGTTCTGGATTCCGCGATAGGGTTCCCAGAGTGGCCTGAAATCCCTCCAGCCAACGAATCGCTTGGTCAGACGAATGATGCTCGGCCCACCACAACGCGGCGTTATACAACTAAATCTTCGCTCTGGGTTGCAGGTGGACTTCAAAAGTCATTTCGTCCATCCGAGCTTTTGCCGGACGTCCTCAAAGGCTTCATCCAATGGCTGTGTGCGTCCTTCTTCAAAGTCCTGATGCCCCGCCAAGAGGTCGGCCACGGTTGCGTCGCGCTCCTGTTCGGCTCGCCATTGACGCAGACACTCTTCCAGCGACGGAGGCTGGGCTCCTTGTTGCACGCGTTGCGACGCGAAGCGAGAAAACTGCTGGATTTCCTCGTGGGTGGCGGGCATAACTCGTGTCCTGAAAATGCGCCTTTGAACTCGCCATAAAAAGCGACGAACGGCCGACAGGTTAGCCTCGGCAGTTGACGGGGACAAATCTTTTCTCGCTCAAACTCACAGCTACGGCTTCGGCACGTCGGTTTTGATGTGCAGATCGCGAAGTTGTTTGAGATCGACTTCCGACGGTGCGCCGGTCATCAGGTCGGCGGCCCTCTGCGTCTTGGGGAAGGCGATGACTTCGCGGATGTTGTCGTTGCCCAGAAACATCATCACCCAGCGGTCGAGGCCCAGCGCGATGCCGGCGTGCGGGGGTGCTCCGAAGGTGAGGGCATCCAGCAAGAACCCGAAGCGTTCTTGCGCGACTTCCGGACTGACGCCGATAAAGTCGAAAACTTGCTGCTGCACGTCGGGGTCGTGGATGCGCACGCTGCCGCTCGCCGCTTCGTAGCCGTTGCAGACGAGATCATACGACTGAGCACGCACGCGGCCGGGGTCGGTCTTCAGGTATTGCAGGTCTTCTTTCACCGGCTGGCAGAACGGGTGATGCTCGGCATCCCACTTCTGTTCTTCTTCGTTCCAACCGAACAACGGAAATTCGAGCAACCAGGCGACCTTCATGTCGCTCGGATTGTAGAGGTTCAATTCCTTGCCCAAGCGGATGCGCAGCGAGGCCAACGCGGCGGACGTGACCTTGTTGCTGTCGGCCACGCAGAGGATCAGGTCGCCGTTCTCGGCTCCGAACTTGGCGATGATCGCCTTCAGTTGATCTTCGGTGAAGAACTTCGTGATCGACGATTCGAGTTTTCCGTCCTTCATCTTGAAGAAGGCCAATCCCTTCGCGCCGTAGATTTTGACGAACTCGGTCAGCTCGTCGATGTTCTTGCGGCTGTACTTGTCGGCCGCGCCCTTCGCGCACAAGCCGCGGACTCGCCCGCCGTTGCCGATCGTATCTTTGAAGACTCCGAAGGCACACTCCGCAGCGACCGCGCCGAGGTCTTGCAGTTCCATGCCAAACCGCAGGTCGGGCTTGTCGTTGCCGAAGCGTTCCAACGATTCGCGATGAGTCAGTCGGGTCAAAGGCAGCGGCAGCTCTTCGCCGCGGATCTCTTTGAAGAGATGCGCCATTAAGCCGTCGATCGTGTTGAGGATGTCTTCCTGTTCGACGAACGCCATCTCGACGTCGATCTGCGTGAACTCTGGCTGGCGATCGGCGCGCAGGTCTTCATCGCGGAAGCAGCGAGCGATCTGCATGTAACGGTCATAGCCGGCCATCATCAGCAACTGCTTGTAAAGCTGCGGCGACTGCGGCAGCGCAAAGAAGGTTCCCGGATGCACGCGGCTGGGAACGAGATAATCGCGTGCCCCTTCCGGCGTGCTGCGTCCCATGATCGGCGTTTCGATGTCGAGGAACCCGTTCCGATCGAAGTAGTCGCGGACGGCCTTCGTCAGCTTGTGCCGCAGCATCATCGCCTTTTGCAGTTGCGGCCGGCGGAGGTCGATGTAGCGATACTTCAACCGCAGCTCTTCGTTGGGCAGTGTCGGTGAACCCGGCTCAAACGGCGGTGTCTTGGACTTGTTGAGCAATTCCAGTTTCGTGACATCGACTTCGACTTGTCCGGTGACGTGCTTCGGATTCTCCAGCCCTTCGCCGCGAGCCGACACTTTACCGGTCGCAAGCACGACGAACTCCGACCGCAATGTCTGAGCGATCTCAAAAGCAGCCGCCTGATCCGGCTCGAAGACAATCTGCGTGATGCCGTACCGATCCCGGAGGTCGATGAACACCAACCCGCCATGATCCCGGCGAGAATCCACCCAGCCCCCCAGCGTGACCTCTTTCCCAACATCACCAATCCGCAATTCACCACACGTATGAGTCCGCAGCACGTTTCCCAATCCCTTCGCAAAAAGTCGTCGGCTCCGCCGGCATCAACCGGGAATCTGCATCGGAGCGGAAAATCGGGGCGGAGATTAGTTCGTCTCCAACGCAACCCGCAACGGCGATTGGAAGACGCTCGTGCCGCAGTTCAGAAAAGAGTTCTCTTGTCTGGCTTCTTCCGTGCATTTTCCGTGTCCTCTGTGTCATCCGCGTTCGATTGCCGCAAGTCCAAAGATTTCGCGAACACGGATGACACGGAAAACACGGATGGAACACGGCAATCTCGGAATGCCCTGGTTGTCATGGTGTCGGCCGTGCGCCGCTGGTGAGCACTTCCGGCCATTGATAGCATGGCCCTCCACGATCTGATCGGCCGGTGTGACGCACCGGCTTTCTTCTCTGCGAGGCACCTCGAAAGTTCATCATGCTGAAGACTCACGCCGTCGGTATCGACTTAGGGACGACGTATTCCTGTCTCTCGTATCTCAACGAACATGGTGAGCCGGTGACGCTGCCCAACCAAGAAGGGGAGATGACCACGCCGTCGATCGTCATGTTCGACGGCCAGGATGTGATCGTCGGGACCGAAGCCTTGCGCAACGCGGTGCTCAAGCCGACGCATGTCGTCCAGAACGCCAAGCGATATATCGGCTCGAACAAGACGTGGACCATCGAAGGCAAGGAGTACACGCCGGTCGATGTCGGAGCGCTGGTGCTGCGAAAGATGCTCGAATCGGCCAAGGAACAGATCGGCGAGGTCACGCAAGCCGTTATCACTGTGCCGGCCCAGTTCAGTGACTGGCAGCGGCAAGCGACCGTCGAGATGGGTTTTCAAGCCGGTTTGAAGCGTGTGGACATCATCAATGAACCGGTCGCCGCCGCGTTGTGCTATGTGCTGGGGAGCGAAGGTCTGTGGTTCACCGAACTGACCGACGAGCAGCGCATCCTGGTCTACGACCTCGGCGGCGGCACGTTTGATCTGTCGCTGGTGAGGTATCACAAAGATGAAGTTAAGGTGCTGGCCAGTACTGGCGACTTGAAGCTCGGCGGCATCGACTGGAACGAAGCGTTGCAGGAGGCGATCTGCGACCGGTTCGCGCGCGAGTTCGGTGACGACCCGCGCCGCGATCCAGAATCCATGCAGCTTCTGGCGATGGCCGTCGAGAACACGAAACGCTCGCTAACCGTCCGGCCGCGAGCCGCACTGACCTGCTCGCACGGCAAGCATCGCAAGGTCTATCAAATCGAACTGCCGGAATTCGAGAAGCTGACGAAGCCGCTGCTCGATCGGACCATCTCGATCACGCGCGATTTGCAGAAGGCGTATCAATTCGGCCTCAAGCAGACCGACACGATCCTGACCACCGGCGGCTCGTCGCGGATGCCGTCGATTAAGAAGGCGCTGGGCGAACTCGGCTTCCGCACACTCAACACGTCGCTGTCGCCGGACCAGTCGATCTCGCACGGAGCGACCTACTACGCTGGCATGTTGCTGACCAACGCCGACTTCGCGAAGTCGATCCTCAGCCCCACGGCGACCGCGAAGCTGCAAAAGATCAAACAACACAGCGTCAACGCCCGCGCACTCGGCATCCTGATTCGCGATACCGGAAAGAACACACGCATCCCGCACTTCCTGATCCCCGCGAATTCAGAACTCCCCACGTCGATCACGCAAACCTTCGGCACCGTGATTCCGAATCAGCGTCGAGTCAACCTGCACATCGTCGAAAGCGGTACCGTCGCCGATCAGCGATATGTCGAACTCGGCACCTGCATCGTCGAAGACTTGCCGAAGAACCTGCCCGAACAATCGCTGGTCGAAGTCACGATCACCTATAACGAACAAGCCCGTGTGGAAGTCACAGCGAAGGATGTCACCAGCGGTAAGCAAGCTCAGACGGTGATCGTGCGGCAAGAGAATGTGGTCGCGAAGAAACCCTCGTCCGAGAAGCCCGCGGCACCGGTCGCCGATGAAGACGCGCAAGCTGCGTGGACATCACCGTCGCTCAAAGCCTCCAGCGGAGTCACCGCCAAACCCGCAGCGACCAGTCCCAACCGCGAACGTCAGGGAGCCGCCCCGCCTGTTCCGCAGAAGCCCGCCGCAGCCGCGCCAGCCACGAAGCCCGCTGCCGCGACGAGACCGGCTCAACCGCCAGCAAAGCCAGCTCAACCACAAACGATTGCTGGTCCGAAGTCCGTGCTCAGCAATCCGCGACTCGAGGAGTCCAACCAACCGGTTCCACTCTGCAACGAATGCGGCGAAGCGTTGAACTTCAAAGGACTCTGTCCCGCCTGCGGTTGGAACGCGGCCGCCAAGAAGCCGATCGCGGGTGCGAAACCTCCGGTTAAGGCCACCCCGATCGCCGCCAAACCCGGTGTCCCCAGGCCCCCTGTGCCACCGGCCAGAAGTCTCGCTCCGCCCGCGAAACCTGCCGCTCCAAAAACGAAAGTGACCGACGACGATGAATTGATGGAGATGGCGATCTCGTCAATGAACAAGCCGGGCACCGCGAAACCACCGATCAAGAAGCCGCCGATCAAGAAGGGCGAAGACGAGTTCTGGAAGGACGAGAAATAACTCCCTGGAGTGCGGTGTGACCCAGATGCTGGGTGCCCCAACACCGCCCTCCATCCATTTGGAATTTTGACCCTCATGATCTCAAAAAACGTCATTACGAACTTCGACTGAGTCATCAGCCGTTTACTCGGCGATCAAAGTCGTTGTTCCAAATGAATGGAGGGCTGCGTCAAGCCGCAGCACTCCAGGGGATGCCATGCACATCGACCGTATTGATTTGTTCCACGTCGCGATGCCGCTGATCTCTCCGTGGCGAACGGCCTACGGCGAGGACGCGACGATTGATTCGCTCCTCTGTCGCATGACGAGCGGTTCCGTCGAAGCCTGGGGCGAGAGTGCTCCGTTCGCCGCGCCGTGTTACAGCCCGGAATGGGCCAATGGGATTTTCTCGCTCTGCCGCGATTGGCTCGCGCCGCAACTGGTCGGCAAGGAGGTCACGTCCGGTGCCGACTTGCAGCAACGACTGTCGCTCTTCAAAGGGAACTCATTCGCGAAGGCCGCGCTCGATACGGCTTGGTGGGCGTTGCGAAGCCGCTTGGAAAATCGACCGCTGCACGAACTGCTCGGAGCGACGCGCACCGAGGTCGCCGTCGGTGCCGACTTCGGCGTGCTCGACAGCCTCGACGAATTGTTGAGCGGCATCGGCCAGGCGATTGCGAACGGCTTCCCACGCATCAAATTGAAATTCCGACCCGGCTGGGATCTGCCGATGCTCGCGGCCGTTCGGAAACAGCATCTGACCCATCCGATTCACATCGACTGCAACAGCGGCTATCGGATCACCGATCTGAAACTCTTCCAGCAAGCGGACGAGTTCAATCTGGCGATGTACGAGCAGCCGCTCAACCACGATGACGTCGTCGATCATGCCGAACTGCAACGCCAAGTCCGCACGCCGGTCTGTCTCGACGAGAGCGTCTACAACGTCCGCCAGGCGGAACTCGCCATCCGGCTGAAGAGCTGTCGCTTCGTCAACATTAAGCCGGGCCGCATCGGCGGCCTGACGAACGCCGTCGCGGTTCACAACCTCTGCCAAGCGGCCGGCATTCCCTGCTGGGTCGGCGGCATGTTGGAAAGCGCAGTCGGTGCGAGCCTGTGCGTCTCGCTCGCGATGCTCGACAACTTCACGTATCCCGCCGACATCTTTCCCAGCAGCCGCTTCTACCACGAAGACCTCGCCGATCCGCCGCTGGAACTGATCCGCCTGCCCGACGGCACACCTGGAGTGCGAGCGTTGTCACGTCTGCCCGAACCCAACCCTGATCGATTGCGAAAGCTGACCGTGCAAAGCGCCGTAGTGAAGTGATCGCCGTTTCAAAACGTAGCCTGACTCTCCGAGTCGGGTGCCTTCCGCAGAATTCCCGATTCGGAGAGTCAGTCTACGGAGTCACGAGGAGCATCATGAGTGGTTTTCGTTTGGCTGTGTTTGTGCTGTGCGTGATTTCAATCGGGTTCGTCGCAAGTTCGGATCTGCGAGCCGACACGACGCTCGTAGCCGATGGCCAACCGCGCGCTGCGGTGTTTGTCTCTGAGCGTGTCTGGGATGACGCGACGAAGAACCCGGAACCGGCCGGTGTCTGGCGGACACTCAAGCCCGAGGACAATCGGCGGCGGTTGCGCGAATCGGTGCGCGATCTTGTCGGCATCGTCGAGCGGATGTCGGGAGCGAAGTTGCCGGTCGAGATCGGTGCTCCGAAGGACGGCGATTCGCGAACAGCGATCCTGATTGGTGAATTGGCGGCGGCGAAGTTCGGGCCGCCGGCAAAGAAGGCGGAGTATCAGCAAGGACTGCGAATCGTCGTCGGCAACAACGCCGTCGGGCTGATTGGCGAGAGCGATCTCGCGACAAGCTATGCGGTTTACACGTTGCTCGATCAGTTGGGCTGCCGCTGGTTCTTGCCGAGTGCGATGGGCGAGGCGTTGCCGGCGTCGAAGACGATCACGTTGAAGGATCAAGATGTCTCGACCGCGCCGTACACGATTTATCGCGGGCTGTGGTATTGCGACAACGACTTCGCGCGGCGGAATCGGCTGGGGGGCATGGAGCTGTCATGCGGGCACTTCCTGGAATTCAACGTGCCCAAGGAATTGCGTGCGCAGCATCCCGAAATCAAAGCCATCATCGGAGGCAAGCCGCACGAGCACTGGATCAAGTGGACTCACCCGCTGATCGCCGAGGCGCTCACAGCGAAGCTGCTCGATACGCTCGCGAAGAACCCGGAGACGAAGTCGGTGTCGCTCTCGCCCGATGACGGCGCGACGTGGGATGAGTCCGACGACACGAAGTTCGACGCCGGAGACTTCGATCCGTCACTGCAAACAGTGGCGAAGGCAGATCGGTTGATAGTGCTCTGCAATCGGATCGCAGCGGCGGTCGCGCCGAAGTATCCCGATGTGAAATTCGGAGTGCTGGCCTACGTCGATTACACCCGCCCACCCGTGCGTGAGAAGCCGCATCCGGCCATCGTGCCGCAGATCGCACCGATCACGTTCAGCCGCGCTCACCCGCTGAACGATCCGGGCGAGCCGAACAACAAGTCGATGCAGCATCTCGTCGAGGGCTGGGGCAAAGTCGTGCCGGCGACCAGCTATTACTTCTACGGCTTCTATCTGGCTGAAGTCTCGTCGCCGAACCCGATGCTGACGAAGTGGGGACACGACATCCCGTTCATTTACCAGCGCGGAGCCTGCCGCTACTGGCAACCGGAAACGCTGACGAACTTTGACACGTCGCTGCACGCGCATTGGCTGGGCCTGCGGATGGCGTGGGATCCGTCGCAGAAGCCGGAAGCGATCGTCGAGGAAATCAACTCGCGATTGTACGGCCACGCGGGATCGGCGATGTCGGCCTACTGGCGGCACATCGACGACACCTGGGTCAAAGTTCCGGAGTACGCCGGTTGCGGCTTCGGACATCTCCGTCGCTGGAACGTCGAGAAGATGACGGAAGCTCGCCGCTTGATGAACGCCGGCCGCTCCGCGTGTGCGACGGATGGCGAAACCGCGCGAGTCAAACTCGCCGACGATTCGCTGGCCGCGTTCGAGATGCTCATGCAGCAACGCCGTGATCTCGCCGAGGGCCGCTGGTCCACGCTGGCCGGACAAGTCACCGCGTATCGCACGCGACTGATTGAACTCGGCAAGCAGTACGAACCGCAGTTCGCCTTCACCAAGATGGGTTGGACCGGCGAGAAAACGCTCAACGTGATCTACTTCGATGCCTTCTACGGCGCGACACACAACGACGCGGCTCGCGTGGCGACACAGTTCAACGTCGTCGCCGCACCGCTGAAGCAGTGGCGGTTTCAAACCGACAAAGACAAACAGGGCGAATCGCTCGGCTGGTCGAAGCCGGAGTTTGATGACTCCGCCTGGAAGACCACCGATTGCGTCGTCGAGACGTGGTCGTCGCTTGGGCTGCACAACTACATGGGGAGCGCGTGGTATCGGATGCAGCTCAAGGTTCCGCCGCTCGTGGCTGGCAAGAAGACGTCGCTTTGGATCGGCTCGACCGACGGCCGCGTGAAAGTGTTCGTCAACGGCCAGCATGTCCCGCACATCAACGAGAAGGGTGAGAAGGCCGACTCGGTCAGCGGTTACTGCCAACCGTTCTCGTTCGATATTTCATCGGCCGTGAAATCCGATGCCGACAATTCGATCGCATTGTTCTGCACGCGTGAGATCGTCAACGAACTCGGCACCGGCGGCCTGCTGTCGCCTGCGGCGGTGTATTCGGAGCGATGAATAGCGTGAGGGGTCGGGTCTACGATTTTTCGGAATTGGCCGACTTCAGTTTTCCCAATGTCACAGCGTCAATTCGGCCAATTCCGAAAAATCGTAGACCCGACCCCGACCCCGTGCTCAACTGGATTTGAAGATGGCTCGCGATCCTCAAAAGCTGTTGAACCGATTGAGCGACTGGACGGCTCAGTATGTCGAGCGGCAGCGTCGGCTGAGCTGGATCGGGTGCGCCGGTTGCGGGGTGGCGGCGCTGCCGGTTTTCTTTCTCACGTTTTGGGTGATCTATGCCGTGTTGTGGATCGGGTTCCAAGGCTTGCTGACGACATATTCCGCGCGGTTGCTCGGCAGCGGGTTGATCGTGCTGTTCTTGATCCCGTGCTACATCACGGCGAATTGGAACGAACTGCGGAATCTAAAGTTTGAATCCTCAGACCGTTTGCTGGCCGCCCGAATGATCGCGCGGGCTTCGGGTATGGGGGGCTTGGCATTTTTGGCGGGACCGCAAACGGCGCATGCGATGGTCAAGGTGCTGTCGGTCACGCTGCTGTTTGGTCCGTGGTTGGTGCATTTCGCAATCAAGATGGCTGGCCGAGCGAGCTTGTTGGACAAGCTGAATGTCGCCGCCATCAGCCAAGCGCTGGCGTTGCTGATCGAAGAAGAGCACCGCATGTCGCTCGACGAGTTGGCGCAGCAGACGCACACCACGGAAGACGACTTGGCGATGGACCTGGCGCTGGTCGATGGCGTCATACCGCTGAAGTCCGGAGAGCCGGGCTACACGCTGAATGACGAGTTGCGAGAAGAACTGCTGAAGCACCGTCCCGGCAGCGCGTCGTGATCGTCGCAGTGCCCATCGGAGAAAAATGAGCCATGACGAATTCACTTGAGCCGGCCAGCATCGCACTTCATTGGCCCTTGGCTCGCAGCCGCGATTTGGTTTGACTTCATTGATACGGCAAGTGACGATCGGGTGCAAAACAGCAATTCCACCGGCAGGGGTCAGGCACCGGACAAATGCTGTTTTCCCCCCGTGAAGATCCTGCGCAGGAAATGAGGTTGCTGAATGTCGCAAGCCTTCGCTGCTCGTGGCTGTGCTGAGTTTCGCCGAGCGAGCGGACTGACGCGCCGCGAAATTCTACGCGTCGGCGGTTTGTGGGGCAGCACGCTGGCGTTGTCTGATTTACTTTGCGCTCAAGCGACCGCGACGGATGCCGGGACGTTTGGCCGAGCGAAGTCGATCATCATGCTCTATTTGCATGGAGGTCATGCTCAGCAGGAAACGTACGATCCAAAACCGGATGGCCCCTCACCCGCGCGCGGCGAGTTTCAGGCGATCTCAACAAGCGTGGCCGGAGTTCAATTCAGCGAGCTGTTGCCGCGCACGGCAGCGATCGCGCACAAGCTCGCGGTGATTCGCTCGATGAGCCACCCGAACGCGAATCACGTGCAGGCCGCGCTGCCGGCGATGACGGGCCACGCGCATCCAATTGAAGCCGAGGCACGTGGTGACTTCCCGCCGTCACTGACGGACTTTCCGGCGATCGGAGCTGTGCTCGATCGTGTCCGCCCCTCCGACCAACTGCCAACGTGGGTTCAAGTCGGGCCGCAGATGCGCCGCAATAACGGGACCGTGTTGCACGGGCAGTCGTCCGGATTTTTGGGACTGCGACACAATTCGCTCGTCGTCGATCAGGATCTCATTCCGGCGAACGTCCGAGTCGGCGCGGTGACGCCGAATCCCGATCTGAATTCCTTGCGAATCACCAGCCGACGCAAGCTGCTCGAAGAACTTGACGATGAACGCCGCCGGCTCGATCGCACGGCCGATGTGCAAAGCCTCGATGACTTCCAACAGCGAGCACTCAATCTGCTCACGTCCACGGCATTGGCCAGTGCGTTCGATCTCGCCGCCGAACCGGCAACCGTTCGCGATGCTTACGGTCGCACCCAATTCGGACAGTGTTGTGTGCTCGCGCGGCGATTGGCCGAGGCGGGCGTGCCGATGATCAATGTCCATTTCTGTCACACGCCGGTCGGCTCGTGGGACACGCACGGCCAGCACTTCAAGCAGATGAAAGCCACGCTCTGCCCGACGTTGGATCAGTCGTTCTCCGCGCTGGTCAACGATCTCGACGATCGCGGTTTGCTCGACCAGACGCTGGTGATCGTCAACGCCGAGTTCGGCCGCACTCCGAAAGTGAATGGCTCCTCCGGCCGCGATCATTGGCCGTGGGTCTATTCGCTCGCGCTGTCGGGAGGCGGAGTTGCTCGCGGCGTTGTGTACGGCTCATCCGACAAGATCGCCGCGTATCCGACGTCGCACCCGCACGACCCCAAAGACATGGCCGCGACCATCTATCACCTGCTCGGCGTGCCGGCCGACACGATCATCTATGATTCATTGCGACGGCCAAACTCGTTGGTCATCGGACAAAGAATTGACGGATTGCTTGCGTGAATCGTTTGCTGATAACCGTGTTGTGCTCTTGTCGGCCAATGAATTCGCTACGCGGACTTGAACGCCACATGCAGTTCCTCTTCGCCTGCACCACAGCGAAACAGGATCGTGAGCCGTTCCAGTTCTTGCGCCGCTCCTCGAAACGCCACGATCGCCGTTTTCGATTCTCCCGGCCGCAGCGACAGGTCGGCATCCGTCAGAAGTGCCAGTTGTCGCCGGAGGCGGCGGTTGTAGAGCGGACCCGTCAGCGCGACGCAGATTTCGATCGCCGCCGTGATCGGACTGAATTCGAGGAGAGGATACAAGAAGAAGTCCCAAGTGAATTCCGAGAGCTTTCGCAAGATGACTGCTGGACTCTCAGCGGCGAACGTCTTTCCGGCGGCGGTCAACTTCGTCGAGCCCAGCCGCACTTGCACGTCTGTTGGCAGAGGATTCGTGACTTCGACGCGGACGATCACGATCTTCTTCCGGCGCGCCTTGATGGCGTACATTTAGCCGTTGTCCTTCAGGACATCGGCGCACTTGATGCCGAGTGTCATGCGATCGCTCATGGGGATTCGGTCGATGTCGTCGAGGGTGGGTTGGGATCAGTCGGTTTCGAGCGCCCCGTTGAGGCTTGCAGCACCTTCACGATGTCGTCGGCGGACATGCCGCGTTGCAGCATTTCTTGTTTCAGCATGATCTCGAGTTCGACTTTGCGACCCCGGCGCCACTGTTCAGCCACGATCCATGTGAGCCAGGTGACGCCCATAATCACCCAGAAAGACAGTCCTATTAGTTCGCCGCCAGACAACTTCTGCAGAAATTCCGACATGATTTTCTTCCCCCCACGTGTTGGACCAAGGCCGCTTCCGGAGCATTCGTGACGACGGCGACATTATTGACTTGGCTCATGGGAATTTCGAGACGTTGAGTTCTGATGATGAGCCGGAACGCGCTAGCGTCCGGTTTGGCATTGTTCTCGTGCCCGAACCGGACACCAGCGCGTTCCGGCTGATTAAAATGAGCCACCCGGCTGGGCCGCTTCAATTTTGTCCTTCCACGCCTGGGGATCGGTCAGATACCAGGCGACGGAGTCTCTCTGACCGTCTGCGGAGAAGTGGACCTTCAGCAGATCGTAGATCGTGGCCTTGCCCAGGTGGCTCTTGGTCAGCGTGAGTTCGCTGATCGCGTCGAGCGGCACGCGGAAATCCCTCTTGGGCAAGAACTGGAAGAAGTGCAAGTGCTTCGCAGTGAGCACCAGACCTCCGTTGCCGCGGCACTGCCAGACGCCTGCGGACTCCCGCCCAAAACTGTTGGCCTTCAGATCCTGCATGAGGATCTCGTCCTGACCGTACTGTGCGGCGATGCGGTCCTCGAGCGGACCCTTCATGAAAGCAAAGACGCCCTTAGACAGCACTGCGGCGACGAACGTGACGACGAGGACGCCCAACGCAACCAGGCCAATGATCATTGGCGTTTCCATAATTCACCCTGAGTGAGCCGGCCGAATGATAACGTTCGGCGGCGATCACGCGGCACACACGGACTCAGTAAACCAGGCAGGCCAATCCCAGAAACCCTGCGCCCACGACGAGCAAGAGGCAATCCACCCACCCGACCTTGGGGTTCTTGACCGCCTTGAGCATCCGCTGGCGGTGGCTCGGCCAGCGGAATACATGATCGACCGCCAGGCACGCGAGGGCCGTGAGCGAACCGGTCACCACCCAGCACCAAGGCTGATAATGGAAGATGGTCGCGTACCACGCCGTGAGTGTGAGAGCGACGACGATCACCGGGGCAACCAAGAGCTTGGGTGGCAGGGACTCCGAGGAGTAGTGGCGCTCCCGCACGGCGTAAAACCGGCGCGGGATGGTCAGCGCAATCGCCGCCTTGCTCAGCAGTGCCGCCGCGATGACCAAGCTCAGAGTTCGAAACCACATCGCGGCCCCTTCCGGTCTACACGCTGAATGACGAGTTGCGACGAGAACTGCGTGACATCGCCCCGGTGCAAACGCCGGACTGACGATGTCTCATCCGCATTCCGAAAATTAGCCGCGCGGCGCTAGCCCCGGTTCATGTCGTGTAACCGGGGCTAGCGCC
>CAMDDX010000205.1 GCA_945893075.1 Planctomyces sp. SH-PL62 | reverse complement strand
TCCGGCGGCGCTTCAATGAGCTGAATGGCAACCTGGCAATGAGGGCATTGAATCTGCATGGCTTCGATTCGCACGGAAGGTCAGGTCGTCCATCGGCATCAATGTTGTATCGTCGCCAGTGCCGTTGCCAATCGAGGCGAGGCTCTGACGCTTAGAAGGAGCAGAGATCGCCGCCGACGGCCTGAGTCATCTCCAGGAACTCAAAACGCTGAACATTGGCAGCACAATGGTGACGCCGCGCGGCTTGGGGCAACTCATCGAGTTGACCAACCTCGAATTGCTCAATGTGGATTTGCTCAATGTATCTCTGACGGACGAGGCCGCTGTGTCCCTGACGGCTCTGACCAAATTGAAGTCGCTCGTCGTCAGCAGTTCTGACCTGACCGACGCGGGCTTGGCGTCGCTCAAAGTCTTGACCGACTGGAATCGCTGGATGTCGGCGGCACCAAAGTTACAGACGACCGCGTCGCCGACTTTCAAAAAGCGCTGCCAAAGGTGACAGTGATTCGCTGATTCCGTCGGCCGGTCGCCATTGCGGCTGGGTCAATCTCGGGCGACTGGATCAGTCACCTTAGCCCGCATGATTCCTGTGCCGACACGAAGTCGTACGACTCATGGACAACCCGTCCCTTAACGTCCGCGATAGCCCGTGATGTCGACAATTTTGCCGTCGATGACGAACCGTGTTTGACCGGTGCGGTTGGCAAAGCCAGAGAGCTTTTCGGCGGTCAGTGTGGTGAACGCGGCGCGGCGGAGGTTGTCTGAGGTCGAGTATCTCGGAATGTTGCTGAGCGCATTGATCCCGGCCGCGGGAACTTTGACGGTGGGAACTTGCGGGAAGAATCGCGGCTCGGCGACGTTGTTGAATGTCGTGACGTCGGCATTGGGTGTCACCTGATCCAGGTTGTCGTTGCCGTTGGCGTCTTTGATGATCTTGCGGTCTTGGTCGCTGCGTCGCATTCCAATCTGGGGATTGTTGCCTTGTTGACTGACCGAGAGTTCTCCCAGGGCGAACGTGGCGCGGTCATTGATCTGGTTCGGGCCGCGGGTGTCTGTCAGCGGTGTGGCCCCCACGATTTCGGGATTGAACGGAGCACTACCCGCCAACCCGGTGACTGCGAAGTCTTGATTCCCCACGGCGACGGGACTGGCGGGGTCCACGATTCCGTATTGATCCAAACGCACGAGGAACGAACCGAAATGCGGAATGCGGATCGCGTCCGGAGTGGCAGAGGTTCCGGTGCCGATGCCGGTGGTGATCTGGCCGGTGGGCACGGCTCCCATTCCGATCGACCAGAATTCCTTGGTGGCCGTGAATGAGTCGCTGGGATTCAACATCACGTCGTTGAATGTGTAGGTTTGCTCGCCGGTCACCAAGTGGATGTTTCCGGGAAACGCCGCGCCCGCGAGCAAACCTCGGAAGTTTGCTGTCAGTTGGCCGGAGAGTGTGTTTTGATTGGCATCGGTGAAGAGTCCGCCGCCGCTGCTCGCGGCTGTGGAGGCGAGCGTGTTGCCCAGCGAGAAATTGACCCCCGCCGTGGTCGAGGCTTGCGAGTTCAATCCATTGGATGACGTGCCGTCCCCTTGATCCGTGTTTTGATCGCTCGCATCGGCGGAGCGCGTCGCTTGGGATCGAGCTTGTCCAATCGTCACCATCATCTGCTGTGGGTCGATCGTCCAATCCTTGGGATTGCCGTCGACGGGAGCTTCAAAACCTTTGCCGGCGACATACAGGATCTGCTGCCCCTCTTTGAGCGTGATGGTCGCAGCGTTCTGGTCCTCGGTGGATTTGAAGCTCACCATTTGGATGACTGAGCGACGTTGCCGCGCGGCCTGTTGCTCACGGCTCGTGAGTTCCGCCGATCCTTTCTCCGCCCAGAATCGAGTTCCCGCGGCGGTGATCCCACAACGCAAGATGCCGCGCTTCATGCGGGCTTCGACGGCGGGCGTGAGGATCGTCACGCCGTCGATGTTGTTGCTGACGACACGGATCTCGCCGCGAGCTTGCACCAACTGAAGCCCAGTCGCTGGCGTCTGCAACCGCAATTGCGTCTGGGCTCCGACATAGACCGAGACCTTTGATCGCAGCGAGACCAGGGACGAAGCCCCCGGCCCTGTTGTGATCGTGTCACCCGCCTGCAATGACGTCGCGGTGGTGCCACCACGAGTGGCTCCGGCCTCGTTGCTGACGGACACCGCTCCGACGCCGCCGACAACCTGTCCGACGTTCTGTTCCGGGTTGGCTTGCACCGTCACGGCCACCGCGAAAATCAAAGCCCAAGTTGTCATGCCAAGTCCCCGGTATGGTCTGGAAGCGGTTTCAAGAATCCTGACGCTTTTCGCTGAAGCCGACTGATTGTCAGCACCAAGGGTGCGCGACTCGACAGCCCAGGCCAACGGCCTGGGTTTGCGGACGAAGACGACGCTTAGCCCCAACGGGGCGAAACTCGGCAGCGTGAGATCGGGTGACGCCCCGTTGGGGCTTGCAACATTCTTTCGCGGTCTCCCCCCAGGGCGATGCCCTGGGCTTTCGAGTCTCGCACCGTTGGTGCGAAAACAAATCAACCCAAATCTCAAAAATCATAAATGAGCTGCGTGCTCACGATATGCCGGTTGTATTCATAGAAGTGGACGTCAAAGAGATTCGCCACGTTCGATTGGTTATGCACGTAGGTGTAGTCGAGCCGCATGCTGACATTCTTGTTGAAGAATTTCTGCAAGCCGGTCCTGACCTCACTTCGAGAATCACGACGCGCGCGGCCAAAGAAATCCAAGCTGTTGGCGTTGTCATATTGGTCGCGGAAGAAACGGTATTCGGCATCGACGACGCAATCGTTGAGGAATGGCAGATCCAGTCCCTCCAGCGGTACTTCAACGCGGGCCGTCACCATGTTGCTGTTGAAGTCGAAATCCGATCCCTCGGAGTTCGTCCGCCCGTAGCGATATCCGAAATACAAACGGCCCGCCCCTTCCAAGAGATAAATCGCTTGAGTCACGCCGACCGAGTTGGTGGCACCGGATCGTTTTTGGGCGGCGATCAGCGCGGGAGCTCTCAAGTCGATGTTGTCGAATTCATAGTAGGCCGTCGAATGACCCCAGCCCGCGAGATAGGTGGCGTTTCCGACCAGGCGATGGTTGAGCGAGAACTGATTCCCCTCCAGCAACGTTTCATTGAGTTGATAATTCGTGCCGAGCAGCCAGTGATCCCCGATCGTCTTGTTGGCGTAGAAGCCACCCATGAAGTTGGAGATGTTGAACTCGCTCAATTGAAACTGGCCGGACTGATAGACGGAGCCTAGCAGTCCGAGGTTGCCACCCTCCCCATTCCAAAGCAAGTAATCGCCGAAGAGCGCGGCCACGACTCGGCCGTCGTTGCGTTTGATCCCTGAACCCAAGCCGGCAAAATTGGGAGCCAGACGAATGTTCGAGTCGTACTCAATGCCGGTCAGCAACGTCAGGTTCCACGGCCGTGCCGGAGAATCCTCCGCGAAGTTTTGTTGTTGGCCGGTTTGTGAAGCCATTGCGGCCGGCCAGTTGTCAGCGGTCGGTGCCTGAATCCCTGAGGATTGAAACTCCCCTGCCGCCGCTTCCGTGCGACCGAGCGCTTGCAGTGTCAGTCCACGATAATAATCCACCGTGGGGTCAGCTCGGTCCAGCGACTGAAGCTGTCGCCAAGCCTCCTCATATTGACCGTCGTGATAAGACATGACAGCGTCGTTGAGGAGCAACTCCGTTCCAATCAAGTCGCTCGGTTCGGCTGAATCGCCGGCCGCGTCGTTCCCGCTGCTCGCGTCATCGGGTTCGAGATAGTTGAGCAAGCGTGCTTGAGCCAAAAGTGTGTTGCCACGATTCGCGGCCCTCGTGGAGCGCGAATCCGTCCGAGTTGTCTCCGGAGGTTGCGACCGTACCTGAGCCACAACGATCAACATCGTTGCTAGTGCTCCCGCCAGTCCACCGAGCTTGCGCCGATCGCACTGCAACATGTTGGCCCCTCCCCTGGAACACGAACCACAAGACCGACCGAACGGTGTCCGACTGAAGTTTCATTGAGCGGTTGGCTCAATAAATCCACACGCAGCGGCACCCAGATCGGCGCGATCCCTAGCACCAGTAGAATCGGAGTTTCCGCTTAGGTCTCTCCATTCGATTTCTTTGAATTGGGCAACCGGTTCGCCATTCTCCGATTCGCTGGCTCCTTACATTTGCTGTCGAATCCTGTATTTGAAAGTGGCCAGGACTGCGGATCGGACAGCAAAAGATCCACAGCGAATTGAAGGAGCCAGCGAATGGTTGCCCCTGGTGAAAACCCTGTGAGATTGGGGTAGCCGAGTAAGTCGGATGAGTTCCGTTGACGCTGATCGTTGTGTCGGACCTACTCATTCTGCGGATGGCAACGGCCGATGACTGCCTGAGTCGAAGTTAAAAAAGTCGTTTAACCGCCACGCCATCGGCGTGCGTGCGAACGGAAGCCGTGATTTCGCGCCACGCCCGCACGGTTGGTGTTGGGGTTAAACAAGAGATTCAATCGCCCGGACGAGCGCGGCTCGAATCATCACCGACTCGATGCGTGTCTCAAAATAAGGCAAGGAAGCCGACCCATGTTGAAAAACGTGTTCTCACGCCTGGCCCACGAAATCGAACGAAGCAAGACGTGCAAACGACGCGGCAGCGCGCCGCTGGCCGCCTCAATGCAGATTGAGCAGTTAGAGCCACGACAAGTCATGACGGGGATCGTGACCACGGCCGCTCCCAGTACCCCGGTTTTCTCGGAGACCTATTTCATTGGCTCGACCGTCACATTAGCGGTGTCAGCGGCCGACTCCGGCACGACGAACACCTTGGAAGTCGATCTCCCAATCCCCAAGGGGTTCACGCTGCGATTGACGGATGACATGAATGACGCCAATCCCGTCAACGACGTGATCGACTCTCGCGTCGTCCAGAGCACGACGCTGTTGGGCAATGGGAATACTCGACTCACGTTGACACAGAATTTGCCTGAGAATTTCACCATCGATGTCGGCGACAAGGTCTCATGGCTCCGCCCGTGGCAGCAGACCTTTGACCGAACGACTCAGACACTCTGGTTCACCAACGAAGATGGTGCTCGACTCGGACAACTCGACCCGGCGACTGGTCAACTCAAACTTTATGACATCAGTGTTCCGGACGGTTTGGGGACGGCCACCGCGACCGATCCACACGGCGCGATCTTCGATCTCAGCACGCACATCACGCCGCGCGTCTGGATCGTCCATCGCAATGCTTCCGACTTGGACACGCCCGACGTTGCCGTCGGAGATTCGCAAAACAGTCGCGTATCGTATCTCGACTTGGTGACCAATGAGCTTGTCGCCGTCGATCTCGCGTCGTTCATTGATTCCTCACTCATCAAAGAGACGCACGCGGCCTTCGTCGATGCGCGCGGTCATCTTTGGATCTCCGCGGAGAAAGCGAACAAACTGATCGAACTGGACTTCGATCAGGTTTTCGACGGCACGCTCAATCCCAGCATCAATCCGCGCACGGCTGGTGAGTCACTGATGGGCCGGGCCATTATTCACAACATTCCATTCGCGATTAGACCGCATGGCCTGGGGACGATCGTCGATGCTCGCACCGGCGAGCCGTATATCTATTTCACCGATGGCGCGGGAGGTTCCGGCGGAATCTTTTTGCTGACGCCCGGCACCGAAAGTTCCGGATTCGTTGATCGCTGGTTCCGGTGGGATCTCAGCGGCGTTTTGAGTGCCGAAAATCAAAACATGGGGCCACGCGTGGGACGAGCGCTCTTCCTCGCGGTCGATGACCATGAAACGCCAGGCCAACCCGAAGACGACACACTTTTGCTGGCCGATCCCAGACGCAACATCGGAGCCCCCATTGGATCCATTCGTGAAATCCAGCCTCAAAATCTGATCCGAGCCATTCAAACGGGCGGTTCGATTCCCGCCTCGTCAACGGTGCGCACCGTGAATGTCCCGGTCATTGGCGGACCGGCCACGTCGTTTTCCAGCCCGCAACTGCCATTTGCCGACCGGGAAGGGAACACGTTCTTCGTGGATTCGTTGGGGAGCGTCGGCCGATTCAATTTCGACGATCCGGACCTCACGTTGCGTGCCAATGGCGGGGGCGTTACGTCGATCCCGGCGGCCATCCTGGAGGCCTCGACGACGGCCACTTTGTTTGCGGTGACGTTGACGCCGGAGAGCGCGCCGGTCACTCAATTGACCATTAACCTCGAACCGATCAATGCCGCGGGATCGGCCGACCTTTCGGTGGGTGACGCGATTGACCAGTACCCGGTGTCAAAGCCGAACCAATACTTCATCGACAACGGAGGCGGCTCCTTCCGCGGCACGTTCAACGCGGCGAATGTGGTTTACGGCTCGTTGTCGCAAAGCGATTACATCAGCACCACGATCTTCGCCGAAACCGCTCGGCGACAGATGTCCGTCGTCGCCGATCCGACAGCCCTGCCGACCGGTGCCATCGTCGAGGGACGCATGGCGTTTCAAGTCGCCCGCAACGGCAGCTTGATCATGACCTCGCGCGGGCACGGGATGTTGCTCGATCAGCAAACAAACTTGTCTCGCACCCGCATCCTGGCCGGATTCACGGGGACCGAAACAGCCGCAGATGTCTTGATCGATGGAGACTCCGCCTCCGTGACAGTCACCGACGTCAACAGCCCCGACTTCGGTGACGTGCATGTCTTCGGCAAGAATCAGAACGGTGGTCTCGTGGAATACCGTTTCGATTACGGCACAAGCGTCTGGACCACAAGTCTCTTTCCGCGTCCGGGGACAGACGTCTTAGCTGGCGAACCGGCGGCCTTCATTGATGAGCAAGGCCGCGTGGGAGCACTCATCAATCGCCACGACGGACACCTCTTGCTCTTCCGAAATAACAGCCCCACTCCGACTGATCTCACGGCTCTTGCCGGAGGGCCGAATGTCTTCACTTCGGTGGCCATCGTCGAAGACACCGTCGCCAATACCATTTTTGCGTACGGTTCCAATCAAGCGGGCGGGGTTGTCGAATACTCCTTCACCACCACCACAGCGATACTGACTGCCGGAAATGTGACTGGGGGAACGATTACGGTCCCGCCTGCTCAGGCCGGTCGCGACACACAGATCTTTCAAAGCGTGAGCGCGGTCCTGGCGGGCGGCAAGCGGCACATCTTCGGCACCGATGGCCACAGCCGGTTGGTGCATCTCGAAATTGATGCCGTCACGCTCGGCGTGTCCGCCGAGAACGTGACCGAACTCACCAAAGTCGCCGCGACCGGCTACTTCGACACGTTCCAACAGGGAACAGGTCAAGAGTTTGCCGCTCGCGTTTATCCCGAGTTGTCGGTGCTGGTCGATCCGACTGACGGCAAGCTGTTTGTTTACGGCACGAACGGCTTGGACCTCGTCGAGTTCACGCGCAGCGGGACGAGTTGGACCGCCGCCGACCTGACCAACGACATCATGAAAGGGGTCGGCGACCGCATTCCCGCCAACAAAGTGTTTGGCGCTCCGGGTGCCTATGTGACTTCCGCCGGCGATCGCCACGTCTTTCAAATCAATGCCGACGGCGATGTCGTCGAGTACGCGTTCCGAAAGGCCAGCGGTCACTTCAATACCCAGAACATCAACCAGGCTCGCGGGAATTCCTACACCAGTCTGCAAGACATCAATCAGAACGTGGCTCCCACGCTCAGCATTCCCAATCTCCCGCTGGATGTGATCGCCGGAGATCCCGCCGTGCTCGTCGCCTCGGACGCTTCCGTGTCCGACCCCGACTCCCCGAATTTCGCGGCCGGTGAATTGATCGTGCGCACGATCAATGGGACCGCCACCGATGTGTTGGGCATCCGCTCGCAAACCTTGGCGGACGGAGACGTCATCGCAGCGGTGGCTGGCATCGTGAGTTTCAACAGCACAGCCTTCGGAACATTCACGGGAGGGACGGGCAGCACCCCGTTGGTCATCAGCTTCACTGGAGCAACCACTCAGGATGTCCTGGGAGCGTTGCTGCAAAGCGTGGAGTTCTCAGCCCCCATCGCCAGTGCGATCGGCGTCCGCTTCGTCGATTTTGAACTGACCGACGACGCCGGAGCCACCAGCAATCGTGTCGCCCAACAAGTCACAGTTGACGACACTGACGCCGCGACGAATCCACTGATCCATCCGTTGTTGTAGTCTCCCGATTACGAAGAGTATTCGTGTCGTCCGGAGTGAAACACGTCCTGTCGTTGTGATCGACCCCATCGCGCTGTCGCATCTGGCCGATATTCCTCGTGGAACCAAATCGAAGGAGTTCACGATGTCTCGAATCATCGGTGCCACCCTGCTGGTGGCGGCGTGCGTCTGTGTTGAGGATTCCCGCTTGCAGGCGGAAGACCGACAGCTTGGCCTGTTCCAGCAATCGGCTCCCTTTTGCCAACGGATCCAGGACAGCAGCCGCGGTCCCACAGTACGAGGGCAGACACCAAGTGTCTCACGCGGCGTCCCAGGGCCGGCCTCTCTGCCTCGAGGACGCGCCTACTACAACAACCGGTACTTCGGAAATTTCAACAACCGGTTCTACGGACCTCAGTACGGGTACTTCTAATCGCTCAGCGCGCAACTTGTAGGGTGGGACAAGCTCGCTTCGAGCGCCGGCCCACTACGATCAGTTGAGAATCTGCGGTGGGCCGGCGCTCGATGCGAGCTTGTCCCACCCTACGTTAAGAAGCTACGCGAGCAACGGCGTCAAAACCTTCGCGTCGTAGACGTCGGTCAAGCGTTCGTCGCGACCGTGGACGTTGTAGGTAACGCGCTTGTGATCCAAGCCGAGCTGATGCAGGATCGTGGCGTGGATGTCGGCGACCATGACCCGGTTCTCGACGGCGTGATAGCCGAGTTCATCCGTCGCGCCGTAGGCTTGGCCCCCCTTGATGCCGCCTCCGGCGAGCCACATCGAAAAGCCTTGCTTGTGATGATCGCGGCCGTCGCCCGATTGGCTGACGGGCGTGCGTCCGAACTCGCCGCCCCAGACGACGAGCGTGCTGTCGAGCAACCCGCGTTGCTTGAGGTCTTTCAAGAGCGCGGCGGCTGGCTGATCGGTTTGTTCGCAACAACTCTTCGTGCCGTTGGCGTTGTTGGCGTGCGTGTCCCAGATTTGGCTCTCGACGAAGATCTGGATGTAACGGACACCCCGTTCGACCAGCCGTCGAGCAATCAAACAGCGGCGGCCATAGCTGTCGGTCTTGGTTTGGCCGAGTCCGTAGGCGGCTTGCGTCTCAGCCGTTTCTTCGGCGAGGTTCAACGCTGCTCCGGCGGACAACTGCATCCGCGCGGCCAATTCATAGCTGGCGATGCGGGCTTCCAAATCCGGGGCGATACGCGGTTGCCGTGCGAGATGCTCGTCGTTGAGCTGCCGCAGCAGGTCGCGCCGCAATCGCTGAGTGTTGTCCGAGACCGCAGTCGGCGGTTGCAGGTACAGCACCGGAGTCCCCGTATTGCGGAAGTGGACTCCTTGATAACGGGGCGGCAGGAAACCGCTCGACCAATTGCGAGTCCCATCCGTCGGCAAGCCGCCGTCGTTGCGGAGCACGACATACGACGGCAGGTTTTGATTCTCGCTGCCGAGCGCGTAGCTGACCCAGGCACCGATTGTCGGCCGGCCGGTGACGATGCGGCCGGTGTGGATGTGCCATAACGCCTGCTCGTGGTTGTTGTGCTCGGTGTGCATCGAGCGGATGACGGCGATGTCGTCGGCACAGGTCGCCGTGTGCGGCAAGAGTTCGCTGTACTCGACGCCGCATTCGCCATACGGCCGAAACTTGAACGGGCTCCCCAGCAGATTGCCGTGAGCGGAGATCTTCACGAGGTCGGTGAAGTACTTCGGCATCGGCTTGCCGTCTTGCTTAGTGAGCTCCGTTTTTGGATCCAGCAGGTCCATGTGACTAGGACCACCATGTTGAAAAAGCTGGATGACGGCCTTCGCTCGCGGAGCAAAATGAAACCCACCGTTGACGCCATTTGATCCCTCCGCCCGTGCGGCTTCTTCGCAAAGCATTCCGCCCAGCGCGATCCCGGCGAAGCCAGACGCAGTGCGAGTGAACAGATCGCGGCGGGAGACGACATCCGCGAAACGAGTCGAGTTAGTTGGGATAATCATCATTCGATCCTCGTTCAATGCACGTAGACAAACTCGTTGCTGTTGAGCAGCACGAGGGCGACTTGCCGCCACGCGGCTTTGAGGGCGGCTTCTTTGTCAGTGTCGGTTGGGTTGGGCTTGTTCGCCAGTTGTTCTCGCAAAAGTTCCGAGAGCGTTCGCACGATGCGGTCGGTTTCCGAGGCGGACGGCTCGCGAGTGAACAGCGATCGGAACGCGAAGCGGATTCGGTCGGGATCGGTGGCCGCGGCGGACCAGATGCGCTCGGTCAAACCACCGGCGGCACGATCGGACATCGGCCCGTGCAGCATCGCGAGGGCTTGGAGCGGGACGGTCGAGACCGTTCGTTCCGGGCAGTTCACTTCCATCAGCGGTGTGTCGAAGAGTTCCAACATCGTGAGATGCTGACTACGACGCACGATTTGGTAGATCGAACGGCGGCGTCCCGGTTCGTCCTCGGTGTCGATGACCGAGCCGTCCCCTTGCGCGGCGACGTTCGCCCACTTGCCGAATTGCGTCGGGGTCAGCCGTGCGGAAACTGTCAGCAAACTGTCACGCACGACTTCGCCTTGATGCCGTTTCGGCGACCAGGCACCGAGCAGCATGTTGTTGGGATCGAGTTGTTGCTTCGCCGCGTCGACGTCGGCCGATTGGCGATACGCGGCCGAGGTAACGATCAGGCGATGCAGACGCTTTTGAGTCCAACGTAGAACAGTCACTCCGTGACCGGAATTCGGGTCACGGAGTGACCCGTCTACATTGGCGAACTCCGTCGCCAGCCAATCCAACAACTCCGGATGCGAAGGCTTCACGCCGCTGCGGCCGAAGTTGGCGAGTGTCGGAACGATGCCTCGGCCGAAGTGCGCGGCCCACAGTCGATTCACATGCACGCGAGCCAGCAACGGATGCTCCGGCGCTGTCAGCCAACGCGCGAGAGCGGTGCGACGGCCGGAAGTCTTGTAGCCGACTTGTGGCGTGAGTTGGAATCCGGCAGGCGCAAGCACCTCGACCACGCCGGGTGCGACTTCCGCTCCGGGTTTGTTGTAGTCACCGCGCCGCAGGATGTGGCCGACGGCGGCTTTCTCGTCGATGTCGGCCAGTCCGCGAATGCGCGTGATCGTCTTCTTCAATGCGGCTTCAGCAGCGAGCGCGGCTTTGAGCTTGATGCTGTCGTCGCGGTACTCGTCAAATTGTTTGGCGAGTTCGGATTCGCTGAGCGAGACGGTCGCGACGTTGTGTTGTTCGAGAAGTTGCTTTTGTTCGGCATTCCGTTTTGCGGGTTCGATGATGAGCGCGGCGATGAGCTTGTCTTGGGTTGGAATATCAGCCATCAGCTTTCGGCCCTCAGCCATCGGCCGGGCAAGGACGCGCCGGCGGAATCGTAGCGTCATGTCATTGAGCGACGCCGTCAGCGCGGCGATGCGGGTGTCGGCCTGTTTGTTGTGCTCGTTGATGCGTGCCTCTTCCACTTCACTGGCGAAGGGAATGCCGCGCACCTCCGACGGCTGCCAGCGGGCGGGATCGAACGCCCCGCCGAACACCGCTTGCAGCGAGTAATAGTCACGCTGCGAAATCGGATCGAACTTGTGCTGGTGACAGCGAGCACAATGCACGGTCAGGCCAAGGAACGTCGTGCCGACAATCTGCATTGTGTCAGCCAACACTTGATGAACCTCGTTCGGTTCGATGTAACCCGGATACGTCGGGTCGAGCGCCGTTCGCAGGAAACCGGTCGCAACGAGTTGGTCGTAAGTCTCCGGAGTGATCTCATCGGCTCGCCGCCAGTCGCTGAGTTCGTCCCCCGCCAACTGCTGCGTCACAAATTGGTCATACGGCAGATCGCTGTTAAGCGCCCGAATGACCCAATCGCGATAGCGCCACGCCTCCGGCCGCAACCGATCCGCCGCGAGGTAGCCATCCGAGTCCGCATACCCCGCGATGTCGAGCCACTGCCGCCCCCAGCGCTCACCAAAGCGCGGCGACGCGAGCAACCGGTCCACAACTTTTTCATAGGCATCAGGCGACTCGTCGGCGAGGAACTCATCCAATTCCTCAATCGTCGGCGGCAGGCCGAGCAGATCGAAGGTCACTCGGCGCAGCAGCACAGGCTTGGGAGCTTCGGCGTTGAACAACAGGCCCTTCTCGGCCAACTTGGCGAGCACGAAGGCATCGAGCGGATTTTTGATTTTCGATTTTTGATTTTCGATTTCAAATTTGAGATTTGAGATTTGAGATTTCAAATCGGCGAGACGCGGAACTGGCGGTCGCTTCGGCGGCTGGAAGGCCCAATACGCTCGGTCTTCATCAGACAAGCGGCTGGCTTGTTCGGCTTCGTCGATCGGTGTTTCTTTTTCGGCGACGGTCTTGGCTCCGGTCGCGACCCAGCGTTTCAACAGAGCCTTCTGTTTCTCATCGAGCCGGCCTTCGTCCTTCGGCGGCATCTCGTCGGCCATGATCTTTTGGATGAGCAAGCTTTCGTCCGGCTTCTCCGCGACGAATCCCGCTCCGCTGTCGCCCCCTTTGATGATCAAAAACCTGCGCCGCAGATCCAAGCCTGCTTCGAGCTTCCCATCGCCATGACACTTGAGACACCGCGTTGCCAGGATCGGAGCGATATCGGTTTCAAACTTGGGGACGGGTGTTTCCTCAGCAGCGGCACGTCGTGAAACGCCAACCACGCTCAGCAGCACTACGAGCAACGAAAGCCACAGACGCATCGTCATCGCCCCTTTCTCACACGCCGCGATCCGGCAAGGACATCAGTTTGGCCAGAGCCGCCTTGCAGCGGAAGCGCAAAGGCAGATGCCACCAGATCGAATCATATCGGACGTCGGTTTGTATTCCTGGTGGCGATCAAAACGGTGCCCTACCAGTCTTCAAGAGATTCGTCAGCAGGTTCAAGCCCGTCAGTTTTCGAATAGGACCAACCACACTTCGGGCAAGTCGATTCCGCTTCGGCCATGATCGCATCGCAGGCCAAACAGCGAGTCGTTTCGACTTGCTCCTGTTCGGCGACCGATCCAGGAGCGAGAGCGCATCCCGCGATGCCGAAGAACGCAGCGGTCAATGCGATTGCGGTTTCGTTCGGTTTCAAACCAACGCTGGCGGTTTCGCTGTGGTCGGTCTGGCTGAGGATCTCTCGCGCAGCGGCGAGCTGTGATTCCGCGACCATCAGTCGCGGTGCGGAAGACCAGCCGCCGGGGAGATCCCCGATCGCGTCTTGCAACGCTTCGTTCTCGATGACAACACGAATCCCAGCCTCCTCCAACGCGAATCGCAGGGCATGAGCCTGTAACGGATGGGACGCTCGGTAAGCCTCCACGAATTTGATTTCTGAGACTGGCATCGGAAGCTCCTCTCAAGATCAGTCGAACGTTCGGCTCACGGGGATTCTGGCGGCAAGCCAGATCCGTAGGTCCATCCACAACTCGGGCAGACTGTTTCTGTTTCAGACATCGTCGCATGGCAGGTCAAACAACGAGTCGTACCGTTCTGGTTCGTTGTCTCGCGACGGCGCATTCGCACGCAAGCGAAAAGCCAGATTATCGTGGCCAGTAAAGAGCAGACGACCGCAGAGAGTGGATGGGCGGAGAATCCGACAAAAAGCAGCAGAAAAAGTAGCCCGAATTTCGCGCCCAACATCGATCCGACTTTCGATTTTGGGCCGTGGTCGATTCGGCCAATGATCTCGTAAGCAGCGGCGAGATCGGATTTCTCAACCATGAGCCGAGGATCGGAGCGCCAGCCCGGGGGATATCCCACGTCCGATTCATTCTCGATCAGAACGCGATGTCCCTCCTCTTCGAGAGCGAGGCCGATGACGTGAGCCTGCGCCAGGTTGTGAGCGCGGTAAGCCTCGACGAAATGGAGTTCTGCGACTGGCATGGAAACCTCCGGCGATCAGGGGCGTCATATTATCCACGGCTAATTCGTGGAATGCGGATTAGAGTCTTTGACCGAAACATGTGTGTTTTTTGCACGCCTACTCCGGGCAATGGAAAATGAGAAATGGAAAGTGCAAAACGAGCGGCTTCGCATTTTGCATTTCTCATTCTTCATTTCTCATTTTCCATTCTTGAATTTGGGTTCATCGGGATTCTTGGGGGCTGGTGACATAGCGTCTCATCCAGCGAGAGTGAACTTGGTGTGATGGAGCGTGAGCAGCCGGAGTTTGAAGTGGTCGTAGCGGCGGTAGCCGTAGGCTCGGCGTTGGAGGAGTCCGATCTTGT
>CAMDDX010000204.1 GCA_945893075.1 Planctomyces sp. SH-PL62 | reverse complement strand
ACCAAGGAAGACGTGATCTCGTTGCTCAACGAGGCAGACAATAATCAACTCGGTTAATGCTCCGGCGACGCACCTTGGAACTTTTATGGGCGGACAATCCGTCTCGCACACCGTGACTGTCAGGCTGGAGAACGGCCTGCACCTGGTGCCGTGCTCGCGGCTGGTGAAGCTGGCGAACGGCCTCGGCTGCGACGTGCGCATTCGCAAAGGCTCGGTGGATGCCGACATCAAGAACATCTTCGACCTGATGGGCTTGGCGGCGGCGTTCGGCGATCAACTTGAGCTACGAGCCTCCGGCGACGGAGCGGACGAGGCATTGGCAAAGATCGTGCAGTTGTTTGAGTCGAACTTCGGGGATTGAACAACATGCTGGTCAAACGCGGGATTGCGGTGTCGCCGGGAGTGGCGATCGGTCCGGCGCTGTTGTTTGGAGCAGAGAACTTCAAGCTCTCGCGGCATTACACCAGCAAGTCGGAAATTGATACGGAGGTCGGCCGATTTCACACGGCTCTCGACGCGGTCTGTGCCGACATCGAAGAGAATCAGCGCGTGGCGACCGAACGGCTCGGCAAAGAATACGGAGCGATCTTCGGGGCACATGTGTTGATGGCTCGATCCCCGGAGCTGATCAGCGAAGTCGAACGACTGATCCGCGAAGAGACCAACACGCCTGAGCGAGCCTGCGAGATCGTCCTCAACAAATACGCGAAACTTTTTCAGGAGTTGGGCAGCCGCTATCACGCCGAGCGGGCGCACGACATCTATGACTTAAAGAATCGCCTGCTAAGACAATTGCTTGGCAAGCAGCGGCAGGAGATGACGGACCTGACCAATCCGGTCCTGATCCTCGCGCACAACCTGACGCCCAGCGAGACGGCGAATCTGAAGCGCGAGTTCGTGCTCGGCTTCGCGACCGAAGTCGGCGGGCCGACGAGCCACACGGCAATTCTCGCGGGTGCGCTGGAGCTACCGGCCGTCGTTGGTGTCGGCGACTTCTTGTCGGAGGTCACCAGCGGTGACATCGTCATCATTGATGGCGACCGGGGCGAGGTCATTATCAACCCAGTCGAGTCCGTGATTGCTGAACGGCGCGAGGCTCAGAAGAAGAACGAGTCGAACTACGCGGCCCTCGAAACCGAACGGACTGCCGAGCCGATCACCGCCGACGGCGAGCGCATTCAATTGCTCGGCAACATCGAGTTCCCGACCGAGACAGAACATTGCCTCGAACGCGGGGCCGAAGGGATCGGGCTGTATCGCACCGAGTTCCTGTACCTGGGGGTCGAGAAAGAGCCGTCCGAGGAAGACCACTATCAAGCCTATTGCAAAGTGATCGACGCTCTGGGCGGGCGGGAAGTCGTGATTCGTACTCTCGATCTGGGAGCGGACAAGGTGCCAAGCGTTGGCGGTCACCCCGCCGAATCACCGAATCCAGCACTCGGATTGCGCAGCATTCGGTTGAGCTTGCAGTACCTCGAAGGATTCAAAACCCAACTCCGCGCGATCCTGCGAGCGGCGGCGAAAGCTCCGCCGGGCAGCGTCAAAATCATGTTTCCGCTAATCTCGTCGTTGAACGAGTTCCGGCAGGCGAAGATGGTCGTTCGCGATGTGATGGATGATCTCGATGAGGCGGGCGAGTCGTTTCCTCGCGATGTGCCGCTGGGAATGATGGTCGAAGTGCCGTCGGCGGCGATTCTGGCGGACCATTTCGCGGCGGAGGTCGACTTCTTCTCCATTGGCACGAACGACCTAATCCAATACACCCTCGCGGTTGACCGTGGCGATCCGACTGTTTCTAGTCTGTATCGCACCGGCGACCCCGCGATCCTGCGATTGATCCGCATGGTTGTGGCCGCCGCCGATCAACCCAACCGAAAAATTCCCGTGACCGTTTGCGGTCAGATGAGTTCTGATCCGAAGTTCCTCCCGCTGCTGATCGGCTTGGGGATTCGGAGGATCAGCGTCACGCCGCACTCGATCCCCGAACTGAAGGCCGTCATCCGACGGCTGACGATTCCCAAGGCCAAGGATATTGCGACTCACGCTGAATGGCTCGGCCTGTCGCGTGGTATCGACAACTACCTGCAAGGTGAACTTTCCAAGATTTGTCCTCAGCTCGTCCGTTAGCCAATAACCGGGATGGCGGCGGTCGAACGAAATTCTCGTAGACCGGACAATCCTGTCCGGTCGCGAACAACCATCGAACAACTTTTCTCACAGAAACGGACGGCGGACAACGATGTCCGCCATTCGTACGGATTCACTAGGGTGCGTGCTCGTTCCAAAGGCGTCTGTGGTTCGCCGAGACTGGCTGCAACTGACAAGTTCGCAGCAATGACGGCTCCGGGAGTTTTCACTTCCCGCGAGGCGAAAGTGTCTCTCGTCGAACCCCGGTCTTCGATTCTCGAAGATCAACCGCCGTGCTCAACGTCGCCGACCCTGCTCATTGGACCGCCGCGTTCGTGGAACTATCGAACGCCCGATCCAAATCGCCGAACCACGCTCGCCGCAAACTGGACGTTATCGAACGCCGTTCGCGCAGCCGATTCCCGACGAGACAGCCGACACTCCGACGAACGCTTGCGTCCGTCTCCGGCTTTCGAGCAGGTCACCGATCACTGCACGGCAACAGCGCCGATCCATGACACGAGCAGTCGCACCCGCAGACCGCAAAGGGTGCTTTATGAAGAAGGAAATGCTCGTCAATGTGATGCAGCCGGAAGAAAGCCGCATCGCGATCATTGAGGACGGAGTCCTCGAAGAGCTGTACGTCGAACGCAACAGCATCGAGAGCTTCGCCGGCAACATCTACAAAGGCCGGGTCGTCAACATCGAGCCGAGTATCCAAGCCGCGTTCGTCGATTTCGGCGTCGGCCGCAACGGCTTCCTGCACGTCAGCGACGTTGAGTACCAGTACTACAAACACCTCGTCCCCGAACGAGAAGAAGAGGGTCGCGGCCGGCGAGTGTTCAACGAACGCAGCGTTCGCAACAAACCGCCCATCCAAAACATTTTTAAGCGCGGCAGCGAAGTCCTGGTGCAAGTCATCAAGGAAGGGATCGGCACGAAAGGCCCCACGCTTTCGACATACATCAGCATCCCCGGCCGCTACCTCGTCCTGATGCCCGGCCTGGCGCGAGTCGGCGTCAGCCGCAAGATCGAAGACGACGACAGCCGCCGCCGCATGCGGAAGATCCTCAACACGCTGCAACCGCCGCCAGGCTTGGGTTTCATCATCCGCACGGCCGGCCTGGAACGCGACGCGGCCGACTTGCAACGCGACCTCGATTATCTGGTCCGCTTGTGGAAGGTGCTGGTTCGCCGAGTCCAAAAGTATCACTCGCCCGTCAGCATCTACGAAGACAGCGACCTGATGATCCGCACGATGCGCGACATTTATCGCGACGACATTGAAACGGTTTGGATTGACCAACCGCAGATGTTTGAACGAGCCCAAGAATTCATGAACGTGATCTCCCCCGAACATGCCAACCGCGTCAAACAGTACGACGGCAAGGAAGCGATCTTCCACCACTATCACATCGAGGACGATATCGCTCGCATTCACGAACGGCATGTGCCGCTCAAAGGTGGCGGGTCCATCGTGATCGATCAGACCGAGGCTCTGGTCGCGATCGACGTCAACAGCGGTAACTTCCGATTCGACGACAACGCCGACGAAACCGCCTACCAGATGAACCTTCGCGCCGCCGAGGAAATCTGCCGGCAGATCCGTCTCCGCGATCTGGGTGGCGTGATCGTCAACGACTTCATCGACATGCGAGACGATCGGCATCGCCGCGGCGTCGAGAATCATTTCCGCGATCTGCTCAAACGAGACCGTGCCCGGACGAAAGCGCTCCGCATCAGCCCATTCGGCTTGATCGAGATGACTCGGCAACGCATCCGGCCGTCACTCCGCCGCAGCGTGTTCGAGAATTGCCCGTGCTGCGCCGCCGTTGGCCTCGTCAAAACTGCCGAAAGCGTGGCCATCGAGGTCATGCGCCTGCTGATGACCGTAGCCCAGCGAGACGGCGTCCGGAAGATCGTCGTCGAAGTCCACGAACGGGTCGGCCACTATCTCAACAACCGCCGCCGCCGGGAAATCAACCAGTTGGAGGACACGGCCAACCTCTCCATCAACATCACGGCTCGGACTGACGTCAGCCCGAACCACTTGGACTGCCAAACCCAGGACGATCAGGGGAACGCCACCCGGATTCCGGTCGGGATTGACTCGAAATCACGATAGGCCACCGCTATAGTCCCGACCCTTTTCCAGACTCAGCAGAACTCAAATTTACGATTCGACAAGAGATCAAAGGATTTTCGTAGCCATGTTCGCGTACTTTGAAAACGGCAGCCACCAGTATCGAGTTTCCAACGGCGACACCCTGTTGATCGACTTCCGGGACACCGCGAAGCTCGGAGACTCGATCACCTTCGACAAGGTTCTGCTGGCCAACGGCGGCGGTTCGAGCGTCGTTGGTGCTCCGGTCATTACCGGGGCGAGCGTCACTGCCGAGATCGTCGAACCGCTTGTGAAGGGTCCGAAGCTCGAAATCCAAAAGATGCGCCGCCGCAAGAACTACCGGAGGCATACCGGCCACCGCCAAGGCTACACCCAGGTGAAGATCACCGCGATCAATGTGCCTGGCTTGCAGATCGTGGAATCGGCTCCCGCTGCCAGTGCGTAGTTCCTCCCGCCTCAAATGCCAAAACCCGGTCAATTGACCGGGTTTTTTCTTGCGCGGGTGTGTGACGAAATGCGAAAACCCTCGAAGGGATCAGCTTCGAGGGTTCGCGGCGTAAGCTCGGAAAGTTCAAACTGAGCAAGCAGAGTCAGGGTCAGATATCCGACGACGCTTCCGCATCGTCGTCGTCTCCCACAAACGCGAATTCTAATTCCGCGTCATCGTCGTCGTCGTTATTCGCCAGAGCGAAAGGGCTGACCTCAACTTCGTCTTTTTCTTCAATGGGTTGAGTGGTTGCCCACGGCGGAGTCTTGCCAGCCTGATACGGTTGCTTCGGCTCAGAGAGCAGCAGGAAGCAACCCTTGGTGACTGGCTCCATGAATTGCTGGAACCAGAGCATCCGTTGAACGTGCGGTTGCGGATTGAAGAGCTGGACTCGGACCCCCTTCTCGCGCCAGTCGAACAGGAGGCCGAAGAACCCGCTGGGGATGTACTTCACGAACGCCATGTTGACGCCGATGGAGTGATGCCGTTGGCGGTCGATCAGCAGCGTCAGCGTTTCGCGGAGCAGAGCCAGGTCGGCTCCATCCCAGATTTCCATTGTGCCGAGGTCGATGACCTTGGCACCGTTCCAGTCGTGGAAGTGAAGTCGATTGCGCTTGGCCATGGGAGTGATCTCTTGAAGTTGCGTCTGGGAAGGCGGCCGGCAAACATAGTTCGCAAAACGGCGAGAGGGACAATGGCAACGATTGCGCCACATGCGAAAAGTTTTTCAAGACGAGCGCAACATCAATCATTTCCGCGAGAACTGGCTGGTTCAAAATCCTTGCGTGATTCGGCAAACTTGCGGCTGTGTTGTTTTGCAACACCGCACAATCGGACGGATGTTGCTTTCTGGAGACATCGTTGCCGTCGCGCCGCAACAGGATTGCTCGTCCGCCAGCCCGCTTGAATTCGAGTCAGCGGAGCATCATGCTCCCGCCCGCCTTGTCTGGCTCATCCCGATTCGACCGCCCTCGCCTTGAAAGGGAACCATGTCCGACGAACGGAGTCCGTCTGTCTCGACCGCCCTGGACCCGGCGGCCACGTTTCTAGGCCATCCCCGCGGGTTGTTCGTTCTGTTCTTCGTCGAGATGTGGGAGCGGTTCTCGTATTACGGGATGCGAGCGCTCCTGATCTTCTACATGACGAAGGGCTTTCTGGGCTTCGGCGACAAGCAAGCCTACGGTGTCTACGGAGCCTACACGGCTCTCGTCTATGCCACGCCGTTCATCGGCGGAATGCTGGCCGACAAGCTGCTCGGCCAAGGGCGAGCCGTGATTCTTGGCGGCCTGTTGATGGCCGCCGGCCACCTGCTGATGACCTTCGAGAACACGACCGCCTTTTACACCGCGTTGGCGTTGTTGATCTGCGGAAACGGATTCTTCAAACCGAACATCTCGACGATGGTCGGCAGCATGTACCCGGCCGGGAATCCGAAACGCGACAGCGGCTTCACAATCTTCTACATGGGCATCAATCTCGGAGCCGCGATGTCACCACTGCTGTGCGGAGCCGTCGGTGAGACATTTGGCTGGCACTACGGCTTTGGTCTGGCAACGCTCGGCATGTTGGCGGGACTTTTCACGTTTGTTGCGGGGCGGCTGATCGCTCGACTGGTGATTGGAGCGACGGCCGTTGTGACGTGCGGCGGAATGGTGCTCTTTGCGTGGGGTAGCCCGATCGAACTGGGGGTCAACGCGCCGATTGGAATTGCTCTGCTGGTCGCCGCTGTTGTCGCGATCTCGGCGCTGGCTGGCGGTGGACTTCCGCAAGGGCTTGGCGCGGCGAAGGATGCTCGACGCATGGAGCACCCGGCGGTCGAAGCGATTCGGAGCCAGCCGGTGCCGTATTACTTGGCGATCATTGGCACAACGCTGCTCGTCAACCATGTCGTTGAGCCAGGATCAGAGTATGCCGTGATCTCGATGCTGGTCGGACTCTTCGCGATCTTGCTCCCTTGGCTGAATGCGCGCAACGCGGTCTATCTCGGGACGGCGGCATTGGTCCCGGTCGTGGCGATTCTGGTGCAGAACAATGCGGTCGCGGGCTTGCTCCTGACGGTTTTCGGCGGACTGGCGATGTTCAAACTCGCGGCCGATGCCTATCAAGCTCCGAAGATCGAACGCGAACGAATGCAAGTCGTGCTCATCCTGATGTTCTTCTCGATGCTCTTCTGGGCGTTCTTCGAGCAAGCCGGAAGTTCGCTGAGCAACTTCACGGATCGCAACGTGAATCGCATCGTGGGGGGCGAAGTGATCTCCGCCGCTGATGTCGGGCAGAAGCGTGAGACACTCAAAATCACTTCGGCATTCTTAGGGCGCGAGGTCGCGGGACGTCAGTGGGATGTGAAGCTTGTCGATACCGCTCAAGCGACGGCGAACCAGTTCATCCGCAACCTGCCGCAAGAATTGTCTGATGCCGAGATTCAGCAGCTCGTCAATGCGCGGGCCTTGAAGACCATCGATGAATTGATCGCGAAACGCAAACCGGCGGAAACGAAGTCGAACGAATTGCAGACGAAAGAAGAAGCTGACGCGACCAAAGCGGCACCGGCCGACGAGTCGGCGTCGGAACACAAAGACGATCCTTCGTTGCTTTGGCGGCTCAAGCGAGTTTGGGCTGCGAAACGCATTGTGCCGGTACTCGAAGGAGTGACCGTGACCGAGGGAATGGTCGGCATGGCGGCCAATGGAACGCAGTTGAAGGCCAGCATTTTTCAGGCAGTGAACCCGGTTTGTATCGTCACACTTGGGCTTGTCTTCAGCATGTTATGGAGCCTCTTGGGTAAACTGCGATTGGAACCGAATTCCTCGATCAAGTTCTCGATCGGGCTACTGCAATTGGGGCTGGGCTTCGGAGTGCTTTGGTTCGGTGCGAAGAACTCCGATCAGTTCGGAATGGTCGCGACAAGCTGGCTATTATTAGCGTATCTCCTCCATACCACGGGCGAGCTGTGTCTTTCACCGGTCGGCCTTTCGATGGTGACAAAGCTGTCTCCCCCGCGCATGGTGAGTACCGTCATGGGAGCTTGGTTCCTGGCGACGGCGTTCTCGAACTTTCTTGCGGGAATGATCGCCGCCCTCACTGGGGTCGGTGGACATGGCGAGGGGAAGGAAAACTTGATCCCGCCGCCGATCGAAACGGTCCATGTCTACGGTGACGTCTTCGGTCAGATCGCAATTGCCGGGATTGTTTCGAGCGTCATCCTGCTGGCGCTCTCTCCGCTGCTTGTCCGCTGGATGCACGGAGCCGATCAAGGCGGCGGGCATTAGAAATGTAGTTCGGACGCCCACGTCCGAACGAACCGACCGGACGTAGGCGTCCGGTCTACAAATCACGTCACGCAACCTCGACGATCGCCTTGATGACGCCGGTTTCGAGTTTCGTGTACGACGGGAAGACTTCGATCAGTCCCTCGAACGGCGTGCGGTGCGTAATCCACGGGCGGGTGTCGATACGGCCGGTTTCGATCAGGTTGATGATCCGGCCGAAGTCTTTCGGCAGCGAGTTGCGTGAGGCGAGGATCGTCATCTCGCGGCGATGGAACAGCGGATCGGGGAAGCTGATCTCGTCGGTGACGATTCCCACGAACACGATCTTGCCGGTGTGGCCGACGTAGTTGAAGGCGTTGCACATCGACTTTGGGCTGCCGGTCGCGTCGAAGACATGTGCGGCCAGCGCGCCGTTCGTGATCTCTTGCAGAGCCTTCATCTCACTGCCGTCACCGGTGAAGCGAATCGTGTGTGCGACTCCCATCGTCTTCTGGCAGAAGTCGAGCCGGCCCTGGTTCATGTCGAGCACCGTGATCGTCGCGCCGGTCAGCTTGGCGAATTCAATCACTGACAGGCCGATCGGTCCGGCTCCGATGACGAGCACATGTTCGTCCGGTTGCGGGTTCGCACGATCGACCGCGTGACAGCCGATGCCGAGCGTCTCGACCAGTGCGAGTTGTTCCAGCGTCAGCTTGCTCGACGGATGCAGCTTGCGAGCGGGCAGCACGAACTGCGGGCGCAACCCGCCGTCGATGTGGACACCGAGCACTTGCAGCTTCTCGCAGCAATTGCTGTTGCCGCGTCGGCAGGCGTAGCACTCGCCGCAGTTCATGTACGGCTCGACCGAGCAGCGGTCGCCGGCCTTCACGTTGCTTACGCCGGAGCCGACCTCGGCCACTTCGATTCCCAGTTCATGTCCCGGAATGTGCGGGTAGCTGTAGAACGGCATCTTGCCGAGATAACCGCTGATGTCGGTGCCGCAGATGCCGACGCGATGCACTCGAATCAGCGCTTCACCGGGACCGGGCTGGTTCGGTTCGGGGATCTCGATGTGACGAAATTGGCCGGGCTTTTCGAGTTGAATGGCTTTCATGGCGAACTGATTTCTAATTTAAGATTTGAAATTTCAGATTTGAGATTCGCATGCGGTCACTGATAAATGTCAGCCACGCTTCATGAAGTACGGCATCAGATCGCAACCTTTCTCGAAACACACGCGCGACTCGGCTGCGACCGCCTCATCGTAGGTCGGCAACCCTGCGGAGACGACGCCCGTGCCGCAGATGGCGAACGGGACGTAGCCGTGGCTGTGGGTTTTCGTGCGGAGAAACGTCGGGTGATCGGGGCTGATGAGGATGCGGTAGTCGCCTTGGGAGTGCAGATAGTCGTGGATCGGAGCGACGATGTCGGCGTCGATGCGTTCGAGTGCGGCGACCTTTGCGTCGGCGTGGCCTTCGTGTGAGGCTTCGTCGGTCGCTTCGACGTGGACGACGATGAAGTCGATGTCGGGGCGCTGCAGCGCGGCGACGGCGTAGCGGCCTTTCGCGGCGTAGTCGGTGTCGAGATAGCCGGTCGCTCCGGGCACTTCGATGACTTGCCAGCCGAGCAGCCGGCCGATGCCGCGCAAGAGATCGACGGCCGTGATGACGGCCCCACGCACGTCGAAGCGTTCAACGAACGGAGTGAGCGCGGGAGCTTTGCCTTGGCCCCACAGCCAGGTTTGCGTAGCCGCGTTGTCGCCGCGAGTCCGATTCGATTCGACGCTCGCCAGCACATCGCGGCTCTTCGTCATCAACTCGCGCAGCAAATTCGAGCCGGTGGCGCTGGGCAAGTACGGGTCGATGACCTGATCGGTGATGTCGTGCGGCGGAGTTGTGTTCGTATCGGCACCGAATGGAGACGGCTCGCCTCGGCCACGATAGATCAGCAGGTTGCGGTAGCTGACGCCGGCGAAGTATTTCCAATGCGCATCGCCGCACGCGGAGCGTTGCAAGGCTTCGATGAGTTGCAGGCCGATCTCCTTCGGAAGTTGACCGGCGGTGAAGCTCTTCATGCGATTGTCGGCGACCGTCACGAAGTTGCAGCGGATCGCCCAATCGTCCGGGCCGAGCGAGATGCCTTGCGCGGCGGCTTCGAGCGGCGCTCGGCCTGTGTGATAGACAAGCGGGTCATAGCCGAAGAGGCTCATGGTCCCAACGTCACTGCCAGAGGGCAGGGCCTCTGGGACGTTGTTGGCTCGGCCGACGAGACCGCGCCGTGCGATCTCGTCCATGTTCGGGATGTGGGCCGCCTGCAACGGCGTCTTCCCGCCGAGCGATGTCTGCGGTTCGTCGGCGACACCGTCCGGGATAATGAGGGCAAACTTCATCGGGCGTGGTAGTCCTTCAAGAGCTTCGCCAAACCGTACCGCGACCGTCAGGGAGCGGCCTTTCTCGATCGGCGCGGGCCGCTCCCTGACGGTCGCGGTACGGCTGGCAATTCGACCTAAGCGAGCGGCGGGACATTAACGCGGCGGGCGTTTTTCGTCAGCCGCACTTCGTTGCCGGATTCGTTGAAGGCCACGCCGTCCATGAACGTGTACATCAACAGCAGGCCGCGGCCGGAAACTAGATGCAGATTGGCCGGGTCCGTCGGGTCGGGAAGCTCTTTCGGATCGAAGCCCAGACCTTCGTCGCGGATCGTGAACTGCGCGCCGGCGGGAGACAGCAAGGCTCCGAAGAAAATCCGGCGGTCGCGAAACGGCAGCTCTTTCGCACGGGTGCGAGCCGTCTCATGGTAGCTGGGTTTGTCGTCCTCACGCAGTTTGGAAGACAGCTCCAGGTTGCCGTGGAACATCGCGTTGAGCAGCACCTCTTCGAGCGCCACTCCGATCCGCAATCGTTCGGTTTCGTCGAAGAGTCCCATCGCACGCATGGTTTGCTGCATGTAGGTGACGACGGCCGCCAAGAGCGGCAATTCGTTTTCCAAGGTGAACTTGAAGTCGGCTTGTTCGGTGCGATGAACCAGTAACCGCGAGACATTGCGGTCGTCATCGGCGGCACGCAGGACCAGTCGCACGGTTTCCAACAGGTCTTGAGCCAGCCGCCGCTTCGGCACATAACTGGCCGCGCCCCGCTTCAACGCTTGGACGGCGTGCTCTTCGCTGCCCACGGCGGTCATGATGATGACTGGAATCAGCGGGAAATCGCGCTTCATCGCTTCGACCAACTGCAAGCCGTCGATATTCGGCATGACCATGTCGGTCACGACGATGTCCGGCAGATTCTCTTCGATGGATTTCAGCGCGACCGCACCGTCCTCGGCGTAGAGCACTTGGCAATCGGGTTCCAACTCCAGGAGACCACCGGCAGCGCGGCAGTCCATGGCGGAATCATCTACGACCAAGATTGTGGTCATGATTAGGCTCACGGCTTGTCAGTTTTGTAGCCTGACTCTCCGAGTCGGGAGGCTCTTTTCATGGAGTCCCGACTCGGAGAGTCAGGCTACGTCTGCGCCAGAAATTCTTGCAGCTCGGTCTGACACGCTTGAAAATCAGGCCGCACGGATTCCAGCAGTTTTGCAGCGGCGGTCAGATTACCGGCCAAGGCGAGCGTTTCCAATTCCTGAGACGGTGCGACCAGCCGTTCGAGGCCAAACGTGCGACAGGCTCCCCGGACGGAATGTGCCGCTCGACGGAAGATCGTTGCTTCCTGTTGAGCCAATCCGCGCTCGAAGTCCTGGATCCAGCGCGGCCAATCTTCCAAACAGGCTTCGACGACCTCGCGCAACAGCTTGTGGTCGCCACCGACGATCGACAGAGAATGCTGCCAATCCACCAGTCCGTTGGGCTTCTGTCCGTTGAGAGTGGGCGTGGGCGTGGGGGGGAGACCGGCGGTCGCACGCGCGGCGGGGTCAGGAGACCCGCGCCGAGCGCCGTCATCGGCCTCGCGCCGAGCGCGAGTGGATTTCGACGATGACTCCTTGGGGAACACTGCGTTGGGAAAGTCCGCTTCCAACGTCTCGTACATCAAATCGGAGCGGATCGGTTTCGTCAGGTACTCATCCATGCCAGAGGCCAGGCAACGCTCGCGGTCGCCGGACATCGCCTGAGCAGTCATGGCGATGATCGGCACATGCGAACCCGTGCGTGCCTCACGCAGACGAATCACCTGCGTCGCTTCGAGGCCGTCCATCTCCGGCATTTGCACGTCCATCAAGACACGGTCAAACGGCTGGCGGAAGAATAACTCGACTGCCTCGCGACCGTTGTTCGCCAGGACGACGTGATGCCCACGCTTTTCCAGCAATGCGATCGCCAGCTTTTGATTGAACAAGCTGTCTTCGACTAAGAGGACTCGCAACGCCGTGCGGGCGATCTCGACCGCTCGCGCGGGAAGGGTGGGCACCGTTTCGTCCCCCGCTCCCAACCTCAGCGACATCAGCGTGTCCAGCAATTCCGATTCGTTGACCGGCTTGGTGATCGGCGCGGTCAGCCCGGCTTGATCGCACCGAGCCAACTCCGCCGCGCGATCGGGTGAACTGAGCAGGATCAGCAGGTGTCCGGCTCGGTCCGCAAACTCCGCGCGAATCATTTCCGCCAATTCAAACCCATCGACTTCCGGCATCTGCGCGTCGATCAGCGTGAACGCGAACGCGTTGTCCGCACCCTTCACACGTTTCAGCGCGGTGAGCGCTTCCTTCGCTCCGGCCACCGCCATCGGACGCAACCGCCAGGAAGTCAACAAGTCCATGAGCTGCTGCCGACTGGTGGCGTTGTCATCGACGATGAGGACTCGCAGCCCATCCAGTGGCGCGGGACTGGCCGACGCCGCGGCCAGTTCAGAAGGTGACGGCCGCACGTGGCTGGTCACGAAGAACGTGCTGCCGTGTCCGGGTTCGCTCTTCAACCACACACGGCCGCCCATGAGCTGCGCGAGTTTCGATGTGATCGACAAACCTAGTCCCGTGCCGCCGTACTTGCGGTTGATCGACGTGTGAACTTGCTCGAACGCCTCGAAGATCGCGTGTTGCCGGTCCTCGGGAATCCCAATGCCGGTGTCGCTCACGTCGAGTCGCAGTTCCAGCGACGAGGCATCGCGCGAGGAGACCGCGATGCGCAATACGACCTCGCCGGAATCGGTAAACTTGATCGCGTTGCCCAGCAGGTTCATCACGATTTGCCGCAATCGGACCACGTCGCCGATCAAGCGATCGGGCACGCCAGGGCGAATGTCGCCGACCAACTCCAAGCCTTTGCGATGGGCCGCCAGCGCCAGCGTTTTCAGCGTGCCGGCGACCATCGTTCGCAAACTGAATTCAACCGCATCGAGTTCCAGCTTGCCCGCTTCGATCTTGGAAAAATCGAGGATGTGATTGATCAGCGACAGCAGCGACTCGGCCGACTCCGACACCGCCGACAGATTGTCACGCTGCTGCGGTGTGAGCGCCGAATCGAGCACCAATTCCGTCAGCCCGATAATCGCATTCATCGGCGTGCGGATTTCATGGCTCATGTTCGCCAGAAACAGGCTCTTGGACTGATTGGCTGAGTCCGCATCTTCTTTCGCCCGTAGAAGCTGTGCCTCCGCCTGCTTCTGCTTGGTCATGTCGAGGACAAAGAAGATGCACTCGCTGGTTGAGTTATCCAGCATCGACGCGCCCAGCATGACCGGCACACGGCTGCCGTCTTTGCGAATGTATTGCTTCTCCCACGGCGGAGAGATCCCTGTCCGATTCAACGATTCAATCGCTTTCAGGTCGAGCTCTCGAAACTCCGGCGGCGTGAGTTTGTCCCAGCGCAACCGGCCAGTCAGGAGATCGTCTCGTGTGAATCCGGTCAGAGCCAGATAGGCATCGTTCGCCTCCAGCACACGGCCCGACAAGTCGGCCAGCATGATGCCGATGATGTTCGCGTCGAACAGTTTCTTGAATCGCGAGTGACTGCGCTGCAACGCCTCTTCCGCTTCCACGCGCGGGGTCACGTCCCAGAACATCGTCTGCGTGCCGACCACATTGCCCTTGGCGTCGGTCGCGGGAGCTTTCATCACTTGTACGTGCAGCCGCTGCCCATCCGGCGTGCGGTGGGCTTCGATGTCTTCGACAACGCGGCGATTGCGCATCACCGTCTGATCGTCTCGGCGGTACTTCTCCGCCATTTCCGGCGGAAAGAACGCGAAGTCCGTGCGGCCGACCAATTCGTCCAGCCGCTTGTGCAGCTCATCGCAGAACCGCTGGTTCGCGAATACAAAATGCCCCTGAGCATCCTTGCGGAACACGTTGATCGGCAACGACTCGATGAGCGAACGGTACATCTCCTCCGTTTGCCGCAACGCCGATTCGGTGTGCTTGCGTTCGACGGCGTATCGAATCGTGCGTTCGAGAATCGACGTCGTCATCCGCTCTTTGATCAGTACGTCTTGCGCACCGGCCCGCAGCGCGGA
>CAMDDX010000203.1 GCA_945893075.1 Planctomyces sp. SH-PL62 | reverse complement strand
AACACGACGACCAACCCCTGCTCAAAACCGTCGACTACAAGTTCCCTCAAAAACGATTCACCGAATAACCAACAACCCGACCTAAAGGTCGTGTCACTTGCCAATCACGAAACGTTTCACTGACCTAAAGGTGCTGTCACCTGCCCGGTAGTCCCTGGAATTCCAGCCGAACGGCACCATTAGTGTTTTCAGTATTTTCACGCTCGACGCGAACCATGAAGCGTTGCGTTTCACCGGCTTTCAAGGAAACCGCAGGCAATTGTTGAATGGTGATCCGGGCTGGTTTCGGAACGGGTAACACCGTCGCGGTGTTGGACGCTGGTGATGGTTGCGAAGCGACGGGCGGTGGCTTAGGCCGTTCAGCGGTCGCATCTCCAGCCACCGTCACAAGCGGTTCGGCGTCGTCACTGTTGGCGAGGTAGTTATGGACCGAATAGCTCACGGCGAAGAAGAGGCCGAGTATGACGAAGGCGCTCATGGCGACTTCCTTCGGCTCAAACAATCGGCCAGCGACGTCGTAGTAGGTTTGCGTCTCTTGGAAGTTGGCGACGGCTCGCGCGGGGTGGTTCTTTTCGAGGTTGCGGAGCAGTCGCTCCATCTTCGGACTGTCCGGCTTGAGCTTCAGGTATCGCTCCAGCAGCGAGCGCAGGCGGCTGTACTTCTTGCGTTTGAGGGACTCGTCGATGTCTTGCCGCAACGACGAGCACTCGTCCGCGAGGTCGGTGGACTCCGCGAGCAGTTGTTGCAGCTCGGTCGTGCGGCCGGCGACGGGGATCAACTCCAAGACCTGAACGGCTCCGGAATAGTCATGTTGTTTCAGCAACGCACGAGCCTTCTGACACGCGGCAACGGCGGCCTCGCGGAGTTTCTGGTGCTGCTCTTGGGCCGTGGGCAATGTCTGTTTCGCCCACGTCGCGGTCTCCTGGAATTGAGGCTCTTTCAAGGCGGCCAGTTTGGTGAGCAACGGGATCGCCGCCTCGTAGTCCCGTTTCGCCAAGAACTGCTTGGCTCGTTGCTGCTGCTGCTGCGCGACATCGTTGGGTGGGGCGATGGATTTATTTGCGGTTGGCGTTGGCCCCCTCGCCTCGGCCCTCTCTCCCGATGCGGGGGCGAGGGAGAGAGACTCAGACGCGGCGGCTTTCTGTTCGGGTTGTTCGGCCGCGTTGCCAGCACGAAGCGCCAGCGAGTGGTTGCTCTCGGAGGACCACTCGCTGGCGCGTCGTGCTGGTTGAGGAACCGCATCTAGCCACGCGGCTAATTCTTGTTCGACCTCCATCATCGACGCGAAGCGATCTTGCGGGCGCTTGGCCATCATCTTGCGGCAGATCACATCCAAACGCGGGTCGAGGCCCGGTCGCAGCGATGACGGCAGCGGCGGTTCTTTCAGCATGACTTGCGACAGGATCACCACCACCGAACCTTGGAACGGCAACTGACCGGTCAGCAATTCAAACAGCACCACGCCCAAGCTGTAGATGTCGCTCCACGGACCGACTCGGCCGGTTTCGCCATCCGCTTGTTCGGGAGACATGTAGGCCGGCGAACCGATCAACATCCCTGTTTGAGTGACTCGGACGTCGTGAGCCGCATCGGCCCGTCGCGCCAAGCCAAAGTCCGTGAGGATCGGCTCGCCACGTTCGTTGACGAGAATGTTCCCCGGCTTGAGGTCACGATGGATAACTCCCTTGGCATGAGCTTCGGCCAGCGCGGACGCCAGCTTGCGGACCAAGTCCACCGTCCGTTGCTCACTCAGAAATTGGCCGGGAGTGATGTAATCCGATAGCGGCCGGCCCTCGATGAATTCCATCGCGATGAAATACGTGCCCGCCTCGACGCCGCTGTCGTACACGCGGCAGATATTCGCGTGATTCAAGTTAGCCGCCGCCTTGGCCTCGCGCAGCAGCCGCCGAGCCAATTCATCTCCTTCGTCTCCAGAGAATCGCGGCACCTTGAGCGCCACGGGGCGGTCGAGCTGCATGTCCCAGGCCCAATAGACCTCTCCCATCGCGCCACGCCCCAGCAGACGCTCGACACGAAAGCGTCCGAACTGCGTCGGCAATGTGACAAAGAGGGCCGCTGGGACCGCTGCAGAATCCATCGCTCTTCGAGGAGCAATCGTCTCCGCACTGCGCAACGATTGTTTGGCTGGCTGGTTCATGAGGGCCACCTTTGCGAACCGAGGCCGAGGGACCGGCCCCCTGGATTAGAACGGCACAGCCGCCAGAATCCAAAGACGGCACTGATCTAGGAACGCGGGGTCGGGTCTACGATTTTTCGGATTTGGCCGGGCGCGACTTGGATTGCATAAGAAGCGTTGTTCCGGCCAAATCCGAAAAATCGTAGACCCGACCCCTCAGCCGTTCGCACTCGTCACGGTATTCAGCGATCTTGGCTTGGCGAGATTCACAGCGGCGAACGGAATCTGTGACCGTGCCGGACGAGATGTTTCCGAAGGCGGTGGCGATCTCGGACAATGGGACTCGCACGGTTTCGCGACACAGCCACATGGCTGTCTCACGCGCGATGTTGTCGTGACGTCCGCGTCGTTGGATGTTTTGCGGGCTGACGCTGAAGGCTTCCGCGACAACGGCGATGGCAGCCTGGATGGTCGTTGAACGAGTGATCCGTTCGATGTCCGCTTCGGCCTCTTCGATCAAATGCCGGTGCGTCGCGATAAACGACGGGCTGCCGAGCAACACTCCTTCAAATGCTTCATCCAGCGGGTTGGCGGGAGGTTGAGCCAGTCCGGATTCAACATACCGGCGGTAGGCGATGCGCGACGCGGCTTCGGTGCCGCCGAACTCACACAGAACCGTGCGCCAGTCGAGCCAGCTTGGAGCATTCTTCGGGTCCATGAAGTAGCGATAAGTGGACCAGTGGTAGTCTTCCGGCTTCTTCGCAAGCGGGGTCGGGTCTACGATTTTTCGGATTTGGCGGGAGGGAAGCTTTGTTTGCAAATCACGCTCTGTCCCCGCCAAATCCGAAAAATCGTAGACCCGACCCCTCCTCATCGCGCGACATGGATTCAAGTGGATGTACCGACTCAACGACCAAGCATGGCCTTCAGACTCAACGAGCACCGCATGGAACCGGCCTTGGAACACAGGCCCGGTGCGTTCGTGGGTTTTGTTGAACAACGTCGCGTAACCGCTTTGCAAATCGTGCAGGCCGGATGACAGATTGGGGTCGTGCAGCTTGAGGAACAGGTGGAAGTGATTGGTCATCAGGACGTGCGCGAAGACTCGCCAGCCACAGCGAGTGGCGACACGGTTAAGGAGTCGGAACCATTCGTGTCGGTCATCGTCATTGCGAACGATGTTCATGCGATCGACACCGCGATTGGTAACGTGATACAGGCCGCCGGGCAGTTCGATTCGCAGCCGTCGTGGCATGTTGAGTTCCTGGGGAATGAACGCCGTCTGAACGCGGGGTCGGGTCTACGATTTTTCGGATTTGGCCGGAACAACGCTTCATTTGCAATCCATGTCGCGCCCGGCCAAATCCGAAAAATCGTAGACCCGACCCCTAATCCCCCCTGTCGCGTGTGATTTGGTAGAGACCGATGACACCATCGTTTTTCGGGAGCTCTTTCTGGCCGACGTATTCGCAGGCGAAGGGGGCGTTCTGTTCGAGCGCCAGCAGAGCGGCCACTTGCTCGGTGGCGTAGACGCAATTGGGTTCCGTGATCGGCTCAATCCGCGCGGCTCGATTCACATGGCGACCGAAGACGTTCAGGGAGCCTCGCACGGGATCGCGTTTCTCGAACACCGGCCCCGCATGCAGGGCGATGCGTAATCCCGGCTGGAAGTCTCGGCCCATCGAATCCCAGGCGATCTGACTCATTCGATCGAGCAGTCGTAGAGCGAATCCGGCGGCATCCACGGCTGAGCCAAAGACCATGAAGAGTCCGTCGCCCCAGGTATTCGACATCTCGGGACCGCCGGACTCATTGAGGAGGGCAGCGACCCCCTCCAGAAACTGTACGAAGAACTGGGGCGCATCCTCCTCGGCCAGCTTGCTGAAGCCTTTCACATCCGCAAACAACATGGTTTTGACTTTTCTGCGGATGTCGGCCTTGCGCACCGTCCGCTGTGCGACGAGCTGAGTTGTCGAGGCCGCCGCACTGGCCGTCGCAGGCCCCAAGCTCGCGGTGATCGAGTCGAAGTTGATGCGCTCATGTTTTCGGGGTGCGGCTCGGCCCACCCATCCCGCTAAGAAATCCGCCGTGCCCCCTTGGAGCATCTGTGACTGCGAATCCAAGACGACCAGCGCCACCAGGTCAACTCCGAGCCGTCGCGCGTGCGCGATCGCGAGTCCCGCTTTGAACTTATTCGCGAACACGAAGAGTGTGTCATCACCGAGGTAGAGTTCCTCGGTCGCAAAATGGTGTGTCGAGCGTGCGAAGACGGCGTCGAATCGCTGCCGCCAGTCACTCCGCGCATCGCAACCGAAATCGACACTGGTGATATAGAAGTCGTCTTTGTCAAACGGGAGCACCAAATGCACCTCCGCTTCGCGCTTCAGCATCTCTTCCGCGAAGATCAGGTCCGCACCACACGCGCCCTGACAGTAGCCGATGACGGGGTGCAGCTCTTCGAGTTTCGTTGCAATGGCTTGCCGCACGGCGGCGACGTATTGCTCATCGTCAGGAAACCGGGGCTTGGCCCGATTCGGCTGGTCGATCATGTGTCCCGAGAAAATGACGACCGGCCCGGTGTTAAAGATCGGCAGGATCTCCTCGGCACCATCGACTTGCCCCGCCAGCAGAGCCACGTTTCCCCGCATCGACGCAATGTTGCCCAAACTGTGCGCGGCGAGTTGAACCGCCCGGCGGTAGGAGTCGGCGGCCGCTGGTATTTCGCCCAACAAGAGCAGTGCTTCGCCGAGCGTGGCATGCAGCCAATAGGCTTCATTGCCGTCCGTCTGCTGGGACAGCGCCGGTTTCACAAGGTCGATCGCAGCTTGTGCGAATTCGTCAGACGCCACAGCATCGCCAGCGACACGAGCCATAGTGGCGACGTTGATGGTGGCATACTCCGTCTCATGCAATTGTCGAGCACGTTCGTAGTAGGCCCACGCTTCTTGAGCCAACTGTCGCCGCTCGTCGGGGCTGGTTTCCGAGTGCAGCTTGTCCTTGACCAATCGACCTTTGAGACACAACACGTCCGCCTCGATTTTGAGATTGGCTTCGACCTCCATCAGCAACTTGTCGACTGCCTTTTGAGCATTGCTGAAACTGCGGGCTCGGTGATGGGCGAGCGCTTCATAGTACCGCAGCCGCAGGTCGTGAGGATGGAGCTTCAGACAGTCATTCACCAGTAAATCCAGAGCCGTCAGGACTTCGTCCTCATCGATCAGCCGTTTGACGAACGCCCGGCACAACTGCAAGTTCTGACCACTCTCTGTGCGAATCCGAGAGCGATACATCTCCAGCAATGCCGAGACGTTGATCGTGCGATTGTTGACTTGCGCAATGATCTCTTCGATGGACGGCTCGGACATTGGCTCTCTCGATTTCTAAACGCGGGGTCGGGTCTACGATTTTTCGGATTTGGCCGGATGACGCATCATTTGCAAGCCAAGTCGCGCCCGGCCAAATCCGAAAAATCGTAGACCCGACCCCTAAGGCTACGGCCGTTCGAGCAACTTGGGTCGCAGTTGATTGAGTGCAGTTTGCAATTCGGAGAACAGCGTCAGCGCCTCGGCGAATTGACTCTGATCGGCGGCGTCTTCGAGTTGTTGAGCGGTCGAGGTGGCGGAGGCTCCAAATTGTCGCAGCGACCCTTTGAGCGTGTGGGCCAGACGTTTTGCCGTGGGTTGGTCTTGGCGTTCGATGGCTTCGCGAAGATCAATCAGCCACTGCGGCAGGGACTCCAGAAACAAGTTGATGAGTTCGTAAAGCAGTTCGCGGTCGTCGGCGACGCTCTTGAGGGCGGCGGACCAGTCGATGAGCGGTGCTAATGAAAGTTGACTCACGGCAGACGTTCGCTCGCCGTTTTCGATTGGCTGGCTGGGGGCCGCATTCGGTGCGAACGCTTCGAGCGTGCGGTAGAGTTCGTCGGCTTGGATGGGCTTGGAGAGGTACGCATCCATGCCGGCGGCGAGGCAGGCTTCGCGGTCCCCTTTCATCGCGTGAGCGGTCATGGCGATGATCGTCGTATGGCGCGGCGTGCCGTGCTCGCGGCGGCGAATCTCCGCCGTCGCTTCGAGGCCACCCATGCGGGGCATTTGCAGATCCATCAGCACGGCATCGAAGGGGGATGCCTCCAACGCTTCGAGAGCCTCGACACCATTACCGGCCAAGGCGAGCGAGTGGCCCCGTTTCTCCAACAGCCGAATCGCGAGCCGCTGGTTGACGATGTTGTCCTCAACCACCAAGACGCGCATTGGCGTTTGAGTGAGATTGGTGCGCGGCATCGCCGTGGCCGCAGCAGATTCCATCGCGCTCGGCTGCATCACATTGGATCGGTCGAGCACATGCACGATCTTGTCGAACAGATCGGACTGCGTCACCGGCTTGATGAGGTACGCGGAAATGCCGAGCGAGCGGCAACGGGCGACGTCCCCCAGTTGTCCGCCAGAGGTCAGCATCATCAGCGTCGAACTGAGCAACTCCGGCCGATTGCGGATCATCTCCGCCAGCATGAAGCCGTCGGTGTCCGGCATGTGTCCGTCGAGCAGCACGAGCGGATAGGGCTCGCCGCTGGCGACTGATTCGGTCAGTTCTCGCAGAGCATCGTCCGCGCCGGCGACGACGGTTGGTCGCATGCGCCAGTTCTTCAGCATCTCTTCCAGAATGCGGCGGTTCGTGGCGTTGTCGTCCACGACTAACACGCGCAGATTTTCGAGCAGGATCGGAATGGAATCGTCCACGTCGTGACGGCGCGGTTGGACGCCAAAGCGGACTGAGAAGTGAAAGCGGCTGCCGCGTCCCAATTCGCTTTCGACCCAGACTTGGCCGTGCATCAGACGGACCAGCCGGCGCGAAATCGCCAGGCCCAGCCCTGTCCCACCGAAGCGGCGCGTGGTCGTGCCATCCGCTTGCTCGAACTCGTTGAAGATGCGGTCCAGCTTATCCGCAGCGATCCCGATGCCGGTGTCGCGCACGGCGAAGTGCAGTTCGACCTCGTGGGGCAGATTGTCAACCTGCCCGGCTCGGGATGGCACAATGCCATTCTCAGCCGTCGCCCGAATCACACTCGCATCCGGCACCGACGAGCCGATCAGGTTGCCGAACTGGCTCTCGGAACCGGCCAGCGAGACTTCGACGATGACTTCGCCGCGTTCCGTGAACTTGATCGCGTTGCCGACGAGATTGACGACGATTTGCCGCAACCGGCCACCGTCGCCGACCAGCGCGTCGGGCACGTTCGGAGCGATGTGCGCCGCCAATTCCAAGCCCTTGCTGTCCGCACGGTGCGCGAGTGCTCGCAGCGTCTCGCCCAGGGAATCTCGCAACAGGAACTCGTGCGGGTCCAACTCCAGCTTGCCCGCTTCGATCTTCGAGAAGTCGAGAATATCGTTGATGATCATCAGCAGTTGCTCGGACGACGAGCGGACCATTTGCAGATAGTCGCGCTGCTCCGGGGACAGATTCGTGTCGAGCGCGAGGTCGGTCATGCCGAGGATGCCGTTCATCGGCGTGCGGATTTCGTGCGACATGTTGGCCAGGAATTCGCTCTTGGCTCGATTGGCGGCTTCGGCGGAATTCTTGGCGCTTTGCAGATCGACCCGTGCCTTGACCATGTCGCTGATGTCGCGCGAGATGCCGAACGTGCCGATGACCTGCCCACGCGCGTTGCGCATCGGCATCTTGGTGGACGAGACCCAGCTCATCGAACCGTCCGGCCAGGTGGCTTGCTCTTCGATGCTGAGGTTGGGCCGCCCGGTGCGCATGATTTCCAACTCGTCGCGCAAGGCGTGCCGCGCGTAATCGTCCGGGAAGAAATCCTGGTCGGTTTTGCCGATCGCGTCTGCCGGTGCCTGCACGCCCAATTTCTTGGCCAGCGCGGAATTGACTCGCAGAAAGCGGCTTTGCTCGTCCTTGAAATAGATGTAGATCGCTTCGGTCAGATTCAGCATCAGCTCTTGGATGACCGAGCGTTCTTGCTCGAGCGCGGCTTCGATCCGCTTCTGATCGGAGAGATCGCGGACGATGCAGGTGAATCGGACCTGCTCGCCCCAGCGCACGACGCCGACCGACAGGGCCATCGGAAACGTCGTGCCGTCTTTGCGCTGGCCCGCGACCTCGCACACCAGCGACTTGCTGCTGATGCGCACGTCCGCGGAGATGCGGATGCCGCTGCCGCTGTCGTCGTCCTTGATGATCTTGTGGTAGACGAAGTCCCGCAGCCGGCGGTCGGTATCGACGATCCATTGCAGCACTTCCTGTCGCGCGACCGTCACGGCGCTGACGCCGAACATCACTTCGGCGGCGGCGTTGAAGTCTTCGATGCGCAGGTGCTGGTCGAAAGTGATGATGCCGTCAGCCGCGTTGCCGACGATCGCTCGAGTGCGGGCCTCCGTCTGCCGCAACCGCTGCGACGTGAGATGCACGCGTTGCAACAACAGCAACATGCCGAGCAACCCAAAGCCATAAACCATGACCGCGCCGTTGATCGTGTAGAGCAACGCCGAATGCGCGGTGGCGACCTCTTTGCCGATCGGCCGAATCACTTCCAGAACGCCGCGCACGTCGTCCTGCTTCCAATTCGTTCGAGGGCTTTGTGGGTGCGAGTTGTGGCACTTCAGGCAGCCCGGTTTCATGCGGTCGGCAATCGCATAACGAATCGACGGCCGGCCCTCAAAGACCTCGAATCGCGAAAACACCTCGCCGGGCGAAACCTGCATTCGCAGAATCGCTTCTTTCTCGAAGTCGTCGAGCTGGCGCTCCTTCCGATTCGGAAAGGGAAACGCGCTGAACAGCCGGATGTAAGTCCCTTTGCGGTCTCGGCCGAGTCGCTCGCCAATCTCCATCATCAGCGATTCCGGCAACGGCACCACCCGATCGTTGGTGACGTAGTCGTGCGAGGCTTCGACGTCGAGCTTCTTCAGCCGTTCGATCACATCGCTCGCATAGACTTCGCGGACTTCCTCGATCGTTTTGGTTTGCAGCGAGGCTCCATGCAACGCCATCTCGAGGTACAGAGCATCGACTTGCCGGCTCAAGAGCCACAACAGCGCGCCCGTTCCGACCACCAACACCGGCAGCAGCCACACCACCAATCGCTCGCTGAAATACCGCGAGATGTTCCGCCAGCGACGCTTCCAAGTCCGGGGTGACGATCGGGGGGCATGTTCAGGCATGGGGTGTCAACTTTGAGGCCAATTCCAACCGTAGCCGCGTTCGCCAGAACGCGGGTTATTCCGCCCGTTTCCCGCACTCTGGCGAGTGCGGCTACTGCTCGATCTTCCGCCGCTTCACCATCCGTACTTCGTTGCCTTTGTCGTTGTAGCCCACTTCGCTCATGAACGTCCGCATGAGCATCAGCCCTCGGCCGTGAGGACGTTCCAAGTATTCGGGATCGGTCGGATCGGGCAGCTTGGACGGATCGAAGCCCGGCCCATCGTCGCGAATGATCCACGACGCCTCGTCGCGCGACATCGAGACGGTGATGTAAATGCGGCGCTCCTTGTACGGCGATTCGCCACAACGCTTGTTCGCGAGATCGGAATACTCCTGGCAATTCTCTTCGCGCAGTTTCGACGAGCACTCCAGGTTGCCGTGATAGAAGGCGTTGAGCAACGCTTCCTCCAACGCAATGCCGATCCGCAGCCCATCAATTTCTGAGCAGATTTTCATCGCGTTGAATTGCTGCTGCATGTGCGACGACAGCAACAGCACCAACTCGCGGTCGCTCTCGACCTCGTATTCCGTGATGGAGCGTTTCACACGATTCAGCAATCGGGTCTGCGATCGGTGCGTCCGCGACATCGCCAACACCCGTTGGGTGACGTCGGCCAAATCCTCCGCCAAAGCAGTCTTCGGCACGTAGCTGGCCGCGCCGACTTGCAACGCTCGGACCGCGACCGCCTCGCTGCCGGCCGCCGTCATCAAGATCACTGGGATCAGCGGGTACTGAGCCTTCAACGCCTCGACCAAACCGAACCCGTCCAATCTCGGCATCTGCATGTCGGTGACGACCACGTCGGGCAGATGCGCCTCGACCGCCTCCAGCGCGGCGAGCCCATCCTCGGCATAGAAGACTTCCATGTCGCCGAGCTTCTCGATGAGCCGACCAGCCAGCCGGCGATCGACCGGCGAATCATCCACCACCAAAACTCTGGGCATCATTCACCACCTTTGGAAACGCTCGCACTCGCGGACACCAACCGAATCGCAACAAATTCCTGCGCTGACAGACTCTGAACGGAAGTTTGGCAAAACGATTCTATTCACCTTGCGAAACGGCTTTCAAATGCACACCGCCAAGTCTCTGTCCCGTAATTCAAATGAGCCGCAGGGCGCTAGCCCCGGTTCTCGTCATACAAACCGGGGCTAGCACCCTGCGGCTGATTGACGGAACAGAGCCTGGCCTGACGGCAATAGTGGCTTTCGCCGGAAGCCGCGACTAAAACTCTGCCACATTTTTCGTGCCGCCGCCCAGGAGCCATCATGTCCCCCTTGCAGAGCAGTTTTCCCGAACTCTTCGATGCCATCCAACACGAACAGACCCGTCAGAAAGACGGCCTCGAACTGATTGCGTCCGAAAATTACACGAGCGCCGCAGTCCTCGAAGCTGCCGGCACCATCCTGACCAACAAGTACGCGGAAGGCTATCCCGCACGCCGCTACTACGGCGGTTGCGAGTACGTCGATGTGGTCGAAAGCCTCGCCATTTCACGAGTCAAACAACTCTTCGGAGCCGAACACGCCAACGTCCAACCCCATGCCGGCTCGCAAGCCAACATGTGCGTCTATCTGGCCAATCTCAAGCCGGGCGACACGTATCTCGCCATGAATCTCGCCCAGGGAGGACACCTGACGCACGGCTCGTCGGTCAACTTCTCCGGCCAGCTTTACAACGTCATTCCCTACGGCGTCCGCGAATCCGACCACCGCATCGACTTCGACCAGGTCGCGATCCTCGCTCGCCAATACCGCCCCAAGCTGATCGTCGCCGGTGCGAGCGCGTATCCGCGCGAGATCGACCACGCCAAGTTCGCCGAGATCGCCAACGATGTCGGAGCCAAGCTGATGGTCGATATGGCTCACTACGCCGGCCTCGTCGCCGCCGGAGTCCACAACAGCCCGGTCCCCGTCGCCGACTTCGTGACCTCCACGTCTCACAAAACGCTGCGCGGACCACGCTCCGGCTTCGTCCTCTGCCGTGAGAAGTACGCCAAAGACATCGACAAGGCCGTCTTCCCCGGAATGCAGGGCGGCCCGCTAATGCACATCATCGCCGCGAAAGCCGTCTGCTTCCAAGAAGCGTTGCAGCCCAACTTCAAAGAGTACGGCCAACAGATCATTGCCAACGCGAGGGCACTCGCGGAAACAATGCTGTCCGGAGGCGTCCGACTCGCCAGCGGCGGCACCGACAATCACTTGATGCTGTGCGACATGACCTCCATCAAGCAGACCGGCAAGATCGCCGAACAAGCCCTCGACAAAGCCGGCATCACGGTCAACAAGAACATGATTCCGTATGACCAACGCAAACCGATGGACCCCAGCGGCATTCGCATCGGCACCGCCGCGCTGACCACGCGCGGCATGAAGGAAGACGAAATGAAGAAGGTCGGAGCCTGGATTCTGCGAGTGCTCAAGTCCCCCTTCGACGAGTGGCTTCTCGCATCGGTTCGCGAAGAGATTCGGCACTTCACCCGACACTTCCCAGTGCCAGGCATCGGGTAGACTTCACCCGCGCAGTCCGATACAACGCCGCCCCCTTGCCCCCTTCGTCTAGAGGCCCAGGATGCGGGATTCTCAGTCCCGATACAGGGGTTCGAATCCCCTAGGGGGTACTGCCATCTTGTGCAGTAAAGTGCAAGTGGCGGAAAGGCCCGGAAACTCCGGGCCTTTTTCGTTTTCACGCAGCGGACTCACGACCGCGTTTCCGTCCGGTTCGCTCATTTCCGCCGCTGAGTGAGTCTGATTGTGAGTCGCTTTGGCGAAGTGCTCGTCAGTGACCTGCAAGTAATGCTTACGAGCAACCGCCTCAGAGTTGCCCAGCCACGCACAGACGACGTGAGATGGGAATCGCTCTTCCAACTCGGTCTGACGAGTGCTGCGGAGATTCTGAAAGAGTTTCGGCCACGAGGTTAAACCAGCCTTGTCGATGATCCGCAGGAGTTGTGTCCGCAGGTTGGCGTTGCAGTCGCGGTAGCGGGTGACGACGAACTCGGCCCCTTCCGCCGCTTGGTCCCAAGCCATTTCCAGATGGGGACGGAGTTCCGGGAAGATCGGCACGAGCCGAGAGTCCTTGCCTTCGTGATGCTCCGTCTTGGGGCTGCGGATCAGCAGCCGGCCGCGTTCCCAATCCACATCAGCCCAACGGAGCAACAACGTCTCCGAGGGCGTCCGCAGGCCACCAAAGCGAGCCAGAGCGAAGATCAACCGCCATTCGTTGTCGGGGCACGCTGCGATGACTTGAGCGGCCACATCGCGGGAAACGAAATGCTCACGCAACTTGTTGGCTTGAACGGCACAGCCTTTCATGTCGGCGAACGGGTTCTCGGCAATCAGCCGCTTGCGGAGTGCGGCCCGAAACAGTTGCTTGGCTCGTCCGCAGTGACGGCGGACGGTGTTCTCGCCGAGCTTGGTCAGCATCCATCTCCGCCATTCATCGGAATCACCGGGGGTCACGTCTCGCAACGGCTTTGTTTCGCCGAAGTGAGCAACCAGATGACGGCGGACCTGTAGGAGATTGATCCGGGTTCTCAGCTTGATGTCCGTTCGGCTTTCGACATAGGCGTCGATGAACTCGCCGAGCTTCGTGGCATCCTCTTGGCGTTTCTCGCGCGGAGCGATCAGCCCCACGGCCTCAAGTCGCTTGGCCAGCACGTCAGGAATCTTGCCGACCCATTCGGCGACTTCGGGAGCGAGTGACCGGCAGGACAGCTTCGCTTCCAAGAGGGCTTCAATCTTGGTGAGGATCACGTCGGCAGCCTTCATCGGCAGCTTGCCGATTCTCACGATCTTGCGTTGTCCGTTGCCGTCGCTGAATTGAATCTTGCGGTTGCCGGACGTGTCGGTGCTGATGCTGGCCATTGGAGTTGTTCTTTCGGAGGAACAGGGGAAGGTGTTTCAGTACTACGCTGGTCGGTCTCGGCAGACGGCGTTTTCGTGTTAGAATCCCTCGCGCGTGCCCGCCCGCCAGGAATCTCTGAGTTGCGGCAACTAGGTGTGTGTCAGGTTAGCCTTACAGGGTGTTTTCGCCGTCTTGGGGTAGTTTCGGGAGTACCTGCGACGTGTTGGCCGGCCGATCTTCAGCCAGTCGCTTGCCTTGCCGTTCTGGCCGATGCGGCAACGCCAGCCGCAGCGGTTGCATTGATGCCGGCCGGTTGCCACGTCCTCGGTTCTCAAGTCCAGCGATCCGCACCCTGGGCAGCGTGGTTGTTCGCGGAACATTTGCAGTTGGCTCATCATCTGTCTCGATTTCCAAAGGCTTTTGCAATTCGTTTTCCCACGCGCACACACTCCCCAACCCCAACACGCCGCTTCTGCGGCTTTGTGTTGGGGGGGTGTGGGGGGGCGCGCGCGCTGTCAACTCGCTCGTTCACTTCCGGTGATGGTGGCTGGACTGTCGCATATCCCGGTTGGCGTTTTTTAAGGTTCGGCCATGTGTGAATCAGTCCTGCGCCTTCCGCCATTCGGAACAGCCGCTCGGCACTTCGCGCACTCAAACCAGCGTCGGCGACCTTCGCCAAGATGGCGTCGCGGGTCTGCGGGGTGGTCGCGCAGAACTCTTGAGCGAATCGCTGATGCGTCCAAGCTGGCTCGGCCGGAGTCTTCTCTGTCTCGGTTCGTGCTGGGCGTCGCGGCCGGTCAGGTCGTAAGAGCGAGGGGTCGAGCGTGTCATCCGGCTCGAAGATCGGAAACCTCCAACGGAGGCAGAGTGGCTGTAGCGGCGGCCAAGAGCGTGTGGCAGCTTCCATCACGACGACGTTCGATTCCTCGTGCGGTCGCAGGACGACGTGGCAGTCTGCGGCGCGGCTCATTGATCCTGCGCCACTGCCGACGTCGGTGACGGCCTTGGCGGATTGGCTCCCCTTGCTCGCGTGATGAATGCAGACGAAAGCACACTTCAGTTTGGCTGCGACCCGATCCAAGAGGTTGTAGAGTTGCGCCATCGCGCCGTTGTCGTTCTCGTCAACACCCGGCGGCAGGAACCGATAGAAGGCGTCGAGAATGATCAGCTTGAATCGGCCCGGTTCGATCGCATCGAGTGTGACCGCAAGCTGCGGAAGACTGACCAACTCCCCTCGGAGATTCATCACGAAAAC
>CAMDDX010000202.1 GCA_945893075.1 Planctomyces sp. SH-PL62 | reverse complement strand
GAAACGCTCCGGTGCCCGCTGGAATCTCCGCAACGCCGAATCCGTCTCCGCCCTGACCAACCTCCGCGATAGCAATCAATGGCAACTCTATTGGTCAACTTGCGACACCACTAAAACTTAACACCGCCAAAATCTCTGGGCACACCCATTCTCCGGCGGCTTATGGTGGCGAATGTAGGCCGAGTTCGACAAACTCCCCCGCCGAATTCGCTTGTAGTGACCGCGTTGATGCGGTCGATTGGCAGACCCGATGAATCGGGTCACTGCGAGCAGCCTTCTTTTCAGGACGAACGAACGATGAGTGTGGAAATTGCAGCCGTGCGTGCTCGTGAGATTCTCGACAGCCGCGGCAACCCAACGGTGGAAGTGGACATCGAGACGGAAGACGGACATCGTGGCCGAGCGTCCGTCCCCAGCGGAGCCAGCACCGGCTCGCACGAGGCGATTGAACTTCGCGACACGAACGACAAGTCGCGGTATCTCGGCAAGGGAGTGCTGCAAGCGGTCGAGAACGTCAATGTGAAGATCGCCAATGAGCTGATCGGTCTCGACGTGTGCGATCAGGCGTTGATTGACCATGCGATGCTGGAACTGGACGGCACCGAGAACAAAAGCAAGCTCGGCGCGAACGCGATGCTGGCTTGCTCGCTGGCTGCGGCGGACGCGGCGGCTCAAGTCAGCTTCCTGCCGCTGTTCCGTTATCTCGGCGGCGTTGGAGCGAATCGGCTGCCGGCTCCGATGATGAACATCATCAATGGCGGGGCGCACGCCAACAACGGCATCGACTTCCAAGAGTTCATGATCTTCCCGCTCGGCTTCGACACGTTCAGTGACGGTCTGCGAGCGGGTGTTGAAGTCTTCCATCACCTCAAAAAGGTGCTGCACGACAAGCACATGAGCACGGCGGTTGGCGACGAAGGTGGCTTCGCTCCGGACATCAAGTCCTCGAAGGAAGCGCTCGACACGATTCTGAGCGCGATCGAGAAGGCCGGTTACAAGCCGGGCGAGGAGATCAAGATCGCCCTCGATTGTGCCGCGACCGAGTTCTACAAGAACGGCAAGTACGAGATCGAAGGTAAGAAGCTGTCGTCGGCCGAGATGGTCGGCTTCCTGGCGGACCTGGTCGAGAACTATCCAATCTGCTCGGTCGAGGACGGCTGCGCTGAGGACGATTGGGACGGCTGGAAGCTGCTCACCGACAAGGTCGGGATGCGCTGCCAACTGGTCGGCGACGACCTGTTCGTGACGAACTCGCAGCGACTGGCGAAGGGGATCGAACTGGGCGTTGCGAACAGCATCCTCGTGAAGGTCAACCAAATCGGCACGCTCACCGAGACCATTGAGGCTGTGCAACTCGCTCACGGCAGCGGCTACACGGCCGTGATGAGCCACCGTTCCGGCGAGACCGAGAACACGTTTATTGCCGACTTGGCGGTAGCCCTCGGCACCGGCCAGATTAAGACCGGTTCGGCCAGCCGCACGGATCGAATTTGCAAGTACAACCAATTGCTCCGCATCGAAGAGATCCTCGGCCCGGCCGCTCAATACGGCGGAACGATCTGATCGCGAGTGTCGATGGAGTTTTTTGCTGAACCCAGGCCGGAGCCGTAAAAAGCTCCGGCCTGGTTCGTTTCAGCAGGAATACTGAGCGGAGCGGAATCTCAATCCGGGGTCGGGTGTTCGGTTTTTCGGAATTGGCGGGATGAAGCTCCATTTGTAAACACAGCGTCGCCCCGCCAATTCCGAAAAACCGAACACCCGACCCCTCGTTCGTCGACCACATGCCCGACACGATCGAACAATCCGAGACACATTCTTCGTGGACCACCTCACTGGCCTTCTGGCTGGCATTGTTGGCGGCGATCGGCGTGTATGCGTTGGTCGCGCTGTCGCCGAAGCTGCTGACGTACATTCAACTGCGACAGGATTACCAAGCGAAACAACGCCGGCTCGTCAGCATCGAGCACGAAGTCGAAGACCTCGACCAAGTCGTCGATTCGCTGACCCGCGATCCCGAATTCGTCCGCAAACTGGCCAGCGTCGAGTTCGGTGCTCGACGCCCCGGCGAGGAGCGCATTCCGCTCGATGAGCACTTGCAGTTGTCGATCCGCGACAACGACCCGGTGTTCGAGCCGGCGTCTGATTCGTTGCCGTGGTATGGCTCAGTGGTGGCTCCGTTCGCGACGAGACAGCAACTTCGCGGCACAATGCTGCTGGCCGCGGCCACGATTCTCGTCGGCGCGTTCATGTTCTTGCAGCCTTCTCGCACGGCTGCCAGCACCGAAATCACGCCAGCAGAATCCGGCCGACCGAGTGTGCTGTTCGCGAGATACACCTCGCGCGGCCAAGCATGAAACAGGCGAGCGGAGCGGCGTCAGAATGCCTCGCTCCGCCCGGAAGGCAGTCCGCACTGTGCGGCGGCGGAGTGTTGCCATAGATTGGCGGCGTCGTCTTTCCCCCGTTTCACCGTGAACCGTGCCGTTATGTCGTCTCCATTGCTGGGCCGCGAAGAATACATCGAGCAGGCGCACTTCTTCCGCGTGTTTGCCGAGCGGCTGCGCGAGAACATCCCGTCGCAGGAAATCCTCGTCACGGTGCAGGAGGAAATCCTCAGCACGACCAAGCTGCCGATGGCGATTGATTTCTTGCGCAGCGAGATCCTGCTGAAGGGCCGCATCAGCGACGCGATGGCTCGGCTGGATCATTACTTCGCGCCGTTCCAAGCCTTCATCATGGGGCAGGCGGAGGAAGAAACGAAATCTCGCTTTGACCAGTTCATGGCCTTGGAAATCCTGCAACGCGAGGCGGACTTCCGCGCGAACAATCCTAGCCCGCAGGGGCTGTTCATTTACCAGTTCGAGTGTCTGTCTCGAAACCGCTTGGGTTACATCGACGGCCTGATCGCTCTCGGCGGTGATCCGCTCTATGACGACGCTTGGCGCGAGTGGTTCGGCGTGCTGCGGCGAGAACTCGGCACGTCGGATTTCGCCGACCTGCTTTATTATCGGTCCGAGCAATACGTCGTCGATCGTCGCCGAGCGAACCAAGATCCCGACTTCAATGTGCCATACACGACGCTTTTCAGTCTCCGTGAAGGGCGCATTGCAAAGGCGCATCGCAAGAAAGATCCGCTCTACATGTTCGCCGCCTTGCAGCGGCATCTTGGTTATCCCGGCGTGCCGAAAACCAAATCCAAGGCCGACCAGCCGATCATCCATCCCGTGCTCGAACAACGCCTGCAACAGTTCGAGCAAGCGCTGAAGATTGTGCAAGCGGAGCTGAAGGGGGGCGTCGACTTGTCGAAATTCTTCAAGAAGCCGGACGAGCCACCGACCGCAACACCGCTTCCGTTCAATTGACACTTTGGGCTGAACAGCGGGAGTATCAACAGAATCATGTTTCACAAAATCATGAACCCCAAGGCCACTCCAAATGCAGCGCGTCACCTGAAATCCTTCCGTCGGCTTTCATGATTTTGTGAAACATGATTTTGCCTTACTTTGATTCTGCCGAGAGGATCTTCATCGCTTCGGCGAATTCTGGCCGTTGCCGGATAGGATCGAACGCTCCATCGCCGCGCAGCTCTTGCGAGAACACTTTGCGGAACTGCGGACCCGCGACGCTGTGGGCTTCGGTCAGCCAGGCGATTGCCTGCGACACGTATTTCTTGGTGAGCTCGTCGCGACCTGCGGTGGACAGCGTCGGATCGACCAAGGCTTTGGCATACGCTTGCGAGTAGGTTCCAGCCTGATTGAACGACAAGGCCCAGGCCTGCGCACCCAGCCGAGCGGGTGCGCGTTTGATGATCGGAGCGGCCTTCTCCAAATTCGCCACCGCGCCGGCGTGATCGTTCAGAGTGACCATTGCGAAGGCCAAGCCTTGCAAGCTATCGGGGTTCTGCGGGTCGAGCCGCACCGCTTCCTCGAAGTCTTCTTTCGCGAGCTTGGCCGCGTTCAGCAAATATGCCCAGCCGCGCCGGCCCAGCATGTTGAGGGACGGTTCGTATTGCAGCGACATTGTGTAGTCGTTGATCGCTTCGCGCGGTTTGTTCGTCAGAGAGAACGCCAAGCCGCGAGCGCGGTACACGTCGCCGAGCGGCCCGGCCTTTTCGAGATACGACGTGAAGCCCGCAATCGCCTCGTCAAACTTGCGGAGCGACAACAGCATCTCCGCTCGTTCGCGGATGACTTTGGTGTCCAGCGGATTGAGCTTGAGCGACTGGTCGAAGGCGGCCAGCGCTTCGGGGAGCCGCTTGGCTCGCTGATGGATGGCACCGATCTCATAAAAGCTGAGGGCTTGGGACTTTGGGTTGGGTTCCAATCGCGTGGCTCGTTGGAAGTCTTCGAGCGCTGCGGCGGGAGCATTCAACCGGACCTGGATCATGCCGCGCACGCGATAGATCGCTCCTTGTTGCGGAGCCAACGGCAACGCCTTGGTGAGTTCGGCCAGCGCGGTCTGACGCTCGGCAGCGGCGCGGACCGAGCCGTCAGCGGCCTGCGACAGTTCCAACTCGTCGGCTTGCCGGCGGCAGGCTTCGGCCAGATTCAAATGCGGAGCGGCCAAGTCGGGTCGCAGTTCGGCGGCCTTTGCGAAGTCGGTCTTTGCCGCGGCGTAGTTCTTTTGCTGCAAGTACACGAACCCACGATTGAGCGGCACCGCGTACGCGCGCGGGCTGAGTTCCTGGGCGCGGGCCAGATCAAGCTGGGCGTTCTCGAACTGTCCTAAGTCGGCAAAGGCGACAGCTCGGATGAGGTACGGCCAGACGACAGTCGGCCGTCGTGCAATACAAGCGGTGAAGTTCGCCGCTGCGGCGTCGGCCTGTCCCTGGTTGTAATGGCATACGCCCATCAGGTTCAGCGACCAGAAGTCGTCGGGATCGACTCGCAGCGCATCTTGCAGGTGCCGAATCGCCTGCGGGAACTGACGGAGCTGACGAGCACGTTCCGCGAGCCAGTAATGATCGAGCCGCGTTTCGGCCGGCAATTGTTCGGCGGTCGCCAGCAACTTCTGAGCGGCCGCGGATTGTCCCAGAATCGCCAACAAATCGGCCTTCAGCATGCCGACCGGCCGGGATGACAGCCCGAACGCCTCGGCTTGTTCGACTCGTTCGAGGCTGTGTTTTGCGGCGGCGATGACATCGTTCGGCTGATCTTTGGTAGCCAGTCTGATCTCCGCCTGAGCGATCGTGACCAGCAATTCCAGCAGTCCGGCCCTCCAAGTGTCGATCGCTTCGGGACCGAGCAATCGCAGCCGCGCATCCAGTTGGTCCGGCTTTTCAAAGTCGATCTCGAACAAGTCCAACGCGGCGAGTCCGTGCTTGCGCGCCTCGCGCAGATCGTCGATGGAATCTTCGCCGGAGATGTTGCCGCCGAAGACGCGGACTTGTTCGACCGCGTCTTGAAACTTGACGAGTTGCGCTTTCGCGGCGAGGACGACCGATTGCTGCGCGAGTACTTGTTCGACCTTGGCCAATTGAGATTTCGCCTGCCGATGCAGATCCGCGAGCGACTCTTCATCGGCCAGCATCGTCTCCGCTTTGGTCAAAAACGTTTTGGCTTGAGCGAAGTCTTGGTTGGTGTCGCTGGCTTCCTTCGCATCATCGAGCAACCGCGCTGCTTTGCTGCGCAGCTCAACGAGCCGTTCGCGCTCGGCAGCGGCTTGCAGACGGGCGATGTTGTCGAGATCGCTTTGAATCCGCTCGCGAAGCTGCTCCAGTTTCGATTCGGCTTGGACTTGGCCCAAGGCTACCTTCAGCAGCGAGTTCGCTTTCAGCAAGTCGGTCTGTTTGGTCGCGGCGCTTGCCTCATCCACTTTTGTCTGGGCCGCGAGCCGCAGCCCTGTAACACGGTGATTCTCGGACCACGTCCAGCCGCCGATGGCGATGCCAATCACGATCACAGCCATCCCCGCAGTGTGGACCAGAGCCTGATGTCGCTTGTACCAGCGTCGCAGTCGCGTTCGCCATGGATCGGGATAGACCGACACCGGCTCGTCGGAGAGCCAGGCTTCAATGTCGGCGGCCATGTCCATCGCCTTCGGATAACGGTCCTCTTGTTTGACTGCCATCGCCTTGCGACAGATGGCTTCGAGCGGCGGCGGGATCGTCGGGTCCACTTCGCGCGGTGGCGTGATCTCGCCGGTAATGACTTTCTTCAGAATATCCTGAGCTTTGCCACGTCCGACCGGCGACTGATTGGTGAGCAGTTTGTAGAGGATGCCTCCCAACGAATAGATGTCGGTTCGCGCGTCGAGCTGGTCGATCTTTCCTTCCGCCTGCTCCGGCGGCATGTAGGCCGGCGTGCCCATGATCTGCCCCATGATCGTGTGACTGCCAGCGGTACGTGCGTCGGTGGCGACTTGGCGGCGCAGAAAGCTGCCCGTTTCGGTGGTTCTGTTTTGGGTGCCGCCAGGCGATGAGACAGCGGTTTTTGAGGTGCCGAAGTTGCTGGCTCCCTGTGTCTTGGTGGCACCGAGGTTCGTTTCCGAGACCATGGATTGGATGACCGTGCCGGTATCGAAAGAGGCGTTGGGATCGGCCTTGTCGATCTGGCCATCGGAGTCGGTGACGACTTCGTGATGGCTCATCACGTCGATCACTTTGGCCAAGCCCCAGTCGAGCACCAGCGTCTCACCGAACTCCCCCAGCATCACGTTCAACGGCTTGAGGTCACGATGCAGCACTCCCTTGCCGTGCGCATACCCGAGCGCCTGACAGACGGAGATGACCTGTCGCAGCAACCGCGTGAACGCCAATTGCCGCTCAGTGCTGCCGCGCGCCAAGGCGTGCATCTCTTCAATCGCCTTTTCCATGTTGCCACCCTTGAGCAGCTTCATGGCGTAAAACGGCGTGCCGTTTTCTTGATAGCCGACATCGTAGATCGGCACGATGCAGGGGTGTTCCAACTGCCCGGTGATCTGTGCCTCTTCCATGAAGCGTTCGACGATGGAGCGGTTCTTCAGAGCCTTCGGCAAGAGTTCCTTGAACGCGATCTGGCGGTGGATCGAGGTATCTTCCGCCAGCCAGATGTTTCCCAAACCACCATGTGCGAAGTTGTCGAGCAGCTTGTAGCGGTCCTCCGCTCGTGGAGCCTTGTGCGTTCGCGGCGCGTCGGTCGGCTGCGTCGCGCGATTTTGTTCCGACCAATTGCCGCCAGTTGCGCCTTTGGTGGGTGCCCAGCCGCGCGCGACGGAACTGGAGCCTGCGGTCGCCTGAATCTCCGCAAACGTCGCATGCGGATCTTGTGACGGTTCGCCGATCAACGTTTGTACGGCGGATTCCGGATGGAACGCGCGCGGTGTCGAGAGATTCTGTGTGGCATCCGCATCACCGGCCGCTTCCGACTCGACGATCGTGGCTCCGTCGCCCGGCGAATGGGCGATGGTCACATCGGCCTGTTCTTGGGGCACCGCGAGCGTGTGCTCAGGAGTGCCGGTGGAATCCGTGAGCGCCAGCGTTTGATCGGGCAGAGGTTCTGCGGCGTCGTGGCCAGGGCCGTCCTTGTGAGTCACGTCGTCGACGACTTTCCGATGGGGTTCGCTCGGATTGGAAGTGTCCGGTACTGACATAACTGTCTCCTTCTAATCCTCAATCAAGCGACGTCCGCAAACCCCACCGAGCTTGTCTCAGTGGCGTCGCTTGATTGAGGTCTAAAACGACCCAGCCGAGCGAGGCGGTGTGAGGTCTCATCGTCTACTCACGCATCGCGAACGGGTTGTCCAACGGTTGGCCGGACAGGAAATTCAAACGCGTCGCACGCAGGACTTTCCACTCGCCATCTTCTTTTCCCCAGGTCAGTTCCCAGCGACTCGGTTGTCTCACGGCGCTGTAGCCGCTGACCGTGACCGACGCGGAGGCTCGGAACTGAGTGATCGCGCGCGAGTCTTGGTTGGTCATCCTGGTGCGAATGTCGGAGATGCGCACGTCATCTTGGATATCGACCAGATCGAGTGCCTGCGTCGTCAATCGACGGACCTCGTCCCCTTGGATGAACTTCAACGACTCCAGCTCCGGCCCGCCGCCGAGCACCGCGTTGATCAATCCCCGCTTCAGCGAATCCCGCTGAAACGCCGCCGTGAAGTCCAGCAGACGCTGCTCGACACGCTCCGTCTCCGTGACGATCTGCTGTTCCACCACAAACACAAGGCCGCACAGCGCGACACACAACGCCACGCCCGCCAGATAGCCCGTCTTCCGCTGCGACGCCCAACCCAGAAACAGCAGCACGCCGAGCACGCTCAGGATCAGGATCGGCGGCCAAGGCGTTTCCGTGAACCACATGAGTCAATTCCATTCCGGGTGTTCGGTCGCGGCGGGAATCAGTTGGTGAGCCTGCTGGAAAATCCGCATCAGCTCGTCCCACACATCATACGGCTCTTTGTGGAAGACGTATTCCGGCGAAGCTTGCAGCAGCAGCCAGTCGCCGCGATTGACCTCCCCTTCCAATTGCTTGGGGGACCAACCCGCGCAGCCGGAGAAGACCCGGAAGCGCGCGTCGTCGTCTCCCTCGGACACGGCCTGCACGACCGATCGGAAGACGTCTTGCGTGCAGCCCACAAAGACCCCTTCCAGCGGCGGCGATTCGGAGAAGTCCAATTCGTCGGCGTTGTGCAGAATGAAGAGGTTGCCCGGCTCGACCGGCCCCCCCATGTGGACGACTTCGCCCGTTTCCGGCAGCTCGAAGTGCTCGGACAGAACTTGCGAGACGGTGACTGACGACGGCCGATTGACGACCAGACCCATCGCTCCGTGCTGATTGTGCTCCAGCATCAGAATAACGGTCTTGAAGAAATTGGGATCGCGCAGATGTTTGGCCGCGATCAAGAATTGGCCGCGAAAAGATTGAGACATGATGTGTTCGGAGAAGTCCTCGGGATCAGGAATACGTGAAGCAGTATAGGCGCGACTCCGAGTGCCGCCCAGCGGCGGCTTTTGATACTCTGCCGCCCCGACGCGATTCAACGCATCCCACTTGTCCGCAGGAGGCCGGCATGGCGATCAAGCAACTGACCGAAGAGCAAATCCGCGAATGGTCCGTCGAGCAAAAAGATCGCTGGTGGCTGGAGAACGTCTATCGCGGCAACATGCCGCAGCTCACATTTCGCGCGGGACTGACCGGCTTCCTGCTGGGCGGCTTGCTGTCGGCGACGAATCTCTACATCGGAGCGAAAACCGGCTGGTCGCTGGGAGTCGGCATCACGTCCGTGATCCTGGCGTTCGCATTCTTCAAGCTGTTGCAGAAGTTCGGGGTCAGTGAATTCACGATCCTCGAAAACAACGCGATGCAGTCGATCGCGACTTCGGCCGGCTACATGACAATGCCGCTGACTTCGTCGCTGGTGGCGTACATGATCGCCAACCAAGTGTTGCTTCCCTGGTGGCAGATCATCACGTGGAATACGGCGATCTCGATTTTAGGAGTCCTCTTTGCATTTCCGATGAAGCGGCGGTTTATCAACGACGAACAGCATCCTTTTCCGGAAGGGCAGGCGGCGGGCGTGGTGATGGACACGCTGCACTCGTCGGATGCCGCGGTGGGACTTTTCAAAGCGAAGGTGCTCGGCATCTCGGCGGGGCTGGCGGCGTTCATCCGGCTCTTGCAGGGGGAAAAGCTGCAAGAGCTGCTGCAAGTCAAACTGTTCCGCCGAGCCAAAGAGGCGGTGTGGTACTTGCCAGAAGAATTCTGGGATCAATGGGAGCGATGGAAGCAACCGGTTCCCACAATGCAAAACATCGATCTGCGGAAGCTGACCATCTCTCCGGCCCTGGACGTCATGATGATGGGAGCGGGAGGCTTGATGGGAATCCGGGCCGCGTCTTCGCTGATGCTCGGAGCCTGTTTGAATTATCTGGTTCTTGCGCCGTGGATGCTGAGCCTCGGTGAGATCAAGCCGAACGACAAAGGGCTGATTGACGGCCGTCAGATTCTGCTGTGGTCGTTGTGGCCGGGCGTGGCGGCGATGGTTGTCGTGTCATTCGTGTCGCTGTTCTCGAAGCCGGAGGTGTTCACGAGCTTGTTCCGCCGCACCAAGAAAGCGGATCGCGGCGAGGATGTCTTGAAAGAGATCGAATTCCCGCTGTGGATTTCCCTCGTCGGCATTCCTTTGATGAGCCTGGTCACTGCGACCTTAGCTTGGGCGTTCTTCGAGATTCCGATTTGGGTGTCGTTGGTGGGACTGCCACTGACGTACGTGTTATCTCTCGTCGCCGCGAATTCGACCGCGCTGACCAGCACCACTCCCGTCGGAGCGACCAGCAAGATCACTCAGTTGTTTTACGGCATGGTCCAGCCGCGCGACATCAAAGCCAACTTGGCCACGGCGGGGATCACGGCCGAGGTGGTCGGCAATTCGTCCAACCTGCTGATGGACATCAAACCCGGCTACATGCTGGGAGCGAAACCGCGACAGCAGGCGGTCGGCCACATCATCGGCATCTTCAGCGGAGCGATCGCCAGCACGTTTTTGTTTTTCGCACTGTTTACGAGAGACGTGGACCCGAATGTTCCCTCGAGCATCGAAACGATTCAGTCCAAAGATTTCCGCATGCCCTCCGCAACGGTCTGGCTGGGAGTCGCCAAGTTGCTGACGGAGGGCTTACACAACTTGTCCCCCTCAATCGTGAATGCGGTCATCGTCGCGAGCGTGCTGGCGTTCTTTCTGGAAGTTCTGCGAATTTTCACGAAGAACAAATTGCCGCTCTCGCCGATCGCGATCGGACTGGCATTCGTGTTGGATTTCAAATCCGCCTTCTCGATGTTTGCCGGAGCGTTTCTGTTCTGGCTGCTGGGTGTCGGCCGCGTCAAAGAGGAAAACGCTCGTGGCAATCTCTGGGTCGAAAATCACGAACCGATCTGCGCCGGCATCATCGCCGGAGGCAGCCTGATGGGCATCCTCGACATCCTGGTTGGGGTGTTTGTGCTGTGAAACGTCATTCTGAGTTTAAGCGGACCTGACATGCCTGGAGTCTCTGACTTACGATGTCGAGCGTTGATCCAGTCTCTGAATAGGAATCGCCGTCCATGATCCGCCGTCGCCGAGAACGTCCGCCTGTTACGAACGAATTCACCGCGATGATCGAAGGTCAAGTCGCGTTGATTCAGCAACAGCATCGAGACGATTTGCTCTATTGGCAGTCCAGAACATTTGCCGAGCGAAGTGAGGCGATCATGGCGGTATGCCAAGATGCCGTCATCATCATGGAAGCTCAACGAAACATGGGGATGCCGATTAGGAATCCCAACCCGTGGCCTCAATCAACTCAAGAAATCCTGCGCAGGTTGGCTGCCGATGCCCGACGATAGCACTTTCTCACCGGCATGGAGTGTCGCGGCTGAATTAGCCACGGCGCTGGATGCGCTCGGAATCGATTACGCCGTGGGCGGTGCCTTGGCGTATGGGATTTGGACCGAACCACGGGCGACGCGTGACGTGGATATCACGCTCTTTCTCGATCCGAGGCACCCCGAAAAAGTGCTGGCGCTGCTAAGCGAAATCGGTTGCACGTTTCAAACAAACGCTGCTCGGAATTCATTGTATGAGTTCGGATTCTGTCGTGCTTATTACCGTCGCTGCTTTGTGGACTTTTTTCTTCCGACCACGACGTTTCTCAATTCAGCCAAACATCGCCGCTCGTTCGCGCAGGTTTCCGGCCGCGACGTCCGATTCTGGAACGCGGAAGTTGTGTGCGTGCTCAAACTTCTCTTCTTTCGCGAAAAAGATGTGGTCGATCTCAAGGACTTGATCTGGGTCCAAGGAGCCAAATTGGATCGCGACTGGGTTCGCGAGAGAATCATCGAGGTCTGTGGCCAACACGATCCGCGCCGAATCACTTGGGACGAATTGCTGAAGGAAGTTGACGAGTACGGACCAGAATGATGATGACGCACAGATTCCGTTGACGACCAGCGATGACAACGACCGCCAGGAGATTCATTTGCTTCGACACATCAACACTTCGGAGACCACACTGTCTGTCGCCGATGTTGGGCAAGGTCCGCCGGTTTTGTTTGTGCATGGCTTTCCGCTGGATCACACGATGTGGCGGAATCAACTCGCCGAGTTGTCGCAGGACTATCGATGTCTTGCTACCGACCTGCGTGGCTTCGGGCAGAGCAGCGTCACCGCCGGCAAAGTCTCGATGACACAATTTGCGGACGACCTCGCCGCATTGCTGGATGCGCTCGGCGTCACAGAGCCGGTGGTCCTGTGCGGGTTGTCGATGGGTGGTTACATCGCCTGGGAGTTCGTGCGACGGCACGCGGCGCGGTTAAGCGCGCTGATCTTGTGCGACACTCGCGCGGTTCCCGATTCGCCGGAAGCGGTGGCCAGTCGGCTGAAGCTTGCGGACGACGTGATGCGACTGGGTCCGGAATTGGTCGCCAATGCCATGCTGCCCCGCTTGTTTGCTCCGAACACCACAGCGCATCGGCCGGAATGGGTCCACGAGTTGCGCCAAGTGATGCTGGCCACGAACCCGCAAGGCATCGCCGCCGCGTCGCGCGGCATGGCTGAACGCGAAGATGCTCGGCCGCTCTTGCCGACGATCGACTGTCCGACGCTGGTGATCGTCGGCGAGCACGATGTCATCTCGCCACCGGCGGAGATGCGCGAAATCGCCACAGCGATTCCGCACAGCGTTTTTCAAATCATCGCCGACGCCGGACACCTGGCTCCGCTGGAACAACCGTTGGCGACCAACGCCGCGATCGGTCAGTTTCTCGCGAGTAACTTCAGGCCCGAAGGGTCGTAACTCGATAGCCCAGGGCGCAGCCTGGGTCACAAGCCCGCGCACCACGCCGAGCCCCAACGGGGCGAAACTCCCGCGGCATCGCCGTTGAGTCACGCCCCGTTGGGGCTTGCCGATGTGCGTTGGTCGATAACCCAGGGCTGCGCCCTGGGCTATCGAGTTTTGCCCCGTTGGGGCAAAGCGGCCTTGGGCTATCGAGTTTTGCTCCATTGGGGCAAAGTCGCGCTACAAGATTCATTGGTTATTGGGCGAACTGAACTCCATCAACACAGGTTTTTCATCACCTGAACCATTTTCTCTTTCGACCAACGCAAAAAATCAGAGCCATGATCCACAGGACCATGGCTCTGAATCAGGCATCGGAATGGCGAATCAACTTTCGTCGCTGATTAGAAGTTGCTGACCGTTTCACGGCCGTTGCGGCTGCCCAGCGCCCGCTGGACTTGCTGGTTGAGGGTGTCGTTAAAGAACCTCACCGACCCATCGCACATCACGCCATGCACGCCGCCCGTGTGAAAGCTCGAAAAACTGGCTCTGTTTTGCTGGGCCGTTTGCGCCAGCGTTGTGCCCGGAGTACCCGGGGCGGTGGTGTTGTTCGTAATGGATTTGAAGTTGAGCGGCATGCCAAACGATCCGTTGCACCGTCCCGAACTGTCGTTGGAATTAAAATCTCCGATGGCGATGTGCTGGTAGGTGCCGACGGCCAGCGTGCCCTGTCCCCCTTGATTCCATTCGGCGACCGCAACGGTGGTGCTCGTCCCGTCCTTGACGTCGGCGATTCTGACAGCACTTTGGATAAACATGACTCCGTCGTACCGCGCATTGGCCCCGACGGCGTCGTCGAGGTGTTGCTGCGATTCGGCCGCCCGGCCTGCGAGACCACCCACAGGTGGCGAGCCATTTCCGACCAGGCCGGAAGCGCAGGCACCGTAGCTGGAGATAAACCGATTCATCGCGGGATTCGGTGCGGCTGCCCCCTGAGCCCAGACCAATGGGTCGGTGGTTGACGGGCACCGCAACCCTGGGATCTGTAATTGAAGTGCGTTTATAGAGTTTGCTTGCGACCACATCGTGACGGGATTGTAGATCGCAATGAAATCGAGGCTCTTGTAAAGAGAGGCGTTGTCCATATACGGCGACAACATGCAGTCCCAATTGACCGACGGCGTGGGATTCGCGCCGACGAGAGGGAAAATTCGTAAATGGCTGGCCGGCATCGTCCTGGCCGAGTCTAAATAGGAATGCAGGGCGAGGCCGATTTGCTTGAGATTGTTTTTGCACTGACTGCGCCGGGCCGCCTCACGGGCCTGCTGCACAGCGGGGAGCAGCAAGGCAATCAAGACCGCGATGATGGCGATCACCACCAGCAATTCAATCAAGGTAAAACCACGACGCTTGGAATGTGAGGATTGAAATGGATTCATCGTTAGCTCCAGATTCTGAGATAGAGAAATTTCGAGACGTGAATTGAGGATATTTCGTTCGGAATCAAACGCCCCCCACTGAGCTGGCCTCGGTGGCTGGCGGGTTTTGCGCTACCGTTTATTTGGCCGGCAGTTTTTCGGCCAAGGCACGCAGCTCTTGGTACTTCTTCTCGCAGTCCGCGGTCCATTTGAACTTCGCAGCCTCAAACATGGTTTGCAGTTCCTTCGCCGATTTCAGGAGCTCGGAATAGTGCGGCTTGTGACTGCTGGATGAGCCGGCCTCAAAGGTCGTGGGTGTGCCAATTTTGGCTGGCGCGATGAATAAGGAGCTGTCAGAATGAGGTTAGAAATGTTCGGAACCTCTTTCTGGAGTCGATCATGGATGATGTGCCACAAGTGAAATCAGGGTTGTTGATGCCAGCGGTTCGGGAGCAGGTGGA
>CAMDDX010000201.1 GCA_945893075.1 Planctomyces sp. SH-PL62 | reverse complement strand
AACTCAACCACCCACACCCAGCACGTGTGACTCGTGGCATTCGCTTGCCGATGGCCTTCGGCGGCTGTTTGATGCGCCATGAATAATTCAGGCTAGCCCCGGTTCATGCCGTGTAACCGGGGCTAGCGCCGCGCGGCTAATTTCTGCGATCCATATGAGTCAGCCTGGAAAGGCTGACCTACTCGGCAAGCAGTGATTCAATCGCACCCAGCAGTTCGCAGTACTCAAACGGCTGCGAGAAGCGACGTGTGGCGGACGCAGGTTCGGTCACGCGAGCACGGCCGATGACGACGCGCGGGATGCCTACGAAACGATCCGCCGCCGAAGCCTCCTCGGATTCGCTCGTGTGCCAGACGACCACGCGCGGCGAGCTGCCGCTGGGCAACTGCGATTGGCGGACGCGATCGACCGCATGACCGCGCGGCTCGAAGACGGCCCGCAGCACCTCGGTGGTTTCCGAGGGACCGTCCACGACCAAAATGCTCGACGAGTGACTCACGATGCCTTCCTTCCTTGTCGGGCGATCGCTGCCGAGACTGCGGTGAGGTGTCACGATCCTTCGTGGCTAACCGCGCCCGGCGCAAAGGTGCGGGAAGGTAGCCACGCAGGCCGAACGTGTCAAAACGAGTTCTGTGACCACCGATGTGTCGGTCGCGGTCTTCCTCCAGCGAGCGAACTTGGGTGGATTGGATCGAATCGTCGCGAGGTTGGAGTCGATGGCTCTCCACGACATTCGTGTTGGCGGATGACGCCGACAGGCATAAACTGACGCCCGTTTCCGAACCAATCTGCGTCAGGAGTTTTCTAATGGCGGTTGTTGTGCAGATTCTTGCAGCCGATGACGCGAAGGCCTGGAGCCTGTTGCAGCGTCATTCGCCGGGCATGGCTTTACCGGATCGGACTTACGTCGTGGATGACGACGCCATCAAAGCCCTTCGCGAAGCAGGAGTGAGATTCACCGAAGTCTCGCGAGGCACCGGACGTCCGCGCGTGCAAGGAGCGTTGGCCGGTGAAAGAGTATGACCTCTATGTTCCGCTCGCCTACAACGATGGTCGTCCGATTGAAGGCCGCAAACTGGTGCGGCTTCGCGAACGGTTGTTGGCGGAATTCGGCGGACTCACTTTCTTTCCTCAGCCAAATCAGGGCTTCTGGACGTTCGGCGGGATTACGTACCACGACAACATCGTGATCTATCGCGTGATCACTGCAAAACCCAAAGTCGCGCGGCGTTTCTTCGCGCAATTGAAAGCAGACCTCAAACGCGACTTGCGACAAGAGGAAATCCTCATCGTCGAAAAGGACGCGGACCTGCTTTAGCCCAACTCGGCCTGCACCGGATGGCCTCGATCTTATTTTGTCAGCACATCTTTCGCCGCCGCGATGGTCGCGTCGATGTCCGCGTCGGAGTGCGCGGCCGAGACGAAATTCGCCTCGAACTGGCTGCACGGCAGATAAACGCCGTGCTCGATCAGGCCCCAGAAATATCGGGCGAAGCGTTTCGTGTCGCTGCGTCCGGCGATGGTGTTGTTTGTCACCAGATCAGGATTGAAGAAGAGCGTGAACATGCTGCCGACGTGCGGCAGCGTGTGAGCGATTCCGGCTGCCGCTGCGGCGTCGCTCAGGCCGCGACACAAACGCTCGGTCTTCGCCGCGAGCGACGCATACGGATTCGTTTCACGCAGAGTTCGCAACGTCGCGATGCCGCAGGCCATCGCCAGCGGATTGCCGGAGAGCGTGCCCGCTTGATAGACCGGGCCGGCTGGAGAGACCTTCGCCATGATGTCGGCTCGGCCGCCGTAGGCACCGACGGGCATTCCGCCGCCGATGATTTTTCCCAGCGTTGTCATGTCCGGCGTGATCTTGAACAACTCTTGAGCGCCGCCAAACGAAACTCGGAAGCCGGTCATGACTTCATCGAAGATCAGCACCGTGCCGTGCTTCGTGCAGAGTTCGCGGCAAGCTTCGAGAAAGCCCGGCTGAGGCAACACGACTCCCATGTTGCCGACGACCGGTTCCAGGATCACCGCCGCGATCTTGTCCCCTTGTTTGGCAAACGTCTCGGCGAGTTCGTTCGCGTCGTTAAATTCCAGAGAGATCGTGTCGGCGGTGCATCCGACCGGGACACCGGGACTCGATGGGACGCCGAGCGTCAGCGCGCCGCTTCCGGCTTTGACCAGCAGCGAATCGACGTGGCCGTGATAGCAGCCAGCGAACTTGATGATTTTGTCACGGCCGGTGAAGCCGCGCGCGACGCGAATCGCGCTCATCGTGGCTTCGGTGCCGGAGCTGACCATGCGGACTTTCTGCATCGACGGAACCGTGGCGATGACGAGTTCCGCCAGTTCCGATTCCGATTCCGTCGGAGCACCGAAGCTCGTTCCACGAGTGAGCGCGTCTTCGATCGCCGCCAGCACGGCGGGATGCCGGTGTCCGAGAATGTGCGGTCCCCACGAGCCGACGAAGTCGATCAGCTTGTTGCCGTCGAGATCCCACAAGTACGCACCGTCGCCACGCTGAATGAACAACGGCTCGCCGCCGACTCCGCCGAACGCGCGAGCGGGACTATTCACGCCGCCGGGGATCGACTTCAAAGCTCGCTGGAATTGGGCTTGGCTACGTTCGCGGGAGATCGGCATGAAGGGCCTCTGTTAAGTTGCGTCAGACGAGAGTTCTCATTTTTCGCCAGCTCTTGCGGGAGTGGTCAGGCGGCTGGCGGAAAATGGAGGGCGAAAAATACGGACACGAAAACCTGGAAGACTCCCGACTCCTTCACGTTCAGAGATGATGTAACCCGAAGCGTCAGCGAGGGCGAGCGTGCAGCCGGTTGAGTCGACGGCGAAGCGTCTTGAAACGTTCGCCCTCGCTGACGCTTCGGGTTACTTTGGCTACCGCCGAAGGCTCTCGACCGGTTTTGGCTCACTCGTTAGCATCCCGCCCCCCACAGGATTGACCTGCCTGGTGCTTGCGGACGAGTGCAGAATTGGCGTTACCGCGAGCCGCTTGACGTGCCGTAGATTTCCACGCGGTGCGACTCACGCCTCTGATTTTGGGGCCATCTTGTTTCAAAGGGTCGCGGTACGGATTTGACATTTATGGACGCTCGACTGATTCGCAACTTCTCGATCATCGCCCACATCGACCACGGCAAGAGCACGTTGGCCGATCAGCTCCTGCTCAAGACCGGAGCCATCACGCAGCGCGAGTTCCGCGAGCAGATCCTGGATGACCTGGACGTCGAGCGCGAACGAGGCATCACGGTCAAAGCCCGCGCGGTCTCGATTCACTACACCTACAAGGGCGAACTTTACGAGCTGAACCTGATCGACACGCCGGGCCACGTTGACTTTCACTACGAAGTCTCGCGCAGCCTGGCCGCGTGCGAAGGAGCGTTGCTGGTCGTCGATGCGTTTCAGGGAGTGCAAGCTCAGACGGTCGCGAACGCTTACGCGGCGATCGACGTGAACCTGGAGATCATCCCGGTCCTCAACAAGATCGACCTGCCGATCACGCGCATCCCGGAAATCCTGGAAGAGATCGAGACCGTCGTTGGTCTCGATACGTCCAATGCGTTGCAGGTTTCGGCGCGGCAGGGCATCGGCATTGAATCGGTTCTGGACGCGATCATCGAGCGCGTGCCGGCACCCAGCGGCAAGCCGGATGATCCGCTGCGAGCGCTCGTGTTCGACAGCAAATTCGACACGTACCGCGGCGTCGTCACGTATGTCCGAGTCATGGACGGCACGGTTCGCAAAGGCCAGAAGATCCTGTTCATGAAGGGCCAGTCGGCTCATGAGGTGCTCGACGTTGGCCAGTTCTGTCCCGGCATGAAGCCCTGTCCGTCACTCGGTGCCGGCCAAGTGGGCTACATCATCACGGGAATCAAAGACCTCAGCCGAGTTCACGTCGGCGACACCGTGTCCGACCCGCTCAACCCGCCGGAGCAGGCGCTCGCCGGGTATCACAAGCCACAGCAAATGGTCTTCTGCGGCATGTATCCGATCGAGTCCACCGACTTTGAAAAACTCCGCGACCAACTCACGAAGCTCAGCCTCAACGACGCCAGCTTCTCGTATCAGGCCGAGACCTCCGACGCGCTCGGCTTCGGCTTCCGCTGCGGGTTCCTGGGCCTGCTGCACATGGAGATCATTCAGCAGCGGTTGGAGAAGGAATCGGGCGTCGATCTGATTCAGACCGCGCCGAACGTGACCTACGAGTTGCTCAAACGCGACGGTGAGATCATGACGATCCACAATCCGCAGGACGTCCCCGATCCCGGCTTGGTGCAAGAGTGGCGTGAGCCAATCGCAAAGGTGAACTTCATCATGCCGGCCGAGTACATCGGCCCGATCATGCAACTCTGCGCCGACCGCCGTGGCGTCTTCAAGAGCACGGAATATCTCGGCCCCAAGCGTGCTCAGATGATTTGGGAGCTACCGCTGGGCGAAATCATTTTCGACTTGCACGACAAGCTGAAGAGTGCGACTCGCGGTTATGGCACGATGGACTATGCGGTCATCGGCTTCCGCCCGGCAGACCTCGTGAAGATGGACATCCTCGTGAAGGGGAACCGCGTCGATGCGCTCTCGACCATCGTGCATCGCTCGAACGCCGAACGCCGTGGCCGGTCGGTCGTGAAGAAGCTCAAAACCGAAATCCACAAGCATCAGTTCGAGGTCGCTCTGCAAGCGGCCATCGGCGGCAAGATCATCGCTCGCGAAACGATCTCGGCCTACAAGAAGGACGTCACCGCCAAATGCTACGGCGGCGACATCAGCCGCAAACGCAAACTGTGGGACAAACAGAAGGAAGGCAAGAAACGCCTCAAACAATTCGGCGAAGTCGAAGTCCCGCAGAAAGCGTTCCTGGCCGTGCTCAACACCGGCGACGACGAGGGGTGATGAACGCGGGGTCGGGTCTACGATTTTTCGGAATTGGCCGACAGAGCGGTGAGAATTTGAGAAACGCTGGCCGGCCAATTCCGAAAAATCGTAGACCCGACCCCTGCGCTCCGCCGTGTGAGCCTCGTTAAAACCGTGTCGTCATTTCCAGACTTCATGGAGACACATGATGCGGCGCACTCGAATCGGTCTGTGGTTGGTCGGCTGGTTATTGCTGTCGGGACTCAACTCGATTGCTGACGCGGCTGAAGAGTGGATCGACCTCATCCGTCCGACCGATCCCGCGAAGCAAGCGGTGCAGGGAGAGTGGACGACGACGAGCGACGGCCTCGTCACAAAGGCGGCCACTGGTTCGCGGTTGGTTCTGCCGATCAAGCCGGCTGGAGAGTACGACTTTCGTGTCGCCTTCACGCGGCGGACTGGCGTGCATTCGGTGGGGCTGTTCTTCGTCGCGGGAGGCAAGCAGGCGGCGTATGAAGTCGATGCGTGGGGCCAGCACTTGGCCGGCATTCAGGAGATTAAAGGTCAGCAGATCACCTCAAACCCCACGCGCGTCGCGAATCAAACGCTAGAGAACGGTCGCAAGTACACGGCCGAAGTCCGCGTTCGCCGTGACAAGATCGAAGTCTTCCTGGATGACAAATTGCTAGCGACCCATCGCACGGATGGATCGGACTTGAGTATGCCGAATGTCTGGCGGCTTCCCGATCAGCAGTCGCTCGGCTTGGGGGCTTGGGAGTCCGAGACAATTTTTCACAGCGTCGCCGTTCGGAGAATCAGCGGCGAAGTGGCGTTAGCGACAACGACACCTGCGACTCGACCACTGCCGGCTCCCGGAGCGAAGTCGAAGTCGACGGCGACCTCCAAGAGCACCAGCAAGCCGGACAACCCGTCGCCGAAAGCGACCACGAAGTCGGCGACCTCAGCGGCACGTGCGCCGCGCGTGTTGCTGGTGATTGCTAATCAACACTTCTTCTATCGTGAATACTCCGAACCGAAACAAGAACTTGAACGGGCCGGCTGCGTAGTCGAGGTCGCGGCAGGGCGGAAGGCTCCGTGTCGTCCGCATCAGGGAACCGGCGAAGGTGCGGACGGTGGAGTCGTGAACCCGGACTTGGCGATCGCGGATGCGGATGCGTCGCGCTATGACGCGATCTTGTTCTCCGGCGGTTGGGGTTCTTCGATGTACCAATTCGCGTTTCAGGGGACGTACCAGAATACGGCCTACAACGGCGAACGCAGCGTGAAGGACGCGGTCAACAAGCTCATCACCAGTTTCATTCAGCAAGATAAATACGTCTGCGCGTTGTGCCACGGCACGACCGTGCTGGCTTGGGCGCGAGTCAACGGCCGCAGCCCGCTCGCCGGTAAGCAAGCGACGGGCCCGGTGCTCAATGGTCCGGCTGGCAATTACCCCGGTTATCGTGGCTCGTCGCCGCCCCCTTCGCGTTGGCATGCGGAGACCAACGGCGCGCGCATGGTCGCACCGGGTTCGGTCGGCGATCCCAACACACTGGTCGACGACGTCGTGATTGATGGCAAGATCATGACCGGCCAAGACGACCCGACCGCTCGCGAAATGGGGCGGCAGTTGGCTCGTGCTTTGATGTCCGCACGAGACTCTGCGAAGTGAGTCCAGCGACAGTGCGGCCATCACGTGGGGCACGTTTTCAACGTGCCCGTGACGAGCACGTTGGAAACGTGCTCCACGTCAGCGCGATCCGAAGTAGAACAGCGCCAGGCCAAGCGCGATGCGATTGACCAGCGGCGGAAACGGCATTCCGAAGTCGACGAATTCGGGGACGGCAGCAACCAGGATCGCTCCGATCACGATCACGGCTTTGATGTCGCCCCATGTTCCGGTGATCGGCTGGGCGCGGCGCTTCTTGAACCAGCCGGAGATGGTGCCGACGATCGCACCCAGCAGGTAGGCGAAGACCATGCTCAGCATCGCGACCGCTTGGGGCTGAAACAAACGCCGCTCGTACCAGTTCCCTTCGCCGCGAAACAGATAGATGCCCAACCCCACGAACGCTCCGATGATGATTGTGCGGATCGAGTTCTTCGGCAGGTAAAGCGGGTGCCGTTCGTTTTCAAGCACCCCTTCTTGTTCCAGCCGCTGCATGACGGCCGGAGGCAACGAAACGAACCGCCGCGACGTGAAGTAGTGTGCCAGCGCGATCATCAGCGTCTCAATCCACAAGACATCGGGCGGCCGATCGAACGCAAGTTTCGCGACCACGACCGCGACGACGACCAGCGTCAACAACGCCCGAACGCTCCCCGTGGGCAATCCCAACGGCGGCCACGTCTTCGGTGAGCCTTCAAATTCGTTCATATTGGATCACCCTCACACGGCTAAGTTGGTTCGCTGAGAAAACTGGGGTAACCGCGTTCGCCAGAACGCGGGCCATCTCGCCAGTTCCCCGCACTCTGGCGAGTGCAGCTACGGCCCAAGCATCACTGCGGGTCCACTTAGGGTGACTTGGGTGCCAGTTCGTTTGGTCCAGTTCCCGGATCCACAGGAGCTTTCGCCGGAGGAGGGTAGCCCATCTTGGTTTCCAGATACTCTCTGACGAAGGGAAACCCCAGATAGATGCCGTACAGCACCGCCGCGATGACCGCCAAATACAGGATGAAGCCGACGCCCCCCAACACGCCTTCGACTTTGTCGCGAATCCAGCGGAAGATGTTGCGGCGTTTCTGTTCCTTCTCGATCTTGGCGTACATTTCCTTCATGTTGATGCCGCGCGACTGAGCCGACTGCTTGGCGAGGCGTTTCTTCATGAAGTCTTGGAACTCGGGGTATTGAGCGAGCGGCAGGAACTCCCCTTTCTCACCGTGTCTGCCCGCGGCTTTGACGTCGATTAAATCCGCCTTGATCATCTGTTGAACCTGAGCAGCCTGCATTTTGGTGATGACGGTCTGGCCCTTTTGGTTCGTGTGCTTGATGTACCAGAAGGTCGTGTCCTTGGCCGCCAGTCTCTCGGCGGCTTCCAAGGCGATGTCGGCGGAGGTTTTCCCCATGCTGGTCATGTTGAGCTTGGTTTGCCCAGTACCGCCGCCTCCCGCCGCCACAGTGCGCCGCGCGGAGGTCGCCTCACCGCCAATGAAACTTAGCGACGAATGTTCCAGGCCCAGCGCGTCCAGGTCGCGAATCAATTCGTCGCAACTGGCGTAGCGATGTTGTTTGTCCTTCTGGATCATCTTGTCGATGATCATGTCGAGCTTCTCCGGCACTTCGCGATTGTGTTTGCGGGCGTTGTCGTACTTGCCCGACTCTTTGGCCATGATCAGCTTGACGACCGTGTCGCCGCCAAACGGCAGTTTGCCCGTCACGAAGTAATACAGCGTGATCCCCAGCGCGTAGATGTCCGTCCGAAAGTCCACGTGCTTGGCATCGCGAGCCTGCTCCGGTGCCATGTACAGCGGCGTTCCTAATCCCGTACCGCTTTGCGTCAGCGACATGTCCTCGTCGTCACCAGCGCCGACGGCTTTGGCCAATCCGAAGTCGGCGACTTTCACGACCCCCTTCTTCGTGACCAGGATGTTGTCCGGTTTGATGTCGCGGTGGACGACGTTGTGCTCTTGATGTGCCACGCGGAGCGCGTCGGCGCAGCGCAAAAGGATATGGATCGCGTCGCCGATCGGCAGTTTGCCGAGCTGATCCATCCAGTTCTGCATGGATTTGCCGTCGATGAATTCGATGGCCAAATAATGCTGATTGTTGAGGACTCCGTAAGCGAAGACCTGCACCGCGTTGGGATGAATGAACTTGCCCATCGACTTGGCTTCGCGTTCAAACCGCTCGACGAAGCCTTTCTTCTTGGCCATCTCCTTGTTGAGCAGCTTGATCGCAACGGCTCGGTCCAGGCTGATTTGGCGCGCCAGATAGACCTCGCCCATGCCCCCTTGGCCGAGCTTCTTCTGCATCTCGAAGTCACCCAGGATGGTCTTTTCCTTCTTGGGGGCTTCCGCCTTCGGCTGGTTGACGATGGTCGCGCCGAGCTCTTCCTGGTTTGTTTCGTCGGACACGGATGGGCCTCCTGGGCAATCGGACGTGCGACACGGGTGCTGAGGATCAGCGAACAGAAAGAAATACGAGCAGCGAACCCGTGACGAACCGCCGAACAGCGGGATGCCATTATGCTTCGCCGCGCCGAGACTGGCAAACGTGTGCGAAACAACCAGCGTCGACGTGGACGTTGTCGCCGATCGCGTTCCGGTCCTTGAGGTTTCCGGCATCCGTTTCAACAATGCTCCGCGCGGCTCTAAATGAAGTGTTTGGGACAATCGTTTAACCGCGCGCCGCAGGCACGCGCGTTTGGAGACGCGCGTGCCTGCGGCGTGCGGTTAAACGGCTCAGGGATCCGGCTTGGCTAATTGAGGAGAAGTGTCTGGTGGCTTCGGGACCATTATCGCAGGACCGTCCGCGAGGCATGATCGGCGAAAGTCCGGCCATGCTTGAGGTCTACGCACTGACCCGCCGCGTCGCCGCCTCCTCTGCCACCGTGCTGCTGACTGGAGAAACCGGGACCGGCAAGGAACTGGTCGCCCGCGCGGTCCACGAACTCAGTCCGCGAGCCAGCGGCCCTTTCGTCCGCGTCAATTGCGGTGCGCTGAGTGAATCGTTGCTGGAAAGCGAACTCTTCGGACACGTCAAAGGAGCCTTTACCAACGCCTTCGAGAACCGCACCGGCCGCTTCGAGGCCGCACATGGCGGCACCATTTTTCTGGACGAAGTCAATTCAATGACCCAGACGCTGCAGGTCAAGCTGCTGCGGGTGCTGCAAGAACACGAGTTCGAGCGTGTCGGCGACAGCCGCACGATCCACGTCGATTGCCGCATCGTCGGTGCCACCAATCGCGACCTGCTGCAAGAAATCGAAAAAGAGAAATTCCGCGAAGACCTCTATTACCGCCTCAACGTCGTGTCGATCTACCTGCCCGCGCTGCGTGAGCGAACCGCAGACGTCCCGTTGCTGGTCGATTACTTCGTCGAAGACTACGCCGAAGAAAACAACCGCCCCGTCCCAAAAGTCTCGGCCGAGTTTGTCGGTTTCCTGCAACGCTACTCGTGGCCGGGCAACGTGCGCGAACTGCAAAACTACATCGAGCGGGCCATCGTCCTGGCTCCTGGCGACACGCTGACCGCCGATCTGCTGCCGTCGCACGTGCGCGGCTTGGCTCAAGTCCGCATGGGCCGCCCGCAAGCCAGCGATTTGCAAAAGATGGCCACCGAACTCGTCTCCACCAGCATCCTGCAAGCTGGCTCCGACGCCGTTGATCTCCACGAACGAACGGTCGCGCTCGTCGAACGCGAAGTCATTCTGCAAGCGCTTCGCTCCTGCCAAGGGACGCAGACCAAAACGGCCGAGCGTCTCGGCATCAACCGCAACACGCTGCACAAGAAAATCAGCGACTACCAACTGGAGTCGGAGGCTCGCTGAATGGCACTTTGGTGAATGAGCCGGAACGCGCTAGCGTCCGGTTTGCTGGAGAATGCCGGAAACCGGGAGCTAGCGCTCTCCGGCTCATTTAGGACCGCGAGCGGAATTGCGATGCTCACCTCATTACTGATTGTGTCGGTGCTCTTCGCGGCGGACGCCCCGACCATTTCGGAGGCTGTCACCGATGAGCATGGCTTTCGCGTCCATCGTGTGACCTCGGAGTTTCAACGCGGCGAAACGCTCATCCGTGTGCTCTTGCCCGATCGAATGGAATCGGGCCGTTCTCTCAAAGTGCTCTATGTGCTGCCGGTCGAAGCCGGCACCGAGCGACGCTACGGCGACGGCTTGATCGAAGCCAAGCGGTTGGATCTCGCCAACCGTCACCAGTTGATCTGCGTTGCGCCGACATTCTCACATCTCCCGTGGTATGCCGATCACCCGACCGACAAGGCCATCCATCAAGAAAGCTACTTCGTCAAAGTGGTCCTCCCCGCCATCGAGAAACGATATCCCGCGCTGGCGGAACGAGACGGCCGCTTGCTGGTCGGTTTCAGCAAATCCGGATACGGCGCTTGGAGTCTGCTGCTGCGACACTCAGCAACCTTCGCGAAAGCCGCGGCGTGGGACGCTCCGCTGATGCAGTCCGCTCCGAACCAGTTCGGCATGGGACCGATCTACGGTACTCCCGAAAACTTCGAGCACTATCGGCTCGACCGCTTGCTCCGCGACCGCGCTGCGGACCTTCGATCGGAACGAGGGCGTTTGATCCATCTCGGCTACGGCAACTTCCGCGACCACCACCAGCGGGCGGAAGCCCTGCTCAACGAACAGCAAATTCCGCACGTCTACACCGACGGCCCGCAGCGCGAACACACCTGGCAAAGCGGCTGGCTGGGCGAGGCGGTGACAGGTTTGCTGAAAACCAACTTGTAACCAGTCCCTGGCGAGGGGTCAGGTGTTCTGATTTCTGTTTTGGCGTCGCGAATGGAACCAAGTGTGGATCGGAAGACTGTCAGGCAACGAGCATCGATGGCAACTCCACGGCCAAAACAGAAATCAGAACACCTGACCCCGGTTTGCACGCAATGTGCATCGCGCGTCCGAGACTTTGGCGACCTGAAAAACCGGGGTAGAGGCGTTTTGCAGCGATGCCTAACATCCCGCCCCGGTTGTCCAGCGAGTGAGCCGAAGGATCGGTCGCAGCGCTGGGCGAGCTGACAAGGATGTCTTCTCTCCACAGGACGATCATGCCGCGATCCAGATTCGGAAGGATGCCGATGCGAGGACTCGTGTGGACGGCCGCGCTGGCCGTAGGGTTGTGTTGGCTGGCGAATGCCATTGCTCAAGAACGGCTGGCGGACGACAAGAAATTGCGTCCCTCCCCGGAGCCGTTGCGGGTCAACAATGTCCCTCCCGACTTGATGAAGATTCTCAAGGACTGGGAGGTCTCGTCTTCCAAAATCAAGAAGCTGGAAGGCAAGCACCGCCGCTGGGAGTACGACTACGTCTTCAAAGTTTTGAAGCGGAACACGGGCGTGTTTTATTACGAGTCGCCCGATAAGGGACGCATTGATCTGGAGCCGGTTCCGAATCCTGATCCTCCCAAGAACGTGAAGAACGCTCCTCCTCCGCTGGAGAAAGACAAGAAGCATTGGCAGACCGGCCAGGCGATGGATTTCAAACTGCAGCCCGGCCCCGCTGAGCGGTGGTACTGCAACGGCCAACTCATCACGCAGGTCGATGACCAATCTAAGACCGCCATGCAGATGGTCATTCCACCGCAGGCTCAGGGGGAACACATCTCCGACGGCCCGCTTCCCTTTTTGTTTGGGATGCCAGCGGCGAAGGCGATTCAGCGCTTCGACATGAAATTGATCAACGAAGACAAAGAGACGTCCAAAGCCTGGATTGAAGCCCGCCCGCGCTGGCAGTCCGATCGGTCCAACTATCAGCTCGCGACGATCATCCTGGACACGAAGACGTTTCTGCCCGACGCCGTGCGATTGATCGACCCGGCCGGGACCAAAGAGACGGCGTTCAAGTTCGGCGAATTGGAAGTCAACTCGAAGAGCCTCACGAAACTGTTCCGAGGCGACCCATTCAAGTTCAGCGACCGAGGCTTCAAGATCGTCAACAAGGCTCCGATCGACGAGCGGGCCGAGCAACCGGACGTGATCGGCGGCAACGGCAAAGTGACGCCGGCGAGTGCGACTCGACCAGCTACCAAGTCTGCGGGCGGGAATCCCGGAAAGCCGACTCCGACACCGGCGAACTCCAAGACCAAAACCAATGCACCCGCGAAGCCGAAAGTTCCTTCGGTCGTGGGCTTGGATTGGAAGAAGGCCCGCGAGATTCTCGAAGCGTCGGGCTACGAAGTCTCGTTTAAGAGAGGCTCGGAGGCGAACCGCGATAAAGAAGTGCATCGCATCGAACGCCAACAACCAGAACCGAAAGCCAATCTCGCCGAGGGCGAAACCGTCACGCTGTGGCTGTTCATCGAAGCCAAAGAACCGGAGTAGGCGCGGTGGACGAGGGGTCGGGTCTACGATTTTTCGGAATTGGCCGGTTACAGTCTGATCGACACCACAACGGGTCATCGGCCAATTCCGAAAAATCGTAGACCCGACCCCGCGCTCGTTCACGGAGCCACGCCATGCAACTGACGTTTTTCGGTGCCGCCGGCGAAGTCACTGGCAGCCAGCATCTGCTCGAAACGGATCAGCGGCGGATTCTGTTCGACTGCGGTTTCTTTCAAGGGCACCGCGCGGAGGCTCGTGCGAAGAACGAACGCTTTCATTGCGAGCCGAAGAAGCTCGACGCGGTGATTCTCTCGCACGCGCACATCGACCACTGCGGCAATCTGCCGGGACTGTTCAAGGCGGGCTTTCGTGGTCCGGTCTTCTGCACGCCCGCAACGGCGGACATCGCCGAGATCATGCTGCGGGACAGCGCGAAGATCGCCGGTGAGGACGCCAAGTATCTGCGCGGTCGGTTACGGCCGGGGCATCCTTCCATCGAACCGTTGTACGTCGAGCGTGACGTCCACGAGTTGTGCAAGCGGTTCGAGACGATTCCCTACGGCGAGTGGCACGAACTCGCAAAGGATACTCGTTTGCGCTTTCACGAGGCGGGACACATCCTCGGTTCGGCGATCACCGAATTGGAAATCACCGATCATGGCGAACTCAAGCGAGTCATCTTCACCGGCGATCTGGGGCGGCGCAATCTGCCACTGCTGGGCGATCCGGTGCTGATCGACAACGGCTGCGACGTGCTCATCACCGAAGCGACCTACGGCAATCGCGTGCATCTGCCAGCCGAGAATCTCAAAACGGAACTGCTCCGCATTTTGAAGGAGGCATGCGCGGTCGGCGGCAAGGTCGTGATCCCGGCGTTCAGCCTCGGCCGCACGCAGGTGCTGGTTTACTTCCTGAATGAGTTGTTCAACGAAGGCCGACTGCCGCACATCCCCATCTTTGTGGATAGCCCGCTGTCGCGCAAGCTGACGCAGGTGCATCGCGACCATCAAGGTTCGCTCGATCCAGAAGCTCAAGAACAGCGCGGTTCTGATACGGATCTGTTCGGCTTCCGCGGGCTGACTTACATCGCCAGTCCGCAAGAAAGCCGCGCGCTCAACGACCGCAACGGCCCGTTTCTGGTCATCTCCGCCAGCGGCATGTGCGAAAGCGGACGAGTCGTCCATCACCTGCGGCACGCGGTCGGCAGCGAGAAAAACACCATCGTCATAATCGGCTATCAAGCGGAATACACGCTCGGCCGACGGTTGATCGAACGTCAGCCGCGAGTCCGCATCTTCGACCGCGAGATTGATCTGCGAGCGAAAGTCGAAGTCCTCAACGGCCTCTCCGGACACGCCGACGCCGAAGATTTCCAATGGTGGTTCGGGCATCTCGCGAAGCACGGCGGCATCGGCAAAGCCTTCATCGTGCATGGCGAAGCCGAATCGGCTCAGGCAGTCGCCAAGCTGCTGCACGATCAGTGCAACGAAGCCCCGGTGATTCCGCAGTTCAAGCAGTCGTTCACGGTTTGATGTGTGGCCATGAGGGGTCGGGTGTTCGGTTTTTCGGAATTGGCCGGATTGAGTCCTGCTTACGAATGAAGCTTCATCCGGCCAATTCCGAAAAACCGAACACCCGACCCCGCCGTCTCTTCCCGTTCACTCCACATGCAGGAATTCGTTGCTGCCGATCAGCGTGCGGAGGTACGCGGCGAGCGATCGCACTACGACGTTGTCCATTTTCGCCGCCGCCAATTCGGTTCGATAGGCCGTTAGGAACTCGGTTGCCTCAACACGTTCG
>CAMDDX010000200.1 GCA_945893075.1 Planctomyces sp. SH-PL62 | reverse complement strand
TTCGTGCGGGCGTGGCCGACCGCCAGAATCGTCTTCTGCACGTGATCGAAGATGACCATGCGGTCGTAGAACGCGAAGGACATGTCCGGCAGCTTGCGGTCGTCGTGCGGCGCGTTCGGCAGATGCTCGGCGTAGCGGACGATGTCGTAGCCGGCGTAGCCGACTGCTCCGCCACAGAAACGGGGCAGCTTGGGATGCGGAGCGGCTCGATAGCCGGCGATCAGCGATTCGAGTTCTTTGAGGGGATCGTCCACATGGCGTCGAGTCTCTCGCTCTGGCTGGCCGTCTTCGCCGCATTCGGTGAGTGAGACTTCGTGGCCGAACGCTTCCAGCCGCAGGAACGGATCGGTGCCGACGAAGCTGTAGCGTCCGATCTTCTCGCCACCGACGACGCTTTCAAACAGGAACGCACACGAGCCCGACTGCAACTTACAAAAAGCACTGACCGGTGTCAGGGTGTCGGCGACCAACTGCCGATAGACCGGCACGAGATCACCTTGCTGAGCCATGCGGCAGAAGGTGTCGAAGTCGGGAAGATGATTGGGCATGTTTGACCAAGCGAAGGCGACGACTAGAATCCAATCGCCGCGTTCAACGGAGTTTCAGCGGCTCTCTCTTACGGGTGACATGATGAAGAAGTGCCGTCGGTGTTCCAAGCCTGCCACTCTGCACATCACCGAGATTCGGAAAGGTGAGGTCCAGCAGCTTCATCTCTGCGAAACGTGTGCGCAGAAGTATTTGAGCTCCGGCCAGGACACCGACGAAGGCGGCCTGACGCTGAGTTCCGCCGACGAACCGCTCGACGCCGCCGATGACCTTGCGTGTCCGCACTGCGGCATCACGTTTCGCCAGTTTCGGACCCAAGGGCGGCTGGGCTGCCCGCACGACTACAAGGTCTTTGAGACCGAGCTGAACGAACTGCTCAAGAACATTCACGACGACACGCAGCATTGTGGCAAAGCTCCGCATCAGACCAGCGAGTCGAGCCAGGAACAGTTTCGGCTCATCAAGCTTCGCAAAGAACTGCTCGCGGCGGTCACGGACGAAGCCTACGAACGCGCGGCGAAACTGCGGGACGAGATTCAAGAAGTCGAGACGAAACTCAAGCCGGCGCAGCCCAGCTAACGGCAGCAGCGCCCTGTCGGAGGGCGCAGTTTGATGCTTGCGCTTCAGTCCCAAGGGGACATAACTCGAAAGCCCAGGGCAAGCGACCAACGGGAGGGCCGCCCTGGGATCGACCGTTTCCGATGTGGGAGCCCTGAAAGGGCGAAACTCGATTTGTCCCGCCCCTTCAGGGCTTCCGGTCGCTGCTCGTTGGAACCCAGGGCGGCGCGGATCGGAAGCCGATCCGCTCTGCCCTGGGCTTTCGAGTGATGGCCCTTCAGGCCAATGCGCAAACATCAACCTGAGTCCAATAACCGCACACCGTAGGCACGCGCAATTGGAAGCGCGTGCGGTTAAACAATCATTGGCCGAGCCAGAATGCTCTGCGAGATTGTTCTCGCGTTTGAAAGCGGTGCTGGTCCGCGCGGTGAATCGGCGAGTCGGGGAACTCGGCCCCGGTGGGGTCGGGATAACCGCGCATGGCTCGGAACGGCAGCGGTTCGACGTATTGGCCGTAGACCGTGTTGAGGTCCGCGTCTTTGTCGTAGCCGACGTTGTGGATGATGAAGTCGCGTTTCCAACCGGGTGGGAGTTTCGGTGCTTGATCGGCTCGGAAGCGAATCGTCACGGCGTCTCCCGCGCCGAGAATCGCGAGGCGATCGTCCGAATCTTTGAGCAATTCGGTCACGTCACCGAACCGAGTGAACTTGCCTCCCATCGGCGGCCATTGCGTTTCTTTGGTGATTTGCGAAGCGTCGTAACGCTCTGGACCAAACTCCGAGTGCGGCAACCGCGCGGAGAAGCCGCGGAACTGAAGGTCCGCGCCGAGCAGCGGCAACGGCGTCAGCGTGTGTTCGAGCGGTGGTTCATCGACCGTGAAAAACATTTCGTCCCAGTAGAGTTCCATGCTGGTGACGATACGCAGCCGGAAGGGTTGAGATTGACGGCCATCAGCCATCGGCCCACGGCCATCAGCCAGAAGCTGCGACAGATCGACGGCGATGGTCTTCGTCTTGCCGCCGGGGAAGCCGATGTAGGAGATCGCTTCACGCCATTCGCCCGACTCGTTCGGCATCCAAATCGACGGCGGTTTCGGAGCATCCCGATCGGGGTTCTGAGACAGCGAGACGTTGATCGACGTGTTTGTCGGAAAGATCCAGCCGGTGAGAAACAACGTCACATTCTTCGCAGAGTTCAAATCGCCGAGGTCCAGTTCGATGAAATGTTCTTCGGTCAGACCCTGCTGAATGATCTTGTCGAACGCGCGCAAGAATTGATCGTCGCGCTTGGCGATCTTGGGCAGCACGTCGCGGCCGCGATGGTCGTGGGCGGCGACCGGCGTGCGGCGATTTCGCACGGGATGCAGTTGGAATTCCGAGATGCTCGGCGGGCCGACTTTCTCGTTGCTGAAGAATTCGACGTCGGCCGGATGATCGACCGCCAGCAAACGGACTTGATCGAAGTACGCCGCCTCCCAAAGTTCTTCGGTCAGCATCACACGGTACTCGCCGTTCGTTTCGCGCAAGCGATGGCCGTCGATCTTGAGGTATTCCCATTCGCGGGCCGGAGCCAAGACACCCTCCGCAAGTTGCAGCCCGATCGGTGCTGCCCACAGGCAGTCGGTGTAGAACGTCCATTGCTCGCCGTCCCACGTGTAAAGGTACGGGCACGAACCTGCGAGCGTTTGTTGAGCCGCAATCGCTTCTCCGGCGCGCGGATGAATCACGTTTTGCGGAATGCCATTCGTCCAGATGATCCGCGCGGCATCCACTTGCTTCGCCGAGCCAAGTCCGAAGTGTGTCGATTGCCCTTCGACGATGCGGACGTGCTGCCTGCGTCCCGGTATCTCCGGCAAGCCGGCCCCCCGCAGTTCGAGCCAACTGCCCACGCCATGAATGTTGGTCCGCTCGGCATCTCGCTGCGGCTTGCGATCCTTGTCGGCGCGAATCGACAGGTCGATCCAACCGTTCTTGTTACCGCCATCGTTGCGAATCCAAACAGATCGCTGATCGGTGACGACCAGCACGTCCTCGTCACCGTCGGCGTCGAAGTCGGCGATTTCGCAAGTGTTGATTTTTTCCTGCAGGCCGAGAGTCAGCGACAATTCCTTCGGCGGTCCATGTTCAACAATCCCCCGATGACTGGCTTGATCTGATTGATAAGCCGCAAACTCGAACAGCGCGATACTGGTCTCTGTCCAATTGAACTGATCACGAAGCCCGTCGTTATTGAAGTCCCAAAGCCGCTGACCGTTCCATTCCGGTTTGCGGGAGCCGAGCAATTCCCAATTCAGCGGATCGGTCTCAACCGCTCCTAACTCGATCGAATTCGTTCCGGCGATTTCAAGCATGTGCTGTGGACGTTCACGCCACCTCAATCGTCCGTGTGAGACGTTTTCTAAATAGCCTGACTTCGTGACACCTGGTCCCGTCACGAGCACGTCCATCTGCACGTCGAAATTCCAATCGACCGGCAGCAGCACGGTTGGTTTGAGGTCGCTCGGCGGCAGCGCCGATCGCGACGAGATGTCGGCGAACTTGGTGTGTTCGCGGCTGTCGTTGTTTTGCCAGATGCTCATTCCCGATCCGGTGGAAATCACCAAATCGAGATCGCCGTCGTGGTCGATGTCGGCCGGAGCGATCGCGAGTACGTTCCGTAACGCTTCGAAGGCAGCCTCTTGTGAGAGTGTTTTGAACGAGCGGGTTTTGGTGGCTGGGTCGTAATCGTTTCGGAGGAAGATCACCCCTTCGTCGCCGAAGATCAGCAAGTCGATGTCGGCATCTTCAACCGATTCCGAGGCACCGACGATTTCCTTTTTCTCTCCGGGCGGTGCCGTCCGTTGCCCGATGAAACGATGACCTTCCGGAGTCTCTTCCGTGTCGCGGTCCAAATCCGCGGCGACGAGTTTCGTCAGGCCGCTGGGAACGACCGCTTCGCACAACGTCACCCAACGTGATTTCGGATCGTCCGACTGGCCGAACACGATGACCTGACCGTTGAGCAACACGATCACGTCCCAGCGGCCATCGAGATCGAAGTCGGCAATTTTCACGTCTCGAATGCCGGCCAGCGGTGGCAATTGATCGGCCGCGTCGGCTTCTTTGAACGTGACCTCGACTCGCGCGGCCGCAACGGTCTCTGAGGACTTGGCCGCATGGCCGTATTGCTTTTGCCACTCCGGCGAGAAGTCAAACAGCACATACTCCAAGGGATGCTTCACGACTCGCTTCATGTCGAGCTTCGTGGCAATCTCAGGCCGCAACACATTCGAGACAAGTCGCACGTTACGAATCGCGATGTCCCAATCTTTCTTCTCGACGGCTGCGACGGCTTTGTCGATCAAGTCCGTGATGTTGACGCGGTAATGTTGCTGGACGAACTCGACAAACGGCTGGCTGGTTTCGCGCAAGCGAGTCAGGGTGAGTTTGGCTTCGTCTTGGCGGCGAGTCACTTGACCGATCGCCAACTCACTGAGCACCCACAAGTTGTCGGAGTTGACTTTCGCCGCTCGCTGGAGAGCCGCGATGCCGCGTGTCTCCAAGTCCGGGTCTTGCCCCCTCTGCGACGCCAAATAGACCTCAGCCTCAAACGCCGCTGCTCCGTTGGACAACGTGGCGGCCTTCTCCAAATGCTCCACGGCCATGCGGAACTCACCGTGATTCTCGGCCAACCGCGCGGCGAGCAGATGCGCGATCGGCAACTCCGGTTCCGCCGCCAGCAGTTTCTTGACAGCGTCGGTCGCTCGGACCAGTCCCCGCTCGTAGGCGGCCGGCTCGCGCGTCTTGTCGATCCCTCCGGGCGAGACCGCCAGCACGGCTGCGATCGCTCGATTGCGCCGCACCAGCGGTTCGTTGGGGAGCAACAATTCCAATTCCGACAACTTCTCGGCGGACAAATCGAACCGCCCGTTCTCCATCAACGCGATCGCGTCGTTCTTCAGTTCCAACGCATGGACGGGATCGACGTGCCCATTCTTCTCGTTGCCATTTTTCTCGTTGCCAATCGGCCGGCCTCGCAACACAACGATCATGGCCACGCCAGCCACGATCAATCCCACCACCACCCAATGCCACGGACGAGCTTTGCGTTGTTCAGCCATCAGACCAATCCTCCTGGGACGCACGCGGTTCGTATGAGTCGGTTTGTACGCGAGCCGCGCAGGCCACGTTGGACGTGTTGTAATCCGCGAAATAGACCAACAGAATGCCGCCGCTTTTCGTCATCACGCCGAGGTCACCATGCACCAAGCTTACGTCGAACGAGTTGTCGATCTGTTGGCCCCTGCAGGTAATGTGCTGCTGAACGTGTCGGTCGCCGACGCGACCGAACGGGTCGAGTCCGGAGATCCGGCTCGCATCCGCGAAATCGATGGGCAATTCGCGTTGTGGGCGAAGCGCGGCAACCTCGTCCGCATGGCGCGATCCATCGGCCGGCCGATGCGGTACTTCCTGGCCAAGCGGGCCGAGGGGCCGTGCTTGATCATTGCCGAACGAATCGACGAAATCGCCGCCTGGCTGCGAGCGGAAGGCTACGGCGATCAGTTTCACCCGTCGTACACCCGCATGGTCCCGGCTCACCATTTGACCGAGATCGCGTTGCTCGGCTGCCCTGATCCGAGTCCGACGCTGACTCGGTTCTTTGCCCCGCAACGGAATCGACTCTCGACCAACCTCGACGAGATCGGCGCGGCGTACATCAGCACGCTGGCTGCCGAGTGCGACAAATGGCTGAATGGCATCGACCCTCACGAACCGCTCGGCGTGCTGTTCTCCGGCGGCATCGACAGCGGAGCGTTGTTCCTCGTGCTGCATCATCTGCTGCTGCGACGCGGTGACTCCCCCGCGCGGTTGAAGGCGTTTACGCTCAATGTGGCGGATTCAAATCTCAAATCTCAAATTTCAGATTTCAAATCCTCTGACGTCGCACAAGCGACCCGCTTCCTCGATGAACTCGATCTCGGCCTGTTCCTCGAAGTCATTGATGTGCCGAGTGCCGAACTGGATGTCGCTGAAACGATTCGCGTCATCGAAGACTACAAACCGCTTGATGTGCAGTCGGCGACGATGGCACTCGCGCTCTGCAAAGCGATTCGCCAGCGATATCCCGATTGGAAGTATCTCACCGACGGAGACGGTGGCGACGAGAACCTCAAGGACTATCCGATCGAAGACAACCCGGAGTTGACGATTCGCAGCGTGCTCAATAATTCGATGCTGTATCAAGAAGGCTGGGGGGTCGAGGCGATCAAGCACTCTCTGACGTACTCCGGCGGACAAAGCCGAGGCCATATCCGCACGGCGGCCCCGGCCCGCGCGTGTGGCTTCGTCGGCTTCAGCCCGTACGCGCTGCCGAACGTGATCGACGTCGCGGAAGGGATTCCGTTCATCGAACTGACCGACTGGGATCATTCGCGGCTGTATGCTCTGAAGGGGGAGATCGTCCGCCGCGGCGTCGAGGCGATTACCGGCCTGACGATGCCGATTTTTGAGAAGCGCCGCTTTCAGCGGGGTGTCGTCGATGCGGCTCATTTCGATCAACTCTTCGCGCATTCAGAAGCGGATTATCGCCGAATGCTGACAGCGGCGTTTACGGCAAAGTAGACGAGTCACTCCGTGACTCGAAAGTTTCCGGTCACGGAGTGACCGGTCTACTTTGGGTTGGTCCGTTCAAACGGCCGACTTTGAATTCGCAATCTCTGGCCGGTATTGTGCGAACCTTTCCCGCTTCCCGTGTTAGGAGTCCATTCATGCGACTTTTCCATTTCGCTGCACTGCGGTTGTCTGTCAGTCTAATTCTGTTGGGAACGATCATCGGTTGCGGAGGCGATTCGTCGACTCCATCGGGCAGCGGGACTCCGAAGCCGCAATTGGGTGAGGCGTCTGCGAATCTCGACCTGAAGCGCATCATTGTGCTCACGAACGGCAACGCTCCGTTCTGGGATGCGGCGGCGGCTGGCGCGAAGGACGCTGAGAAGGAACTGAACTGTGCGGCGGATGGCTTCCAAGTCGTGGTCGATCGCAACGACTTCAAGGCGGAAGGCCAGATCGAGAAGCTGCGGCAGTACGCCAGCGCGACCGACGTCGCGGCCGTGGCGATCTCGGTGACGGATGCGTTGAATGAAGCGATCCCCGAAGAACTGCGGAAGCTCCAAAAGGCGGGGATCAAGGTGATCACGATTGATTCCGATGTGAATCGCGAGACCGCTCGCGACAGCCGGTTCGCTTATCTCGGAACGGACAACATCGTCGGTGGCCGAGAACTCGGTGTCGCCGCGAAGGGCTTGCTGCCGAACGGTGGGAAGTACGCGACCTTCGTCGGACTGAAGAACGCGGCGAATGCTCAGGAACGGATCAGTGGCCTCGCGGAAGGGGCCGGCGACAAGTTTGTCCAAGCAGAGAACCTGGGAGACGGCGGCGACGAAGCGGTCGCTCGCACGAATGTCAAAGATGCTTTGAGCCGTCATGAGGACATCGCCTTGCTGGCCGGCATCTGGTCGTACAACACGCCGGCGATTATCGACATCGTCAAGCAGGCGAACGCTCGCGAGAAACTGAAGCTCATCGGCTTTGACGCCGATCCCCCGGCCATCCTGGGGATGGGCGAAGGGATGCTCGACGCGATGGTCGTGCAGAACCCGTATCAAATGGGCTATCAAGGAGTCCGCCTCTTGCGAGCCATGATCAAGAACGATGAAGCGACCGTGAAAGAGATGCTTCCCAATCGAGAGACGAAAGACGGCGACATCCTGGACACAGGTCTGAAGGTCGTCGTTCCCAACGAAGGTTCGCCGCTGAAGCGTGAGCTGTTTGGCTCGAAGACGGAGTTCCTGAAGCTCGACGAATTCAAGCAGTGGCTTGAGAAGTACAAGCTCACGGGGTCATGAGGGAATGACCAAGTTCCAATTCCCAATGACCAATGAAATCCCAAGTTCCAAATTCCAATGTCCAATCAATGACCAGATTCTAAATGACCAATGGGCCTCTGATTTGATCGCTCCACTCCAAGAGGAATTCCCGCGTTTGAGTTTTGGACATTTGAGCTTGGGATTTCATTGGTCATTGGCACTTGGGCCTTGGACATTCCAAGCTGGCTGGGAACATGGCTGAACACACCGAGGCTCCGCGACTTGTCCGATACTTGCGGCAGCACCGCACCGAGTTTTCGTTGATCGTCGCGATCGTGGTGGTCATCCTGCTCGCCACTTGGATCGATCCCAAGCACACGTACTTTCGTGCTCCGAGCGACAACGCGCAGTCCATTTTGTTGTACAGCGCGCAGTTGGGGATTCTGGCTCTCGGAGCCGCCGTGGTCATTATCTCCGGCGGGATTGATCTGTCGGCCGGCTCGATGATCGCGTTCAGCGGGACGGTGTTCGCCTCGGTGGCGTATGCGTTGGCTCCGGTCGATGCGCGCGGCACACCGATTATGACCGACCTGCCGCGCTGGATTTTGGCGGCGTCGTTCGCGGGAACGATGGGTGCCGCCTTCATGGTCGGCAGCCTGCATGCCTGGCTGATCACGGTCGTGCGTTTGCCTCCCTTTGTAGCGACGTTGGCGTCGCTAGTCGGATTGCGAAGTCTCTCGCGCGTGGTGATGCAGGACGTCACTCAAACAGTGACCGGCACGCGGAACACTCAGATTTACATTTCAGACAAATTCTTTCGCGGTCTCGGAACATCGTGGGAAGCACCGCTGGTGATCTTCTTAATTGTGGCCGGTACGACGTGGCTGGTGCTGAGCAAGACCGTGACGGGCCGGCATCTCTACGCGATGGGTGGCAATGAAGCCGCCGCTCGGCTGAGCGGTATCCGCACCGAGCGATTGAAGTGGTTGGCTTACTGTTATAGCTCGATGACCGCGGCGCTGATGGGAGTGCTCTTCACGAGCTTCGTGGGCGTGGCGAATCCCGCGTCGGCGGGGATCGGATATGAACTCAACGCAATCGCGGCCAGCGTGGTCGGAGGATGCAGTCTCGCCGGCGGCATCGGCACGATACCGGGCATCGCACTGGGTGCGCTGTTTCTGCGAGTCGTCATCGACTCGGTCGCGAAGACGGTCAAAACTCAACCGGATGAATTTCAAGGGCTGATCGTCGGAGTGCTGGTCGTGCTGGCCGTGACGCTCAACGAATTCCGAGGCAAGGCAGGAGCCGCACGACGCTTTCTGCCCGGGGGCCTCGGCATTGTGACTTGGCTGAACCTGACGCTACTGAGTGGTGTGCTGGTGATGGTCATTGTCTCCGCACACAAGTTTGCGGCCGGAGCAGCGACGGCCGCCGTCGTGGGGCTACTGTTGGCGGCAGTTGCGGTCTGGGAGCGACCAAAAAAGTGATCCGTGACAACCGCTGCTCAGCGAGTTACACCATGACTCGTCACGCTTCTCTCGTCAGGCAACGCTGGGAGATTCTCATGCCGACCACGACCACTCGCAAAGCTGCCTTCCGAAAAGTTCCGCAGACCAAAACAGGATCACACGAGATGGGCCGAGTCACCACCGAAGCGCTGATCGAGAATATGAAGGATGCGTATGCCGTTGAACTAGGCGTCATGGTTCTGGCTGATGCGCGGCGCGTGAAAGTTGATGACGCACTGGTCGATACGGGCGCGACATTGCTCTCACTTCCGAAGCGGCTCATCAAACAACTGGGCTTGGCGCGGGTCGGCGAAAAGCGAGTGACCAGCAGCGCCGGAGTGAAGACTGCGGGAATGTATGGCCCGGTGCGGCTCACGATCCTCGGCCGCACTTGCACGATGGATGTGATGGAGGTTCCCAATTCGGTCTCCGTGCTGATTGGACAAATTCCGCTGGAGCATTTGGATTTTGTGGTCGATCTGCGCCTCCGTAAGCTGACCGGCAATCCCGCTCACGGCGGCGAGCACATGTACGAACTGTTTTGAGCGAAATCGTTCTCCGGACTTGGCCACAAACATCATCACTCGCTGCACATCCCTTGGGAGTCTCTGTGTCTCAACAACATTTCGCGTGGATCAAGACCCTCGAAGCGAACGTCGCCAAGGCGTTGCTGGGCAAGCCGGAGCCGGTGCATCTCGCCATTGTCGCGCTGCTGGCGGAAGGGCACATCTTGATTGAAGACGCTCCTGGCGTCGGCAAGACATCGCTCGCCAAGGCGTTGGCCAAGAGCCTCAATTGCGGATTCAAGCGGCTGCAATGCACGCCCGACATGTTGCCCAGCGACATTCTCGGCAGCAGCGTTTACCTGCCGAACCGCGGTGAGTTCGAGTTCCGGCAAGGGCCGATCTTCTCGCACATCCTGCTGATCGACGAGATCAACCGCACGACGCCCCGCACGCAGTCGGCGTTGCTGGAAGCGATGAACGAGTTACAGGTCTCGATCGAGGGGCAAACCTACGCGCTCAAACGGCCGTTCTTCGTGCTGGCGACGCAGAATCCGTTCGAGTTCGAGGGGACGTTCGCGCTGCCGGAAAACCAACTCGACCGGTTCATGCTCTGCATCGACATCGGCTACCCGGACCTCGCCATCGAAAAACAAATTCTCACCAGCCACCGCAGTGGCGAGCCGGTCGATGCGTTGCAGCCGGTCATGACGCTCGAACAGCTCGCGGAGTTGCAGCAAGCGGTCCGCGACGTGCGCGTCGATGACTCGATCAACGAGTACCTGCTGCGAATCGTGCATGCGACCCGGACGCACCCGGAACTATCGCTGGGCATCAGCACGCGCGGGGCGTTGACGCTGTACCGAGCCGCTCAATGCTACGCCCTGCTCGAACAGCGAGCGTTCGTGGTCCCCGACGACATCAAGCGTCTGGCCGTTCCGGTTTTGGCTCACCGAGCCATCAGCAAAGGGCTGATTCGCGAGGGCCAACGCGATCGCGTAAAGTCCGTCATCCGTCAAATCTTGGAAAAGACGCCTGTTCCCAAATGACCGGTTTGAGGTACATAAAGCTGCGCCAAAACTCGAAATCCGAAACTCGAAATCCGAAATGCCGGCCGCAGGAACCCGAAGAAACGGGGATCGACTATGAGCGACTCTAACCGTCGTCACCGATCATCACGCACACGAGACCGAGCACTTCGGATTTCGGATTTCGGATTTCGGATTTCGGCCGTGACTGCTTTCGTCGGCTGCCTGCTGGTTCTGTCCGCCGCCGGTTGCATCGACGCGGATCAAGGGGCCGTGGTCGTCAAGCCGCAGAAGTCGAAGAGTGGCTCAGTCGCGTCCGAGTCCTCGTCAACTCGCAAGCCGACTCGCCGCGCGAGCGGAACTCATGACCCAGAACTCGATCAAGAACTCGCTCAGGTCGATGATTTGATTCGACAGGCTGGCGGGAATGAGGCGGACAAGCTCGGGAATGACCTCGATGACGAGATTCCCAGCAAGTCGCCGATCCGCACCGCATTCGCCGAAGAGCCGGCAGCGAAGAAGGCGGCTCAAAAAACCGGCAAGGCCAACCGGCTGGCGAAGGAGTCGAGTCCTTATCTGTTACTGCACGCTCACAACCCGGTCGATTGGTTCCCGTGGGGACCGGAAGCGTTCGCGAAGGCCAAGAAAGAAGGGAAGCTGATTTTCCTGTCGATCGGCTACACCAGTTGTCACTGGTGCCACGTCATGGAGCGATTGGTGTTCGAGAACGAGGCCATCGCCAAATCCATGAACGAGAATTTCGTCTGCATCAAAGTGGATCGCGAGGAACGTCCCGACATCGACGACATCTACATGACCGCGCTGTCGGTCTATTTCCGTCTGAGCGGCTCGGACCAAAACGGCGGCTGGCCGTTGTCGATGTTTCTGACGCCTGAAGGCAAACCGATCGCCGGCGGTACGTACTTCCCCCCCGACGATACCGACGGCCGGATGGGCTTCCCGACCGTGATGAAGCGCATCTCCGATCTGTGGCGTGACGACCAGAAAGCGCTCGAACAGAACTCGGAGGTTCTGACAACGAACATCCGCCGCGTGATGTCGTCCAAGGTCGCCTTGCAGGACACGCCACTCACGGCGGACCTCGCGGGGGCGACCGCCAAGTACGTTGCCGACACACACGACTCGAAGTTCGGCGGTTTCGATTTCAATCCCGCTCGCGCGAACGCGCCAAAGTTTCCGGTGCCCAGCAAACTCGCGCTGCTGCTGTATGCGGCCAATCGAGACAAAGACGACGAGTTGCGATCCAAGGTCACATTCACGCTCGACGCAATGGCGGCCGGAGGAATTCACGATCACCTCGCTGGCGGCTTCCATCGCTACAGCACCGACCGAGCTTGGATGGTGCCGCACTTCGAGAAGATGTTGTACGACAACGCACAGCTCGCCGACGTCTACGTCGAAGCGTTCCGCCAAACGAAAGACCCGGCTTACAAACTGATCGCCGAAGACATCTGCGACTTCGTGCTCCGCGAGATGACCGATAAGCGCGGCGGCTTCTTCTCGGCTCTCGATGCCGACAGCGAAGAGGTCGAAGGCAAGAGCTACGTTTGGTCCGAACGGGAAGTTGATCAACTGCTCGGCTCGGATGCGGAAGCCTTCAAACTCGCTTACGGCATGAAGGACAAGAATACGTTCGAGGTCGGCTACGTCCTGCATCAAGCGCAGCCGCTGGATCAAGTCGCCGCGAAACTCAAACTGTCTCCAGACGATCTCGATCGCCGGTTGAATTCCGCGAAACAGAAACTCCTCAAGGCTCGCAATCGCCGGCCGCAGCCGATGACGGACGACAAGCTGCTGACCGGTTGGAACGGACTGATGATCCGCGCGTTGGCGAACGCCGGAGCACGCTTTGATCGAGCGGATTACCTCAGCGCGGCGGAGCGTGCCGCGATGTTCGTCATCACCGACCTGCGCGACAAAGAAGGTCGCTTGCACCGCTCATTCCGCGGCACGGCGAGTCCGATCAAGGGGTATCTCGACGACTACACGTACCTCGTTGACGGTTTGATCGCGCTGCACTTGGCGACTCGCGAACAGAAGTGGCTCAACGCCGCCTCGAAGCTGACCGACGATCAACTGGAACTGTTTTGGGATGACAAAAACGGCGGCTTCTTCTTCACGGCGACCGACCACGAAGAACTGCTGGCGCGATCGAAGGACCGTTACGACTCAGTCGTCCCGTCGGGCAATAGCGTCGCGGTGCGCAATTTGATTCGGCTCGCGTCGCTGACTGGCAACGCGGCCTATCGGGACAAAGCCGAAGAGACTCTGAAAGCCGCGGCCGGCTCAATGCAGGACGCTCCCGGCGGCTTCGCCAACATGGCCCTGGGCCTGTTCGAGTTCCTCGACAAGCCGAAGTTCGGAGCGTCGCGCCGCAAGGTCGATCTCAATATCGTGCCCGTGTCCGATGAAGCGGTCATCGACGTCGCTGCCAAGCCCAAACGCGAGCCAACGAATCCGGCTCCGCTGGCCGACAAACCGAAAGGGGACACGAAGACCGACAAAGAGAAGAAGAACGAAATCCTTACTGCCGAGGCGCATCTCAACGTCGAGCAACTTCCCGCGGGAAGTACTTGTCGCATCGCGCTGGTGCTGGACATCAAAGAGGGGTGGCACATCAACCAAAACCCTCCGGCCGATGAGTTGCAGATTCCGACCACGTTCACGATGAAGTCGAAGCATGGCAGCAAATTGCTCAACGTGAAGTACCCGAAGGGACACAAGTTCGAGTTACCCGGCTTCCTGGAACCACTGCTGGTCTACGAAGGCCAAATCGTTCTGTTCGCCACGATCGAAGTCCCCGAAGGCGCGGGGGGCAAGATCGAAGAGTTTGAACTCCAAGTCAGATACCAAGCCTGCAGCGATGACCGCTGTGAGCCGCCGAAGAATTTGAAGCTCAGCGGCAAAGTCGAAGTCGCTCCGGCCGGCGAGAAGGTCAAGACGATCAACGACAAGCTGTTCAACCCGCCGAAGCCGGCGACGAAGAAGAACTGAGACAGCACACGGGATCGTCGGTAGTTTGCCGCCCCGGCCGTCACCCACAGGAGACTTCTTCCATGCACCCGGCCCTCAATGCCAATTTGTTTCTCGTTAAAGAACACGACGACATTTTCAAAGCGGCGAACAACTACGACATCCACGATCCAGAGACGGGAGCGATCGTGATGGAATGCCGCGAGGACAAATTGGGGTTCATTACGAAGATGCTGCGTTTCACCGATTACAGAACCTTGACGCCCTTTGACATCGAGATTCGATCGCCCGAAGGTGAGCAGATTTTGCGAGTGACTCGTGGCATTCCCATCTTCGTGTCGAAGGTGAAAGTGCTCGACGAGAACGACCAGGAGATCGGTGGCTTCAAGCTGAAGTTCTTCTCGATCGGTGGGGCCTTCACGGTTTTGGACGCCAACGACGAGCCGCTCTGCCAACTCAAAGGGAAGTGGACGGGGTGGGATTTCAGTTTCATGTTCGGCGACCAACAACTGGCTCGAGTGACCAAGAAATGGGCCGGGCTGTGGAAAGAACTCTTCACCACGGCAGACAACTATGTTTTGCAAATCAACGACAGCGTTCCGGAAGATAGCCCGTTGCGGCAGCTCATCGTGGGAGCCGTCATGTGCATCGACATGGTTTTGAAGGAGTAGTGCGAAGGGGTCGGGAGTCTTTTTTCAGGCCGCCGATCATTCAAGGACTGTTGAACGCTTCCTCGACGGCGGCCTGAAGAAAGACTCCCGACCCCGTCACTC
>CAMDDX010000199.1 GCA_945893075.1 Planctomyces sp. SH-PL62 | reverse complement strand
CGCAACCAGTTCGACTTCGCGTTCAACGCGGACGGCGAGATGTTCGCCTACGACGCCGACATGGAATATGACTTTGGTTCGCCGTGGCATCGTCCGACGCGGGTCGTCCACGCGACCAGCGGCAGCGAGTTCGGTTGGCGCAGCGGCACGGGCAAGTGGCCGAGCTACTACATCGACAGCCTGCCGGAGCTGATCAACATCGGCCCCGGCTCGCCCGTCGGCGTCGAGTTCGGTTACGGCACCAAGTTCCCCGCCAAGTATCAGAAGGCGTTGTTCATCTGCGATTGGACCTACGGCACGATGCACGCCATCCACATCGAGCCGTCCGGCTCCAGCTACAAAGCGACGAAGGAAGAGTTCGTCTCGCGCACGCCGCTGCCGCTGACCGACTGCACCGTCGGGAAGGACGGAGCCTTGTACTTCACCATCGGCGGCCGAGGCGCTCAGTCCGAGTTGTTCCGAGTTACCTACGTCGGCAAGGAAGACACTACGCGGTTATTTACTGTGAAGGTTGGTGACGAACCCGCCGAGTCGCCCGAACGACAACGCGCCCTGCGTCATCAGATCGAGGAGTATCACGTCGGCCCGCACAATCCCGAATTGGTTTCCCTTCTTAGCAACCTCGGCCACACCGATCGGCATATCCGCTACGCAGCGCGAGTTGCCGTAGAGCGATTCGCAATCGACTTATGGTTTGAAACGTTTTTTAGACTTGAAGAATTGATTCGGTCCAACGAGAAGAATGTTCTTGCTGGTGACGCACTCAAGCACCAGCGCAGTCGTCGCTACGACATCGAAATCAATGTTTGCGTCGCTTTGTCACGCCAGGCTGAGCCGGCGAAGCTCGCGAAGATTCTGGAAATTCTCCGCGACATCGAGTTCAAAGAACTCACCGAACAGCAACAACTCGGCCTGCTGCGAGCCTACCAACTCGCGTTCATCCGGCTGGGCAATCCCGACAAGGAGACGTGCGCCGCGCTGGCGAAGAAGTTTGACGATCTGTTCCCGCAGAAGTCGGACTTCGTCAACCGCGAGCTGGCGATCCTGATGATTCACTTCCAGTCTCCGGGAGCCGTCAAAAAACTGGTGCCGGTGCTGGCTCAGGAGCGAACCCCGTGGCCGACGCTGCCAGCGTCGGTCTCTTCCGCATCCGCTTCCGACGCTGGCAGCGTCGGCCACGACCTGCTCAGCCGCAACAAAGGCTACGGCGGAGTCTTCGCCGCGATGCTCGCCAACCAGCCGGACCAGCAGCAGTACCACTACGCCTTCGTCCTGCGAAACCTGAAGACCGGCTGGACGCTCGACGACCGCAAGGCGTACTTCGCGTGGTTCGAGAAAGCCCGCACCTGGAGCGGCGGGGCCAGCTATCCCAAATACCTGACCAACATCGACAACGACGCCTTCGCCAACTGCACCGACGCCGAACGCCTCGCCATCGAAGCTCTCGGCGTCCGCAAACCCTACGTCATCCCCGAACTCCCCAAAGCCAAAGGCCCCGGCAAAGACTACTCGGTCGAGGAAGTCCTCGCCCTGGCGACCGACAAGCTGAAAGCCCGCGACTTCAAGAACGGCGAGAAGATGTACAAGGCCGCCCGCTGCGTCGTCTGCCACCGCTTCGGCGGAGACGGCGGAGCCACCGGTCCCGACCTCACCCAACTCGCCGGCCGCTTCAACCTCAAAGACCTCAACGACGCCATCGTCGATCCAAGTAAAATCATCTCCGACCAATACAAAGCCTCGGTCATCGAAACCAAAGCCGGAAAGGTCATCACCGGCCGCATCGTGAGTGAATCGAAAGACTCGATCACGATCGTCGTCGATCCCGAAAACGCCACGAAGACCGTCGAAGTCAAAAAGTCCGACATCGAAACGAATCAACCCTCGAAGGTCTCGCTGATGCCAAAGGACTTGTTGAAGACTTTGAACGAGGACGAAGTTCGCGACCTGCTCGCGTACTTGCTGTCTCGCGGCAATCCGGCAGACGCAATGTTTAGAAAATAACCTAGAGTGCGGTGGCTCGACACCGCCCTCCATTCATTTGGAAGAGCGACTTTCCAAATCCAAAAACCGTGACTTGCAAATTCGATTCACAAACTTCGGTTTCTGGAGCGAGCGATACTTCTATTCCAATCGAATGGAGGGCTGCGTCGAGCCGCAGCACTCCAAGGGTGAGAAAACCACCTGGAGTGCGGTGGCTCGACACCGCCCTCCATTCATTTGGAAGAGCGACTCTCGAAGTCCAAAAACCGCCGCTATCAAAATCGACTGTGCCGATTGTCGTTTTCTGAACGATCAACACCTTCATTTCAACTGAATGGAGGGCTGCGTCGAGCCGCAGCACTCCAGGGATGGCGCGATGCCTCAACCATTTCAGCGTCGTGAGCAACTCATTCGGCGGATTCGCAAGCTGCCCGAATCGTCGCTGCCGCGGATTGAAGAAATGGTTGTTGAGTTGGAGCAGGCGAAGTCATCTTTGCCGAACGTTTTCTCTCACGACGCGGCCGCAAGAGATTCTCAGAGTCAACTGCCGCGTTCAATGGAGGGCTGCGTCGAGCCGCAGCACTCCAGGGTTTGGCCGCATGCTCCGATTCACAAGCTGAGCAAGCATGGGACGTACATCGTCACGGCGGGGACGTTGCACAAGCAGCACTTGTTTCGCGGCGATGAGCGGTTGGATTTGTTGGAGGGGAAGCTGCTGGAACTCGCGCAGCATTACCGCTGGCAACTTGAAGCGTGGGCGGTGTTCTCGAACCACTATCACTTCGTTGCGCAAGCGGGATCGCAGGCAGGCAAATTGAAAAACTTGCTCAGCCATCTGCACACGGCCACGGCGGCGGAGATCAACGCGTTGGATCAAGAGCCGGATCGCCAAGTCTGGCACAACTTCTGGGACACCGAGCTGACCATCGAGACGTCGTACCTCGCACGTCTCCACTACGTTCATACCAACGCCGTGAAACACGGACTCGTCAAAGTCGCGAACCAATATCGCTGGTGTTCCGCAGGTTGGTTCGAGAGCACCGCGACTCCCGCCCAAGTCAAAACGATCTACAGCTTCGGCCTCTCCCGCGTGCGCGTGTTTGATGATTTCTAGCCCTGGAGTGCGGTGGCTCGACACCGCCCTCCATTCATTTGGAAGAGCGACTCTCGAAGTTGCAAAACCGCCGCTATTAAAATCGACTGTGCCGATGAACGATTTTTGAACGATCAGCGTCTTTGTTCCAAATGAATGGAGGGCTGCGTCGAGCCGCAGCACTCCAGGGACGTTACGGATTGACGCCTAGCGCTTGCAGGCGCTGCTTTGCGACTTCGAGTCCTCGATCGGCGGCTTTGAGATACCAGGCGATGGCTTCGACTCGATCCTGTTTCACGCCCCGGCCGTTTTCGTACATCCAGGCGAGGTTGTACTGAGCTTCCGGCAGTCCTTGTTTGGCGGCCAGGCGATACTACCCGACGGCGGCATTGTCGTCTGCCTTGACCCCTTTCCCTTGATAACACATGACGGCGAGGTTGTGTTGCGCGGCGGCATGACCTTGCTTGGCCGCCTGATGATAAAGCTCGATGGCCTTCTTGTAGTCTTGGGGAACTCCTTGAGCATTCTCATACAGGACGGCGAGATTGGTCTTGGCCTCCACGTGGTTTTGATCGACGGCCTTTTGGAACCAGTCGCGGGCTGCGACATAGTCGCGTGTGACTCCGGTTCCGTTCATGAACATCGTCCCGACAGCGTATTGCCCCATCGCGGAACCTTGCTTGGCGGCTTCGTGGAACCACTTGTAAGACTGCTGATAATCCCGCGGCACACCGTTGGCGTAGGCGTACCGTCCGCCCAGATTGATCTGCGCGTCGATGTCCCCTTGTTCGGCCGCATCGCGCACCCAGCGAATCGCCTGCTCGACATCCTTCGAGACCCCTTTGCCGGATTCGTAGAGTCGGCTGAGTCCCAGTTTCGCTGACGAGTAACCCTGATCGGCCGACAGGCGATAATACTTCGCGGCCTTCACCGGATCGGCCGCGACACCGATGCCCAATTCGAACAGAGTGGCCAGACCGAATTGAGCCTTCATATGCCCCTGCTGTGCCGCGCGGTAGTACCATTCCGCGGCCTTGCGCTCATTCTTTTCGACTCCGTTGCCGTTCATCGTCATCTGTCCGAGAAGCGTCTGCGCGTGTGAGTCCTCTTGCTCAACCGCCTTGTTGGCCCACTTCAGAGCCTCGGCATAATCTCTGTTCGTTCCTTCGCCGAGATAATGCAGTTCCGCGAGTTCCGCCTGAGCCGCCGCCAAGCCGGACTCTGCGGCCTTTTGATTCCACGATAGGGCCGTCGCATTGTTCCGATCGACGCCGCGCCCGTCTCGGTACATGCGAGCCAGAAGATACTGGGCTCGCACGTGGTCTTGCTCGGCGGCTTTGCGGAACCATTCGACGGCCCGAGGCAAATCGTCCGGTGGGTCGACTCCATCTTGGTAGAGCTTTCCCAGTTCCAATTGAGCCCAAGGTTGTCCCTGTTCCGCCAATGGCCTCAGTTGCTCGGCGAACTCGGCAAGAGTTGGTCTGGCTCCGAGTGTGACCCTAATCGGCTGGACGTCGCCGTTGCGCGCGACCGAGAGTTCCACTTCCTCACCGATGCCGAACGGGGCCAGTGCCGGCACAAAGGTGTTGTACTTCAGAATCCAGGTTTCGTTGACTTTCAAAACAATGTTGCCGGCTTGCAGACCGGCTTGCTCGGCCGGGCTGCCGGGCACAACGGCAATGATCAGTGCGCCGGCGGCTCGCGAGAGGTTGGCCTGCTGAGCAACCGTCGGATTGACCGCTTCAACGATCGTTCCCATCCAGCTTCGATTCGTCGCCGGTGGAGCGGCCCCCGTCTTCGCGGGTGTGGTGGCAGGCGCAGGAATGGTGGTCGGGATTGTCGTCGGGGCGATTGGCTTGCGGGTCTCGACCAGGATTCGCATCCGCTGGCCCGCAGCGACCTCGCTCGTCGCGCGATCAATCGTGACCACCAGGAATTCTTTGCCGATGTCGGTGACTCGTCCGGTGGCGACGCTGGCTTCTTCGTCGATGTCCGGCAGCGTGGTCACGAACTCGACGCGATCTCCGACCTTGGCAGCCTTCGCTCCGATCGACACCTTGGCCGTCTTGCCGATCACCTCCACGACTTGGCCTGCGTCAGTCTCGTCGGCGCACCGCGCGCTGGAAGCCCAGAACAGCGTGAGAGCCAATGCCGCGAAACCACCGGCGATGACCAAATGAAATCTCACCGCTGACACCGCCCCGCTCACCAGTTTTATCACAGCCACTTCGAGGTGCTTTGACATGACTCGGCCTTTTTTGTCATGGGTAACGTGGTAATGAAGTGATCGCCCAATTCGTTGTTTTCTCACGCAAGTTGATGACGATGGAACGGTGCCAAGTATGTAGCTCAGTCGCTCCCGCGACTGAGATTCGTGAAGCACGACCAATCACCCCGGTTCGCCCAACGGGAATCATCCGACGTTTGGAATGCGAGTCGCGGGAGCGACTCGCCTACGTTTCTGCGGCCTCGCTGCGCTATCTCCTTTTGGGATGATTACCCATTTGACCGCCTTGATGTGGCGTGCCGCCGCCTCCGCCGCCATTTCCAAAAAGATCGATCAGCACGCCGATCCCTCGGCCGATCTCCTCGTAGTTCGGTTCGTTGTAGCCGCCGCCGCCCGGCAGTCCTTGCCCAGACCCGGCAGCCTGTGCGGCGGCTTGGCGTTCGCGAGCGGTGAGCGTTCGGTCGGCATCCCGCGCACGGCCTTGGATCGACGCATCCTTCGCGCGAGCACGATCTTCGTCCGTAAGATCACCACTGGGTCTTGAAGATGTCGCTTCTGCCAGTTCGTCGGGAGTGAGCAGCGGTCCGAGCGCTTGAGCCCAATCATCTTTGGGTTCGGGAGGAATCTCGATTTGTCCTCCAGCACGCTCACCGAGTTCCGCTGTCGGCGCATCAGCGTCCCCTTCGCCTAGCTGTCCTGCGATCTCGCCAAGTTTTTTCCCAGTCTTCACCGTGCCAATGGCTGTCCCTACGACGGCGGTTGCACCAAATCCGGCCTTGAACCCGCCGACGAATCCCGCGATCGCTCCTGGCGGACCGCCGCCTAGAAAGAATCCGCCCACGGCTCCCACGGCTCCTGTCATCAACCCCACGCCGCCCGCAATCACCAGTCCCTTGCCAGTCGCTTCGGCTGCTTCCACGGCGATCTCGCCTGCAGGTTTGCCGTTAATGCCATCGGCCATCGCATCGAATCCCATCACGAAGGTCCCTGCCGCAGCGGTGCCACCCATCAACTGACTTCCAACGGAAGGCGCGGTCCCAGATGGCACTGTCGCTGGGTCAGAAAACGTCGAACGGCCTCTCAGCACTGGTTCGGGCGGTGCAACGGGCTCTGCTGGCACGGCAGGTTCCGACCGAGGAATTGCCGCCGTATTACTCGATGCACGCGGCGCGGCTGCGGGCTGTTCCACGACCCCCGTTTTCGGCCCCCGGCCAAATGCGTTAGGTCGTTCCGACGGAGCGGCTGGCTCGGAGGGTGGAGCTTCACCGCGGATCTCGGCCTTGAGTCTCGCCCGTTCCGCGCGCGAGGCATCCAGAGCATCCTGAACATTGTCGCGATACGCTCGCTTGTTGATGTCCGGCTCGGCTCTGTAATTTCGCTCCGCAGTATTCAACTCATTTTGGCGACCCATCACATGGCGATTAACGGTCTGAAGCTTCTCTTCAGCCGGAGCTCCGTTCCAAGATGGCCCCCAGTACGACTCACCTTCCGCTCCCGATGGATCGACAAGGTGAGTCGGCCGGTTCTGAACGTAGGCGTACAAGTTCCAAGTGGAGGGCTGCGTAAGTCGCGCCGGAGCTGCATCGGTCGACAGGAATCGACCAAGCCGCGCGTCGTAATACCGAGCCCGGTAGTAATAGAGGCCGGTCGCGGAATCCAACTCGCGAGCGGTGTAGGTGAATGGGCTGGCGAGTTGCCCTTGAGTCAGCTTGGCTTCACCAAACGCATCGTATTGATACGACGCGGCCACGGCTCCGCGTTCGTCGGTGATGTGGCTGATGCTTCCCAGTTGCTCGGCGTGGAAAAAGAAATCCTTCTCGCCGCGGCTCATCACCAAGGGTTGGTCGATGCCAGGCCCGTGCAGAAAACTGGTTTTCGCTTCCAGGTTCTGACCAAGCTCCGCGAGTAGGTTCTGGCCATCGGTCACGAAGTGGGTCAGCCCCTGCGCATCGCGCCGCCAAATGCGTTCGCCGGTCGGAGCATAGCCGTAACGGACTTCCTTGCCGTCCGGCAGCACAACTTTGACGAGACGGTTTTCGGAATCCCAAGCGTAGCCCGTCGTCCCCTTTAGTCCTTTGCGTTCGATGAGGTTTCCATTGGCATCGTGCGTGAAAGTTTCCTCCCCGGCGGCGAGCAACTGGTCGGCTTCGTCGTAGCGGTAGGTGATGGCTTTGCCGTTCTGTTCCTGAGTCCCGCGATTGCCGCCGGCGAGGTAGCTGTATTTCACCGACTCTTTGTCGCCGATGATTTCTTCGACGAGCTGTCCAGCCGGGTCATAACGATGCCGGACGATGCGCCCCTCCGCATCCGTCGTCTGCAAACGATTCCCAGCCGCGTCGTACTGATAGGTCCAGCCCGCGAGCGTCTTGCCCGCGGCGTCTGTGTAGGTCAACTTCAGCAGCCGATCGTCGCCGTCGTACTGCCAGGCTCCCCGAACTCCGTTCGGATAGTCCCGCGAGGTCAGCCGGCCTTTCGCATCGTAGGCGAAGCGGATCGGTTCCGAGTCTCCGACTCGCAGGGCGCTGAGGCGGTCCAAGTCATCGTACTCGTAATGAATCGTCCGGCCTTCGGAGTCCACGAGCTTGGTCTTCGCTCCCGCCTCGTTGTATTCGTAACTCAGACTCCGCTTGATGGCGGGATATTCGATGCGCGTCACGCGGCCGTCGAGATTGCGCGTGTATTGGATGGGAAACGCTCCGTCATCGACTTCGCTCAGATGGCCGCGCGCGTCGTACTGATACTTGACCACTTTGCCGTCGGCGAGCCGCTTCTCCGTCATTCGTCCGGCAACGTCGTAGGCGAACGTCGTCGTCTGCCCATTCGCGTTCGTGGTGCTGGTCAACCGGCCCGCAACGTCGTAAGTCGAACGAGTTTCTTTCCCAAGCGGATTGCGGATGCGCGTCGGCAGTCCCAACGGATCGTAGGCATACGAACTTTTGCCGCCGCCCGGATGATGCGCCGTCGTGAGTCGTCCCACCGCGTCGTACTCGTACTTGGCTTTGTCGCCGTTGGGTTCGATGACTTCGCTCAATTCGCCAGCCACGTTGTAGACCCGGCGTTTGACTTGCCCCAACGGATCAGTCGTCTCCAGCATATTCCCGTCCGCATCGTACTTGAGCTTGATCGCCCCGCCGTTCGCGTCCTGAGTGGCGACCATGCGACCCGCGCGGTCGTATTCGGTCGTCTCGCGGCCCCCCTGGTTGTCTTCCGACGCGATCAGGCGACCGAGCGCGTCGTAGCGGTAACTGATCTCCAGACCCGATGAGCGAGTCTCCTTCGTCCGACGTCCCAACACGTCGTACTCGTTCTTGACGATGTCTTTCTCACCGCGCTGAGTGCTCACCAGGAATCCGCGATCATCGTACTTGAGTTCGACCGACCGCCCGCTCGGTGGGCTGACCTTCGCGACTCGCCCCTTCGCGTAGTCGTACTGCGTGGCCTGCTGCGCATCGTCGATCGTGGCCAGCAAACGCCCCTGTGCGTCGTATTGATACTCAGTCGGCAGGCCCGTGCTATCGATCTGCCGGCTGAGGAAACCCGTCGGCGAATACTCCAACCGCGTCGTCGCGCCGGTCGGGCCGATGATGCTGACGACGTTCCCCTGAGCGTTGTAATTGCGAGTCGTCACGCCGCCGACCGGATTGATCTCGCGCAGCAGATTGCCGACTGCATCCCGTTCAAACTGAGACGTCCTGCCGGTCGGATCGGTGCGGCTCGTCAGGTTGCCGGACGCATCGTAGTTGAATCGCGTGGTGCGATTCCCCGGAGCGGTGGACGTCACCAGTTGCCCGCGCTGGTTGTAGGCGTTCCGTGTCACGGCCCCGCGCGGGCTCGTGATGGTGGTCTGAAAGTTCCGCCCTTGCTGCGCATACTCGATCCGCGAGACCGCCCCCTCAGGATCGGTCACACTGGTGAGGCGATCCTGCTTGTCGTAGGTGCGAGAGGTCACTCCGCCCAACGGATCGTGAGTGCGCAGCAGATTGCCCCGCTCGTCAAAATCGAATCGCCACTTCTGTCCGTCGGCGTTCGTGACACTGTCCCGCCGACCGGACTCGTCGTAGGTGAATAGCGACCGTTGGCCGTCACCCATCTCGACGCTCTCGATTTGTCCCTTCGCGTCGTACTTGAATGCTGTGTCGAGATGCTTGTGCTGCGAGTTCACCAGCCGCAGCAAGTTGAAGTGGTCGTCGTACTCAAACGACTGTTGATTGCCGTCGGGGGCGATCAACGTCACGGGGGACTTGCTGTCGCCGGCATACTCGAACTGTGTGGCCCCGATGGCGGAATTCTCGACGCGGACAGTTCGGCCGAGCGAGTCGTATTCAAACCTCGCCTTCATCCCCGTCGGCCCTGTGATCAGGATCGGCCGCCCGGCGGCATCGTTCTCCGTGACGATTTTATGACCGAGCGGATTCGTCAGCTCGACCCGGCGACCGTCCGCACTCCATTGCATCGAAGAGGCAGCTCCGGCGGCGTCCGTGTGGCGACGAGTACGGGTCGCGTCGTCATGCTCGATACGGTCGCTCGTGCCATCGGCCCAGCGGTGACCGGTCACTCGCAGTTTCTTGTCGTAGCTGTACTGAGTTTGTCCGAAGCGCGGATGATCAATGCGGGCAAGCATCCCAGCCGTGTCATAGCCATAGCTCACCGTGAACTCATCGCGAGCCTGCGGCTTCTCGGAGGTCGGCGGTTCATAGTCGTAGCGGACGATCGCCCCCGTCGAACTCTCGATCCGAGTCAACTGACCTTGCTCGTCAGTCACGAAATTGAGGAACGCCTGAAACGGACCCTCCAAGCGAGCGAGCCGACCGAGCGTGTCGTAACGGAGCGTCACCTTGTTTCCGTTGCGGCGGTCCTGCTCGATGAGTCGTCCCTGCCGGTCGAAGACCTCCCGACCGCCATCCGGCTTAGTCCACACTGCTGCATCTTTTCCCACCACCAGCGAATCACCGGCGGGAGAGCGATACTGCTTCGAACGCGCATCGAGGCTGAAGATCACGACCTGCGAAGCTTGTTCGATCGTGGCCCACTTGCCGTTCTTGACGAGCCGGCTTTCCCAGTTCAATTGCCACCGCGTTCCGAGCAATCCCGGCTTGCGCGACAAGCTCTGAAACGATCGCTTGACCTCAAGATTGACCGGCCCCGCCGGGACGATCAGATCGGTGGCCGTGAGTTGCAACTCCCCAGTGCGAGGTTCGATTTGCTCGTTGTTGCGATCGAGGAACGGGGTCGCGGAAACTTGAGTCAGCTCCAACGGTCGCCGTTTTGTTGCGCGTGCGCCAGTGGTGCTTTGGGTCGCGCCCGCCGGCTCGCCACCCCGACGAGCATGAATCGTGACGCGCACTTCGCTCCCGCGAGCCACCGTGACGCCGGACTTCGGCTCCTGCTCGTAGACCGTCAGTTGTTTTTCATCCGTGGGTGGATCGGCCCCCAATTGAAACTTGGGAACGAGTCCCATCCCCCGCAGCGTGGTCGCGACCTCTTTGGATGATCGACCAATCAGAGAAGGGAGTTTGACTTTGCCGTCCGCCTGTGGCCCACCGATTCGTGAACTGGAAACGTCTGTCGTCGATTTCGGCGAGCCATTTTCCGCCGCGTAAATCGTCAGCTTGACCACTCCGCCACGAACCAGCTCCGCTCCCGCTGCCGGCGATTGAGCATAAACAGTCAGCGCTTCGTCCGCCGTTTTCGACGGCTCGCCCAGTTCAAATTTCGCCACAAAGCCAGCCTTCACAGCCGCAGCCTTGGCCTCCGCCACTGACAAGCCCGTGAGTTTCGGCACCTTCGATCGAGTTGTCTCCTGAGCCTGCCCTGCGATCACAGCGAGAGCCATCAATGCAGCGACCACCAGCATCACAAACCGAGATTGGCCGTTCATGGAACCTCCTCCAAGCAATACGCATCGAGCGAGAAGTGGTTGACGAGACTCGTCCGGCATCAGAGAGGGATCGAGCGGACATCGTTGTCGGCTGAGCGAGACGGATTATCCAATCGGCAATTTTCGGAATCAATGGCTTACAAAGCCACCAGCCAGCCGATGCGGCGATCACGCTGAGTGCTCCAGCGAGCGTCGCTCAGACGCTTCCCCCGACGTCGGCTCGCGGACCATCGGAGTTGTGCCGTCGAAAAGCGGTGCAAAACCCGGTGCTGTCCCCCACCGTAAGACTCAGAAAAGAGCCGGATGCCTCATCGGTCGATCCACAGTTTGCACGAAAAAACCGCACCGTGAGAGACGGTGCGGTTGAAGAAGTGCCCCCAGTAGGGGCCGAACTATCGCACGAATCACCGGGAAAATCGCAGGATGATGGACAAGGCGACGCAGAATCCGACGCAGTTTGCGTTGTTTCCGATTCGCGACTCGCTCGGCTGATCGAAGTCTGGCCGGCTCTCGGCGATGACGTGAAGGGCGAGATGCTCACGCTGGCGGGGCTACGACCCTACGACGTTGACGACTTCAACGACGTGACCGAGACCGCTGACGCCAAGGGAGTGATGCCGTGAGTCCGGCTGCTGCCAAAAAGGACCAAGGTACTACCTGACGGCTTTTCGACGCGCAAGGCTTGCATCGCCGGGAAACCCGTATCGCGACGGTGAAAATCGCGCGGCTGCTTTCTTCACAAAAACGAAGGAGTAGGGGGCGGTGTGCCTCGAACGGCCTGAAGGGAAGAAAGTTGCGTTTAGCGATTGTTCCCGGATGTGTGAGATTCGGAACGCATCTTCGGAAGTACCTTTTGACCGGGGAGCGGTGCGCGATTGGGACCGTAATTAACAGAAACACAACGGAGCGCGGCGGTGTGTGTGGCATCGGTCTGCGAGACGCTCAGAAGTACCTTTGATGGGTGGGGGTATCGAAGGTACTCCGACGACGGGACGCGGGATGCGGGTCAAACGAGGGCCGTGCGACGTGTCTGTCGGAAGTTTGGGATACTACTAATAAGCAGATACCGGCGGCCGGCGGCGACGAGGGCTTGGGTGGTGTTGAGTTCTGAGAGACGTTGTGGATGATGGGACCATCGGGTTCGTGACGGCTGGCCAGCTCTCGCGATTCACCAAGCCCCTGCCGTTGAGTCTCGACCTACTCCTGAGACCCGGCGGGGCTGGCCCGATTCAACGGAGTAGGAATCATGCCGAAAGATGTTTGGGATGCGGCTGTCGTTGTCGCCTCGCTTAGTCGGTTTTTCGCTCTCGGCGAATGTCATGCTCGTGAGTATCTGACGACGCTCGACGATGCGGATGCGACGATGCTCTGCAAGTGTCTGCGGCGGCTCGGCTGGTGGTTTCCCGATGACCAGCATTCCGCACAAGAGCGGCTCGTCTGGTGGCTGTTTCGAGACGACGTGACACGGCTCGACTTCTCAGACGGGACTGAACGCCGACGCATTGAGACGTCCGAAGAACGGCTCGGCAGTGCCTTCCGGTGGATGAAATCGCTGGCCAATGCGGCGACGATTCCAGGCGGCAGTTGTTTGAGTGTCGCTAACTATGTTCGTGGTGCGCTGCGGTTGCTGGAAAGAAACGAGCCACCGCTGGGGCATCAGGCCATTCAATGTGGTTGGCCGGAACATGGGGGACTCGGCGTTTCCCACATCCGCTTCGATGGCGAATGCCTCAACGACGCGCTGAACGCTGCCGCAAGACAACTCAACTTGCAGCCCGGCCAATTGCACTGGCAAGAGGCGACCGGGCATTGGCTCACAACCGAACGCCGCGAATTCGACGACGTGCGGCGTTTGCTCACCGGCTGGCGTGACGTGTTGGAGCGAGAGATTCAGGAGCGGGAGGAATTGCCGCCCGGTTGGGAAGCGACGGACACGACTTGGCCCGATTGTCCGATCAAGACCGTCGAGGATGTTCGGCCGTGGCTGTCGTCGTGGCTGGCGGGCATTCACAACACACGATCATCCGGTAGCTGGTCGAGTCCCGAAAGCTATCTCGACGACGTTCAACGCGAACTGCGGAACACTCGGCGGGCGATGAGGGCTTGGGGGATTTCGCTTCCGCCGCAGTTCAACGACAACCCTGCCAGCATCATTGAAGCGGAGAAGCAACTCGAATTGCTCATCGACCTGCTGGGCGCGACGACAAGCGACCCACAACCCGCGACGGTTGGAATCGTTGACGATACCGCATTGGTGATTGGGAAGACGCCGGACGGTGAACAGCAACCGCCCAACGCACCGAAAGTTTACCTTTCGAGTTGGCGCGAACTCTTGGACGCTCTCGGCAAGGACAACAACACGACCGAGCAACGCCGCGTCCGCGCTGCTCACAAGAAATTTCCGGGGCCGATCATCATGCCGACGCATGGCGGACAACCAACGGTGGTCAAAACGGATTTGCTGGTCTGGTGGAACGGGTTGGAAGATCGCTACCACGAAGAGGCGACGGTGCGAGACTCACTTCTCGCTGATCGCTCTGCGACGCTTGAGAATCAATTTGACCTTGGGCGAGGCGAGCACACGGAAACCGTCGTCCCCGATATCGCTGGCCGCGTGAAACGTCGGCGCGGTTCGACCTGACAAAACATCTCAAACCTTCACGAACCTTCGCCAAACATCCTTCCCAGCATGTCGCTCCCGCTGAGTTTTCGGGGAATGCCCCTGAAACCCACAACTCACGGAGATCGAAGACATGCTGCTCTACCCGGAAGATGTTGACCGGCGGCTGAACTGGCCGCTGGGCCGCGCGGAAAGGCTCGCGCGACGAAAACGACTGCCTCACGTCGTCCTGCCCGATGGCTCGATTCGTTTTGAGTGGTCGGAAATCGAACCGCTGTTGCGCCACGTCGATGCCGAGAACGAAAGCGAGGTGACGACATGCTGATGTCACCCGCTGATCCCGTCACCGTGAAGGCCGAGACCGCTATCGAGCCGCTGGTCGTGTCGCTCGCGACCGCGGCGAAGTTGCTCGGCGTGAGCGACCGTCACCTGAGAACACTCACGAAAGAAGGCACGGTGCCATTCGTGAAGCTCGGCGGCCGGATTCTGTTCCGCATCGAATCGCTGAATCGAATGCTCACGGAAATCGAGAAGACCGCGAAGTGATGCCATCTCTCGCGCCGGCTGATCGTATTGACGCCGGCACTCAACCAACAAAAAAGCGGCCGGACGGTAGCACGTCGCGAGCCGCTCAAAAGGAACCAATCGCATGACGGATCATATCCACGAACTGACCGACTCCCAATCCCCGCCACACCACGAAGACAGCGAGTATGCGGCTGTCGGTTGTGCTCTGCTCGACCCGACCGGGGAAGCTCTGCGGAAGATGACCAAGATCATCGGGCCGGCGGATTTGTTCGGCTTCAATGACCAGATTGTTTTCGCGTCGTGTCTGGCAGTCGCGGAAGCTCACGGCTGCGTCGATATCGCTCTGGTGCATGACTACCTCGCCGAGTCCGGCAAGCTGGCGGAGATCGACGGGCCGATGGGACTGCTCCGTTACATGGAAGCCGTCAACCACGTCGCTCACGCCGAGTT
>CAMDDX010000198.1 GCA_945893075.1 Planctomyces sp. SH-PL62 | reverse complement strand
GACTCGGCGATCCCGCACATCCTGATCGGCACGCCGGCAAGTATCGAGGAACATCTCTACGGCGCGCCCGCTCGGCAGGACGAACAGTTTGAGTTGCTGCGGAAGTTCATCCTGCTGCTTGAAAATGTTGTCGTGGATGACTTCACCGACTTCGAAGACGCCCAGCGGTCGCACCTGCCGTTCCTCATCGACAAGCAACGGCTGCTGCTCGAGGCGGAATATCTGCCGCTGCAAGTGGTCGTTTCCTGTCCGCGGCTGGCCCCGATCGGCAAGGCGATCCTCGGCACGCGGCTGTTCACGGAAAAGCGGCTCAAGCTCGAAACGAACGTCTTGACCGTTCGCCCGCGACCCAGCGGCCGCGCATGGCGACTCGATCTGACCGCCACGGACCTCGCCACCGCGGTGGATCGGCTGATCGAGTGGTGTCTCAAACGCGACCTCGACGTGGTGCTCTATCGCCGTGGCATCAACGAACACGAACGGCAGCGGAAGCAATCCGAACTGATCGATCGTGGCGGCAGTCGCAAGATCACCGTGATCGCGGACCTGGACCAGCCGCTGGATGTGCTGGCCATCAATGTGGACGCCGTGTTCTATCAGGTGGCCATTCATCAGGACGTGTGCCTGGCCTTGCGGCTGCGCATGGGTCACGACGACACGGTGATCTTCAGCCTGACGCCCGACGGCGAATCGCGCGAGGTGATTGACACCGGCATCGTGCCGGTCGTCGTCGATCGCACGGCCACCGCACTGGTCGGGGCACACCTCCGCAGCGCGCTGCGTTACCTCCGTCCGTCCAGCCCGGTCTCGGTCGATATCTGGCAGCAGTTCGGCATCCGTGACGAACGTTCGGTGATCGGCACCGGGCCGAACATGCTCGAATTCGACGACTGGTCGAGCGACGGCGATTACGGCTCGGACCTGTGGCCGTACATCGCGCTGCGCCGGCCGGGACACCGCTACGAGCCAATCAACGTGCGGTCGTTGGCCGTTGCCCAGCGCGGCGAATCGTCCACGGTGAAGGCCGTCTGGAAGACGAGTGCCGGACAGGTGCTTCAGGAACTGGACCTCATTCATCTCTGCGAGGTGCGTCTCGTGTACGGCAGCGAGGTCTACGTGGCGGAGGACGTGCGGCAGACTCCGGACGGCATTGAGTTCGTCACTCAAAACTGGCAGGGCAACGGCTACGACGCTTACTTGCCGGTCTTTGAAATCGACTGGGAACTGCCGACCGGCCAGAAAACGGCGCCGCTGGGTGGCGGCAGCGACTTCTCGTTGATGTGGGTCAATCTCGACCTGCCGGACCAGCACGATGCCGTCGGCGTGCAGACGGCCATCACCGCGCTCATGACCGAATACGGCTTCGTGAAGGACATCAGTCCGGTGCGTTTCGGCTACTCGGCGCGGCTCTCGGCACTCATCCTCAATCCGCAACCGCTCGATCGCGACCAACTCCGCGCGATGCAGGGTGAATCGCTGGCGGGCAAATGGGCAACCACCGGCGATGCTCGATTTCTGCCGGCGTTGACCGGGGCCTTGAACTACGCCTTCCAAGCTCGCGTGCCGGGCCTGTCGTATTTCGCTCGCCCGCTCGCGTTCAACTTGACGGGCGACGCCAGCCGCATTGGCTCAGCGGTCGTGTTCTTTCTGGAACCTCTGAGCGGCGGTCGCACGGTGATGCGTGTCCTGAGCCGCTTGCTCACCGATGCCCGTGAGCGCCGCGGTCTCTTCCGCTCGGTCGAGTGGTTCCTGGAACAACTTCAGGCGTCGCAGACTCCGCAGCGGTTTCTGCATCGCTTCGCCCGCGCGGGCTATCAAGGCGACGAGCAGGTCGGCACCGTCACTGAATCGCTCGCGCTGGTCGGCACGATTCTGAGTCGCGCCGAAGTGCAACTCGGCCTAGCCAAGGAATAATAGCCAACCTGCTTGGGTTTGACCGGCTTGGCATCCGTGTCGTCGCCTTCGGTCGTGTCTTGGAAGACCAGCCCGACCGGTGGCATCTGCGCGGACCATTGCTGGTGCAGTTCCCGCAGTTGCTTCGCCTTGTCGCGGTGCTGCGCGGTGAGTTCGGTTTCCTCGATGACCGCGCGGACCAACCTCTCGAAGGGAAGACGTCGTTGACGCTGAAGATGTTGACCAACTCATCGCTCAATTCCGTCGTGTTGTGGCCCGGAACGTGCTAGATTTGTGGGTAGATTCTGGCCTCGATCACGGACTCCAGCGGAAGCCACATGTCCTACTCCGATCACGATTCCCGAAGCCGATTTGTGCTGCGAGGTTGGCTCCTTTCGCTGGTGGGAGCTTTCGTTCTGGCGGCGGTGCCGCTGCCTGCCGACGCTGCCGAGCAACCCGTGAGTTTTGTCAACGATGTCATGCCAGTTTTTACGAAGGCTGGCTGCAATGTTGGTGTTTGCCATGCGAAGGCAGGGGGCGGTCAAAAGGGATTTCAGTTGTCCCTGCTGGGATTCGAGCCGCTGGAGGACTTCGATCATCTGGTCACGGAGAGCCGTAGTCGGCGGCTGTTCTTCGGAGATCCAGAGCGGAGCCTGCTGCTCATGAAAGCTTCCGGTCAGATGCCGCACGGCGGCGGCGTCCGTCTTGCCGCGTCATCGGAAGGCTACGCACTGCTCCGCGAATGGATTCGTCAGGGTGCGACCTTTGATCGCGAGACGGTTCCGAAGCTGTTGTCGTTTGAAGTTCAACCAGCTCGTGGTTCGATCAAGCGTGGTGGCGAGCAACAACTCAAAGCGATCGCGAAGTATTCGGATGGCAGCGTGCGTGATGTCACGAGCATGGCGCTCTATGAGTCCAACGATAAGGCGATGGCCGACGTGAGTGAGCGCGGGCTGGTGAAGATCTCCGACATCGTCGGCAATGTCGCCGTGATGGTCCGCTACCAAGCGCAGGTGGCAGTTTACAGCGCGTCGGTCCCGCTGGGTGCGCCGGTCGAGAATCTGCCGTCGTCGAAGAACTTTGTGGACGAGCATGTGTTCGCAAACCTCAAGGCACTCGGCATTCCGCCGTCAGTCCTCTGTGACGACGCAACGTTTCTGCGTCGAGTGACGCTCGACATCGGCGGACGGCTGCCGACCGAAGAAGAATCGGGCGCGTTCCTCGCCAGCAAGGGCGAAGGCAAACGAGACAAGGTCATTGACGAGTTGCTGCGAAGTCCCGATTACGCCGACTTCTTCGCCAACAAGTGGACGGCGCTGCTGAAGAATCGCCGTGACGATGAGAGCGATACGGTTTCCAACTTCGCGTTTCATGCGTGGGTCCGAGACAGCTTTCTCGCCAACAAACCTTACGACCAATTCGTTCGCGAGCTACTGGCGGCGACCGGCACCGTAATCGGCAATCCGCCGGTCGCGTGGTACAAGCGGGTGAAAGAGCCGAAGCAGCAGATCGAAGATGTGGCGCAGCTCTTCCTGGGCGTGCGCATGCAGTGTGCTCAGTGTCATCATCATCCCTTTGAACGCTGGAGCCAGGACGACTATTACTCGCTGGCGGCATTCTTCAGTCAGGTCGGCCGCAAGCCGTCGGGGACGCGCGGCGAGGATTTGATCTTCCACAAACGCGGGATCGCGGTTGCCGCGAACATGAAGACCGGAGTGCCGCTCAAGCCTGGCGCGCTCGGCGATGCGATTCCGGAGATCGCCGCCGATGAAGACCCGCGACTAAAGCTCGCCGATTGGATGGGCTCGAAGAACAATCCGTTCTTCGCGAAGTCGCTGGTCAATCGGTATTGGAAACACTTCTTTGTGCGCGGCCTGATCGAGCCGGAAGACGACATCCGCGACACGAACCCGCCGACGAATCCCGCGCTGCTGGAAACACTCGAAAAGCATTTTGTTGCCAGCGGATTTGATCTGAAGGAACTCGTGCGAGTCATCACTCAATCGCGGGCCTACCAACTGAGCGAAGTTCCGAATCAACACAACTTCGTCGATCGGCAGAACTACTCGCGTTACTACCCGAGGCGATTGCAGGCCGAGGTGCTGCTCGACGCGATCGACCGGCTGGCGGGGACTCAGACCGACTTCGCCAATCTCCCGCCGGGGACGCGAGCGGTCGCTCTGCCCGACAACAGCTACAACCGCTCGTCGCAATTCCTGCGAGTCTTCGGCCGCCCCGAAGCCGAGAGTGTCTGCGAATGCGAACGTGTCCAATCATCGAGCCTCGCGCAGAGCCTGCACTTGCTCAACGCGCCGGAGCTGAAAACCAAACTCGCCGCCGCTACCGGCCGAGCCGAACGCCTCGCGAAAGAAGACAAACCCGCCGAAGCCAAAGTCCGCGAACTGTACCTCGCCGCCTTCTCGCGCGAGCCACGTCCGCAAGAACTGAAGACCGCGATCGACTATTTGAATGAACCCGGCACGGCCGCAAATGCGAATTACCAAGATTTGATTTGGGCATTGATCAATACGAAGGAGTTCTTGTTCAACCATTGAGAGTTGGCTTGGAAGGCCGCTTGGCGTGCGTTTGATTGTCCCTTTATGATCATTCTGCACCGTAACAGACTGGCGGTCGAAGATGCCCAGGACAACAACAGACCTGTTTCGACGAGGGAATGCCGTCAATCCGCGAATGAATCATGTGCGAATCGGAAAAGATGTCGAAGCTTTTTTAAGAGACGGTGTCGATTGGGTGCAGGCCGGTTCGGGCGGCGTGTCCACGTTCTCGTCGCCCGGTCCAGGGAGTCCTTGGTGGGTTTTGCCTGCGGAATTCGAGTATCCCGACGATCTCGTCGTTGTGAACGATCACGGCAATCATTTCAGTTGGGAGCCTCGGTTCGACATGCCTTTGGCTGACTTCGTGGCAATTTTGGAGTCGCTGGAATCCGCTTTTCGCAAAGTGACCTAACATCGGGAACATCGACATGAACCTTTCACCGAAAGCCGTACGATTCGTGGTTGAAGCGTTGGATTACTATGTTCAAAACCAAGACCAACGGCTGCGGCGAGCCGGAGCGTCCGACGATCAGCTCGCGGACTGGGAAAACGATCGCCAATTCATTGAAGCCGTCAAACAAGATTGCCTCGACCAGATGACACCTCAACTTGAGGACGCCCACGTCGAAGCCTGAGAGCATTCCGCTGGGATGGTCTGCTGCTCACCGGAGGCAATTCGATCGAAGGCCCGTCGTCGAGTCGAAGAAGTTTTTCAAGGATTATGCAGATGATGACTTATTTGCGTTGCTGGTCTGTTCTCCTCGCGGTACTCCTCGGTACGCCGTCTCTATCGTTCGCCCAATCAGTCGGCTTACCGGCTCCGCGGTTGCTGACCACGAATCCGATGGGGGCCAAGATTGGGTCACAGGTCGAGGTCACGATCAGCGGCGAACACATTGAGGATGCGGACGAACTGACGTTCTCGGATCGGCGCATCACGGCGGCTCGCAAGTTGAACGCGGCGGGGCAGCCGGAGCCGAACAAGTATGTCGTCTCGATTGCTGCCGATTGTCCGGTTGGGATTCATGAGGCTCGCGTGATGACGCGGTTGGGGATTTCGTCCTCGCGAGCGTTCTCGGTCGGCACGCTCGATGAAGCCGTGCAGACGAAAGCGAACACGACGCTGGCGACCGCGATGGAGTTAAAGATCAATTCCATCTGCAACGCCACGATGACTCAGCGGGCGGTCGATCATTACGTCTTGGAAGCGACCAAGGGACAGCGAATCATCGTCGATTGCGCGACGCGCGGGATTGATTCGAAGCTTGCTGCGGTCGTGATCATCGCCGATGCCGCCGGTCGCGATCTGCTGGTGGAACGCCGAGGAGGCGCGCTCGACTTCACCGTGCCGGCGGACGGCAAGTATGTGATCAAGGTCCACGAACTGACCTTCAAAGGGGGGCAGGCTTATTACTACCGCTTGGCCGTGTCAGAGTTGCCAGTCGGAGCACCGATCGTGCGGCTGCCTTCGACAAAGCCGGTGAACTCGTTCTCGTGGCCGCCGCAAGGTCTCAAAGAACAGGCCGAGCTGGCCGAGAGCGAACCGAACAACGATCGCACGAAGGCTCAAAAGATTTCGCTGCCATGCGACATCGCGGGGAGTTTCTTCCCGGCGGCGGATGTCGATGTCTTCGAGTTCGAGGCCAAGAAGGGAGACGTCTGGTGGGTCGAGGTCGCGTCCGAGCGATTCGGTTTGCCGACCGATCCGTCGATCCTCGTGCAGCATGTCGCTCGCACTGGCGACACCAATAACGAAAAACTGACCGACGTCGCCGAGTTCAGCGACATCCCCAGTCCCGTGAAGTTGTCGAGCAACGGCTATGCGTATGACGGCCCGCCGTACAACGCCGGATCAGCGGACATTCTCGGCAAGCTGGAGATCAAGGAAGACGGCCTGCATCGGCTTCAACTCTCCGACCTGTTCGGCGGGACGCGCAACGATCCGAAGAACATCTATCGACTCGTCATTCGCAAGGCGGCTCCCGACTTCGCCGTCGTCGCGTGGGCAATGCACATGGAACTGCGAAATGGCGACCGCAACGCGGTGTCCAAGCCGCTCGCTCTGCGCGGCGGAGCGACAATGGCGCTCGAAGTCGTCGCCATTCGCCGCGATGGTTTTGACGGCGACATCGACCTCGCGATGGAAGGTCTGCCGGAAGGAGTCACCGCGAGTGGCTTGAAGATCCCTGCCGGTCAGTCGCGCGGCTTGATGCTCGTCACCGCGAATCAGAATGCACCTCGCGCGGTGGGCAGCGCGACGTTCTTCGGTCGAGCCACCATCGACGGCGCGGTCGCGACTCGTCCTTGTCGATTGGCTTCATTTGCCTGGCCGATCACGGATTCGTGGGGCGAGATTCCCAGCCCGCGACTGATGGCCGACGTGCCGGTCTCGGTGAGCGGCCTCGAATTCGCTCCGCTCTCGCTCGCCACGCCGACGAAAGAAGTTCTTACCGTCGTCGCTGGTGAGAAGCTGACGATTCCGCTCAACCACACGCGCCGCAGCGAGTTCTCCGGAGGTACGCTGCAACTGAAAACGATGGGAGCCGGCTTCGACCGCGCACCTCAGTTCGATGTGTCACTCACCGCCGAGGGATCTGAGGCGGTGCTCGACACGGCCGCATTGAAAGCGGCACCGGGAGATTACTTGATCGCCTTCTACGGCGGTGCCGTCGCGAAGTATCGACATCAGCCAGAAGCGATCGCCGTCGCCGAAGAGGCTCACAAGAAAGCGATGCAGGAATTGGTGGCCCTCGACGCAGAACTCAAGAAGCTCACCGAGGCCGCTGCGGCAGCCACACCCGATGTGAAGCCCGAAGCGGCGAAGGCCGTCGAAGCCGCGACCGCCAAACAAAAGGCAGCCACCGCCTCCGTGGCTGCTGCCGCCGAAAAGATCAAACAAGCGACCGCTGCCGCCCAACCACGAGACATTGTTGATATCGTCGTGTCCGAACCGATTAAGATTCGTGTGAACCCTGCCGAGAAGAAGTAGACCTTGGAGTGCTGCGGCTCGACGCAGCCCTCCATTCGTTTGAAATAGCGACTCTCAAAGTCTGAAAATCGTCGCTATGAAAGTCGCCTGAAAAAACACCGTTATCCTCCCGATTAATGTCTTGATTCCAATTGAATGGAGGGCTGCGTCGAGCCGCAGCACTCCAGGAGTTGACCATGACCAACCACCATACCGCCTTCTGCCCAGGTCCGGACAGCATCTGCTCAGGCCGGCGCGGATTTCTGCAAACCGGATTGGCCGGTTTCGCCACGCTGAGCTTGCCGGGTCTCCTTCGCTTGCAGGCTCAGAACGCGCTGCACGCCAGCGAGGGAACCTTAGCCGGTCGCGACAAGAACGCCGTAATCATGGTCTGGCAGCCTGGTGGCTGCTCGCATATCGAGACATATGATCCAAAACCGAACTCCGGCAGCGAATATCGCGGTCCGTTCGAGACCATTCCGACAAAAGTCCCCGGCCTCGACTTCTGCGAACTGCTGCCGCGACAAGCCGCCATCGCCAACAAGTTCACGGTACTGCGTTCGATGCGACAGAACGCGGGCGGCCATCCGGCCGGTTCGATGCAGTTGCTCTCCGGCGACCCCGACACGCGCGACAAACCGAAGCCGCGTCTGCCGGACTGGATGTCGGTGACCAACTACGTTCGGTCGCAAAATGGTCCGCGTCAGAACCCGCTGCCGGCCTACGTCGGCATCAACCCGCCTCTCGAATACAACGGTCCCGCATACCTCGGCGATGCCTACTCGCCGTTCGTCGTCTCCGGAGATCCGAATCAGCCGACGTTCTCGGTCCCGAACATCGGCCTCTCCGACACGAATGAGGTCCGCCGCCTCGGACGCCGTTCCTCACTGCGACAAAACCTCGACACGCTCGAACGGACGTTCGATCAGCAAAAGGAACTGGCCGCACTCGATGAATTTGAGACGCAGGCGATGACGTTGCTTACCAATCCCAAGACCAAGGAAGCGTTCGATCTCAGCCGCGAAGACCCACGCACCCGCGACCGCTACGGCCGCAACCAGTGGGGCCAGCAACTGCTGCTCGCTCGCCGTTTGGTCGAAGCTGGCGTCGAAGTGCTGACGACCAGCCTCGCCGGCCCGCTCTGCGGACGGGTCAATAACTGGGACGACCACGCCGTCAACCAGCATTGCTTTGACGCCATGCGGTTCCGCACGCCCGCCTACGATCAGGCCGTCTCAGCGTTGATCGAAGACATCTACGATCGAGGTCTCGATAAGCGAGTGCTCGTCGTCGTCACCGGAGAATTCGGCCGCACCCCCAAGATCAGCCACGCGGCGAGCACCGGAGCCGGAGACGCGAGCGCTCCCGCCGGCACCATCCAACCGGGTCGAGACCACTGGCCGCGAGCGTTCTCCAACATCTGGGCCGGTGGCGGCATCCAACACGGACAATACATCGGCGGCACCGACAAGCGCGGCGAAGATTCCATCGAACGCATCTGCGGCCCCGGAGACTTCCTGGCAACGATCTATCATCACCTGGGAATTGACTCGGCCCACACGCTGATTAAGGACTTCAACGGACGTCCGACCCCCATCGTCGATCACGGCAAACCGATCCCGGAATTGATGGGTTAAGGAACGAGGCCACTCCCCGATCAGCCGCAGGGCGCTAGCCCCGGTTTGTCTCGTTTGAACCGGGGCTAGCGCCCTGCGGCTCATCGCGGCTTGTTCCACTTCGCAAAGACCGGCTGCTAACTCAGCAACTCTCGAATCGGCTGGCCTTCGGAGAGCAGGCAGGGGCGGCCGTCGTTGGTGTGGTAGGTGATGCCGTGCGGGTCGTAGCCCAACGCGGTGAAGACCGTGGCGTGGACATCCGCGGGAGTGATTGGTCGGGACTTCGGCACGGCACCGATCTTGTCGGATTCGCCGATCACTTGCCCGCCGCGAATGCCGCCGCCCGCCAGGATCATGGAATAGCATTGCGGCCAATGATCTCGTCCGGCGGCGGCGTTGATGATCGGTGTGCGGCCGAAGTCCCCCATCCAGATCACCAGCGTCGAGTCCAGCAGACCACGCTCCGAGAGATCGTCCAGCAAGGTCGCGAAGGCGCGTTCCATCGGTGGCACGAGTGTCTTTTCCAAGCGGCCGAAGTTGTCCGCGTGAGTGTCCCAGATGATGCTCTGGCCGTTGACCGTCGTGACGAAGCGGACGCCCGACTCGATCAAGCGACGCGCCAACAGATGCGATTGCCCCCACGTGTGCCGGCCGTATCGCTCACGGACTTCGGCCGGTTCGCGCGTGAGGTCGAACGCCTCACGCACGGCGGCGGAACCGACCAGCGACAAGGCTTTCGATTGATTGATGTCGATGTCCTGCGTGCCGCTGGCCGTGATCGGCAGGCACCGTTGCTGAATCTGATCCAGCAATATCCGACGGTCGTCTTGGCGTTGTGCGGAGATCCCCTCCACCGCGCCGAGATTCGGCACGCTGAAGTCGGAGGCGTTGGGATCGGCATTGAGCACGAACGGATCGTGGCTCGCTCCCAAGCAACCGCCGAGTTGTCCCGGCGTGAGATACACCTTGCTGTCGCAGTGCGGCGCGGGAGTGATCACATACGGAGGCAACGCGCCGCTGTAGCCATCGCGCCGCGCCAGCCAACCGGTCAGAGTGCCGAAGCTGGGAATGTCGTTGCGGCTGGGATTGATCAGCGTGCTGTCCATTGGATACGGCCGGCCGACGATCGACCAATACATGCCGGAGTTGTGTCCGCCGTGCGTGTGATGCACGCTGCGGACGATCGAAAATCGGTGAGCGTGCTTCGCCAGACGCGGCAGCAGTTCCGAAATCTCAATGCCGGGAGCGCTCGTGGCGATCGGCTTATACGGCCCGCGCACGGAGTCGGTAGCGTGCGGCTTCAAATCCCACAGGTCGACATGACTAGGAGCTCCGCAATTAAAAATCAGAATGACCGACTTGGCTTTGCCGGCCGTCTCCGCAGCAACACTCCGCCCCAGCGAGTTCGCCCACAGTAGACCGAGACCGCTCAGTCCACTACGGGACAGGAACTGGCGACGGTCTGGTGAGGTCGGTGGCATCGTGGTTTCCAGTGACTTTTGTAACCCGAAGCGTCAGCGAGGGCGGACGCTTCGCGAGACACTCAATTCATCGCGTTGAGAAGCGTTCGCCCTCGCTGACGCTTCGGGTTACATGACATCAAAACAGTTCGCGAATCGGTTGGCCGCCGTCGGTGAATTCCACCGGCAGGCCGTCGGCTTTGTGGAGGCGTTGATCGGTGTCGATGCCGAGCTTGCGATAGATCGTCTCGGCGTAGTCGTAGGGTGTGTAACGGCTATCAATGACTTCGCCGGCATCGAGGTTGGTGGCTCCGATGACTTGTCCGCCGCGCACGCCCGCTCCGGCGAAGGCGATCGACATGGCTCGCGCCCAATGGTCTCGGCCGGCCCATTTGTTGATGTGCGGCGTGCGGCCCATCTCGGTGATGAAACAGACCAGCGTCTCTTCGAGCAGTCCGCGTTCGCGCAGATCGGCCAGCAACGCGCTGAATGAGCGGTCCAGGCTGGGCATCATCACAGGATGCGGCAGGCCATATCGCTCGGAGTTGCTCATCGCCTGAGGTCCGCCGCAGGGGCCGTTGTTGTAGATCCCCTCGTGATGATCCCAATTCAAGAAGACGCCGTTGGGCTCGCCGTAGCCCGGACGGTTCACGTGCGCCTGTGGTTGGATGACCGTGACCGTCACGAATCGAACACCGGCCTCGATCAACTTGCGGCCGAGCAGATAGCAGCAGCCTCGATGATCGCGTCCGTAGCGGTCGCGGGTGCGATCATTTTCGGTCGCGAGATTGAACGCCGATTGCACTCGCGAACTGGTCAGCAAGTCGAACGCGTTCTCATACGAGCGGCGCAGCAACTGTGCCGAGTCGGCTTGCGCGTGCGTCGTTTGATCGAGTCCGTCGAGCAACGCGCGCCGCGAATCAAATCGCTGACGGCTGAGATCCGCCAGCGGCTGCACGGCGCGGACGTTCCAGTCGGGTGCGGCAACATTCTCTCCGAGGCTCTTCGTGCCCAGCTTCCACGGCGACCGGCTGGCTGACAAAAAGCCGGTGGTCGAGATGTGATTCGGCATGTTCGCGCCGGGACAGAAGATGTAGCCCGGCAGTTGCGGACAATCAGTGCCGAGCACTTCGCTCACGACCGAGCCGATGTCAGGAAAACCTTTCGCCTGCTCGAAGCGATAGCCTTTGAAAAACTCCTGGCAGCCCTCCATGTGTCCCGCGACTTTGGTGGTCGTCATCGAGCGAACCACCGCCAACTGATCGGCATGTTGAGCGATCATTGGCATCAGCGAGGAAAACTGAATGCCCGGCACGTTGGTCGAGATCGGTCCAAACGGCGAACGGTGAGCCACCGGAGCTTCCGGCTTCGGATCCCACGAGTCCATCTGCGAAATTCCACCTTCTTCATAGACGACCAAAACTTGCTTGGCGTGCCGCGCCGCATTGCTCGCTTGGGCCACCGAGTCCAGAGCCAGCCAGTCGCTCAGTCCGAATCCCATCACGCCTGCCGACACCGACTGCAACAACCGGCGGCGGGCCGGATCGCAGGGAGATTGAACCATCGCTGAATGTGGCAAAACCATGCGGCGGTCTCTGTGAGCAAGTGACCGAAAGTGGCGGGATGCGGGGAGTGTCGAAGCCGGCGGGCGGTGTACTCATCGGCAAAATCCGATGTGTCGGGTCACATTGGACTGACGGAATCACTCCGAGTCAACGCGGCCATTCGCCAACGTTGCCGCGTTACGCGTAACGCTCTTCAAACAACTTAACCGCCGTCTGAACGACCAGCAGGTGCTGTCGGACGCGGTCTTGGAACGGACCACGCATTCCCGTTTCAATCGTGAAGCCCAGGCCGTATTGCCGAGCGGCGAAGTCGACCAGATTCAAACCCTCGCCGCGCTGCCCGGCATCGAGCCAATACACGCCCCGTTCCAGCCGCTGAAAAAACGAACCCGGTGAGTAATCTTCCGCAGCGAGCTTCGTTCCCGCCGCCGCGACCGCTCGGATGGCTTCGCTGGCGATGCGGCGTTCCCAGATTTCATCGTCGTCGGTCCGTTGGCGGCGAGCGGACATCCAAAACGAATCGCCGCCGTGCTCGTGCAGATCGAAGGTCAGGCCCGGTTGGACTTCGGCCATCAAGCGGCGAGCACAACGGACTTCAGCGGGAGACCACGCCGTATCCAGAAAGCGGTTCAGGTGCAGCACCTCGCCATCCGGCGTGACGATCAACGTGTAGGCCCGCTCCAGCGGCCCGGCTCCCGGCATGTCGTCGGTCCGCGAGGGATAATAAATGCGGCGTCCCTTGAGCGGTTCGAGAAACGCCGCCCCTTTCTCAACGCCGCGATACAGGCCCCGATTCGCATAGCCGTATTCGCCAATCAGCACGAGCAACGTTTCGTCCGCATCGAAGAGCACCTCGCCCCGTTTCCGCAGCAGCGCATCCGCATCCGCCAAAGACTCGACTTGCGGAAGCTCACCCAGTCCGAGACTCAATGCGTAGCGATACCCGTTCAAGCCGATCGGATCGCGAGTGGGAATGACCCACACCTCGTGCTTCGTTTGCAGCCGATCAATCAACTCAACCGCCGCCACCACTCCGGCATGTTCGGTCGAATGCGCACCGGCGGAGATAAAGATGGCCGGCTTCTTGGCCCCGCCCGTCTTCACCCCCACGATGGGAGATTTGTCCGGCGCGAATCCCAACGTGCGCAACGTATGCCCCCGCTTGCGAAGCGTGTCGAGCAAATCGGCGTACCGCCCAAACGGACGCGGAGCAGCCTCTCGTTCCGTTTGCGCGGACAGCCATGCGGGCACCGCCAAACCACTCAGACAAAGTCCCCCGGCACGGAGCAACGAGCGACGAGTCAGACCATTGACGGAGTTCATCTCGGCAGAAACCGATGGCATGTTCGTCACCCTCACGCAGAGAGGAATCTCGCCTCCACCAGCCACACGTTCGGCGAAGCTCGGCAAGCATGAGCCGAGCACATCAGCGAATCAACCACCAACGATTCGGCGGAGAGAATGAGGGAACGCCGTGGACGCAGCTTTTTGTTGGTACAAAACAATGAGTTGCCTCCCCTTTCCCCCTCCAAGGGACGCAGCTTTGTTTGCGGCCGAGCGGCGGGACTCCGAATAAGAATTGCGCCCCCTGTTTACTCGCCATTTCTTTGCTATGCCCGATTTGCCCGGAATTGAACGGGATCGCCAACGTACCCCCTTACTCCCAAAGATCGCACCCATTCGACAAACGCGGTTATGAGGTCATCTGGAAACGTGCATTTGTGCGACGGCCCCTTTTTGCAAACGTTGGTGCCGTTCCAGTTCTGAAATCGATTGGGAATGTCCGGAGCACAGCCGCCAAAAAAGTAAAATTCTTCCGCAACGAGGACGTTCTCAGACCCCGTATCTTGAGTGACGTTCGCATCGTTCGACAATCCTCCTTCGAGGCTGTGGTGCGAGTCTTCCTGTACCCAACTCCCGGTTGCGACATCTCGATGATAAACGTTGTCGCCGTACGCCTGTTTGAGGCTGCCACGTAGATACGGACGCTTTTTTCGAAACCGTTCGTCATGCCAGTACGAGTCGTAGGTTGTGATTTCTGAGACACGCATCGCATACACGAGATGACCCTCAAGTCCGTGCGGCTTTGCTCCCGTACCAATGACCCAATCGCCGACCGAAGCGGTGGCACGAATACGTGGCTTACAGGTTGCGAGCGTGCAATACCCGTAAAATGGGTTCGGCGCGAATCCGAAATCGCGTTTGACGACATAGGAGTAGAGTTTCAATGTGCTGCCACCGGATTTACTGACACACTATGCGAGGAATCGTCCGACAAGGAAATTCCTTTCCGTCTGGAGTTGTCCAGTTATTGATCTTGCCGTCGATTGCATCCAAGATCCGATCTGCCTGCCAACCGACAACGGCGTCAGCATAGTCTTTGAGACTTGGTGGGAGATCAGCGTCTGTGCCGCCATGCTCCCAGACGCCGACAATTCGCTTGCCCTGCCGCATTGCTTCCTGGATTTCCCAATCGACCCAACGGCGCGAGTGCGTTTCCTTCCCTATCAATACAACGACTGCACCCGCCCACGAGATTTTAGAGCGCAACCAGCGACGAATCGTCTCGTCCTTGGTAAGCGTCCGGCGGAATGCGTTCTTGGTGGCAGTGGTAAGCTGATGCGGTTGGTTTGAGACCCGCAATCAGGAGAGCTGTCATGGGGCGTGAGACGGTGGAAGCTCGTTGGCGCGAGCGAATGCGGCGTTGGCGGAGTTCGGGGCT
>CAMDDX010000197.1 GCA_945893075.1 Planctomyces sp. SH-PL62 | reverse complement strand
TGAGTTGGCTACGACGCTTTGCCATCACGCGACTCAAGCATCATCCGCTCAAAGAAAGTCTGCGAGGCAAGATGCAAATCGCCGGCTGGAACGACGACTTCCTCGCGGAAGTCCTCACAGGTTAACAACTTTGATACGCGCTGGCCGTGGTGTGAAACCAATCCTGCCGGTTGTGTGGACGATTCGGAGACGTGGTCTTTCGGATGTGTGAAACCGCGATCCTGCGGAGACTGATAGCCCCCGCGCAGATCGCTGGATAAATTTCGCCTGACTTTCCGCCAGGACAGGCCCCGTGAAGTAAGTTCTGGAGGACTTGAGTCGTTAGGAATCTCGTGATGGCGAACGCGATGCAGATCGACGATCTGATGGTTGAGTGGCAGCGTCGGTATCAGCAGGGGGAATTCCTGTCTGCGGACGAGTTGTGCTCTGACTGCCCGGAGTTAAAGCCCGAAGCCGAGCGTCGCATCGAAGAGATCGAGCACAGTCCCGCGTTTATGACTCAAGGGCTCGACACGGGCGGCAACGCGAACGCCACCGCGATCGAGCCCTCCACGGTGCCGGAAGAATCGCAAGACATGCTGGTCTTTCAGCAGCGCTACAACAAGCTGCGATTTCTGGCGCGCGGCGGACTCGGTGAAGTCTACATCGCCGATGACTTGGAACTGCAACGCGACGTGGTGCTCAAGTTTATTCGTGCTCGGCATCGCCATCGTCCGGAAATCCAGATCCAGTTCCAACTCGAAGCCGAAGTCACCGCGAAGCTGGATCATCCCGGCGTCGTGCCGGTGTATGGCATCGGCCGGACTGCCGATGGCCGTGCCTGTTACGCCATGCGGTTTATTAACGGCGTGACGCTCGATGCCACGATCCTCCAATTGCATGCCCCGCGTGCCACTCAAACCGACGGACATGCCGTGCGCGAAGCCGCGCCGTTTTCGGCGGCGCGAACCAGCGAGCTGCACAATTTGCTGACGCGGTTCATCACGGCCTGCAAGACGCTGGCCTACGCTCACAACCGAGGCATCGTGCATCGGGACATCAAGCCCGACAACATCATGCTGGGAAAGTACGGCGAGACGTTGATGGTCGATTGGGGCTTGGCGATCTCCGTGGACCGAGATGATTCGGCCAAAGCCAGCGGAGAAGAAACCTTGATGCCCGGTTCGGGAACCGGCAGTTCGTCCGGCGGCACGGGTTATCCGGTGGGGACTCCCGCGTACATGAGTCCCGAACAAGCCAATGGCGCGGTCGTGCGTCCGGCAAGCGACATCTTTTCGCTCGGCGCGACGCTCTACAAATTGCTGACGGGCCGTGCTCCGTATTCCGGAGAATCGGCCGATGAGGTCGTCCGAAAAGCTCGCTTGGGTGCCTGGGTTTCGCCACGCCACTTCGAGAAGCACATCCCGCGGCCGCTCGCGGCGATCTGTGAGCACGCGATGGCGATCGATCCGCAGCAGCGCTATGCCACCGCGCTGGAACTCGCCGATGACCTGGAACTGTGGCTATCGGACGAACCGGTCGCCGCGTACCACGAAGGATTCTCCGAGCGACTGGGCCGTTGGACTCGGCACCACCGCGTGTGGACGCAAGCCATTCTGACGGCGCTGGTGGTCGTGTCGCTGGTGGTGACGCTGGCGGCCATGCAACTCAGTCGGTCGGCGGATAAAGAACGAGAGGCTCGCAACGACTCCGAAAAGAGTCACCAAGACAGCCTGCAATTGGCGGCCGAGTTCATCGCCAAAGCCGTGGGCCAGGATCTGCAATCGCGCTGGCTGATCCTGGAACGCGAGGCCACCGACCCCGAACTGCCCCGACGGCTCCAAGCCTTGGAGTCTGAGCCATTCGATCCCGCCGTCGGCGACCGCGACCTGCAACTCTGGTTGAGTGACCGCATCTCTCAGTACGACTCGATCGCTCCCGCCAAGAGCTGGATGGTGCTCGATCGCCAGGGCATCTTGCGCGGCCGATACCCCAAGTCCGAGACCATCGGCAAGAGCTTTGTGTTTCGAGACTACTTTCACGGACTCGGCCGCGACGTTGATCCAACCCAGAAACAAGAACTCGCGCCGCTGACACGGCCGCACCGCTCGAACGTCTTCCGCAGCCGGACGGACGATTCGTTGGTGGTGACACTCTCCGCGCCGATCTGGTCCGGCCAAGGGAACGACCGACGAGTCATCGGCGTCCTGGCAATGAGCATGCAGATCGGCCAGTTCGGAATCCTCGAATCCCAGTTGGGCGGCCACCGAGTCCTGCGGCTGATCGATACGAACGCCAGCGCTCAGGATGAGCGTGGCACAGTCCTGTACGACTCACGCAATAAAAACGGCACGCTGGCTCAAAAGTCTCAACGAATCCCGGACCCACTTGTCACTGAGTTGGAGCAACTGCGGCTGTCGCGCGTCCAACAGCAACGGCAACAACTCGCCACCGGCGGGTTCTTCAAAAATCACTTCACCGATGCTGCCGACGATCGCACCACGAGCCAATGGATTGCCGCATTCGAGCCGGTCATCCTGCGCACCGCGTCTCGCGAACTGCATGACACCGGCTGGGTCGTCGTCGTGCAACAACCGACTTCAGCTCGCGAAAGTCGCTAGTGCTGCGTCATGACTAAGTATTGGGGTTCACTAAATCAGCCGCAGGGCGCTAGCCCCGGTTCGGACGGCATAAACCGGGGCTAGCGCCCTGCGGCTGATGCGCCCAACCCAAATTGTTTGCCCTGACAAAGCACTAGAAGTGGTTTCGAGTCTGACGGGTGACGCTTACACTCGCGACAACTGCGAGGACACCATGCTGACGCCCCGATCGCCGCTGCTCTATCAAATCAACACTCGCGCTTGGCTGCGCGAACTGTCTGGCAAGCTGGGCCGCAAGGTCACGCTGGACGACATCCCCGATCGTGAGTGGGATGAACTCGCCAATGCCGGCTTCGATTGGATTTGGTTGCTGGGAGTCTGGCAGACAGGAGCCGCCGGACAGCGCGTGTCGCGCGAGAATCCGGAATGGCGGCACGAGTATGAAGCGACGCTCCCGGATTTGACCAACGAGGATATTCCCGGCTCGTGCTTCGCGATCACTGGCTACCACGTCCATGCAGAACTTGGCGGCGACGCGGCGTTGGCTCGGCTGCGAGAACGGATGCGGCTGCGGGGACTGCGGCTGTTGCTGGACTTTGTCCCCAATCACATGGCCCCGGATCACCCGTGGATCGGCGAGCATCCCGACTATTTCATCAGCGGGACCGAAGAGCAACTCGCGAACGAACCGCAGAATTTCACGCGTGTGATCACACCCACCGGCTCGCGAGTGATGGCCTACGGTCGCGATCCGTACTTCTCTGGCTGGCCCGACACGCTGCAACTGAACTACGGCAACGCCAGCCTGCGCGAAGCGATGACGCAGACGCTGCTGCGGCTGGCCGAGATGTGTGACGGCGTCCGTTGTGACATGGCGATGCTGATCCTGCCGGAAGTTTTTGAGCGGACTTGGCACATCGCCATGCCGCCGTTTTGGCCGGATGCGATTGCTCGCGTGAAAGAGAAATCGTCCGACTTCTTATTCATGGCCGAAGTCTATTGGGACTTGGAATGGACACTACAGCAGCAAGGTTTCGACTCGACCTACGACAAGCGGCTGTATGACCGCCTGCGCGAGCAACATGCCCTCCCGGTGCGGAATCACTTTCGAGCGGGCCTCGATTTCCAAGACAAGCTCGCGCGGTTCATGGAGAATCACGACGAACCACGCGCCGCCGCGACGTTTGCTCCTGAGGTCCATGAAGCGGCCGCGGTGCTGACGTTTTTCTCGCCGGGACTCCGGTTCTTCCATCAAGGTCAGTTCGAGGGTCGTCGCCTCCGGTTGTCTCCGCATCTCAACCGTTGGCCTGTCGAACCGGTCGATGCTCGTGCTGTCGAGTTCTATCATCGAGTGCTGGATGTTCTGTGCGACCCTGTCTTTCGCGAGGGTGACTGGCAACTGCTCGACGCGACCTCGGCCTGGGCGGACAATTGGACGAGTGACTGCTTCATCGTCTTTCACTGGAGCGGATCGAACGGACAACATCGCTTGGTGACCGTCAACTATGCACCACACCAAAGCCAGTGCCACGTCCCACTCCCCTTTGTGCAACGACAGGGAAAAATCATCCGCCTTCGTGATTGGATGAGCGACGCTTGTTATGACCGTCTCGATCACGAGTTAGTCGAACCCGGCCTGTACCTCGACGTTCCCGCTTGGGGCTATCATGTTTTCGAGTTGCGCTGACCGATGAGTTTTTGACAAAGCCACGCGAATTGGCTCAGAATGCCTCCCGCCGTCCCTGACTCCCTCGCGAAAGGATCGCCAATGACTGCCCAGCATTGTTCCGGTCCGCTGGATCGTCGCCAGTTTCTGCAAGTCGGCGCGTTGGCCTTGGGGGGCTTGGCTCTGAGCGATGTGCTCGCGGCGCGAGCGGCGGCCGGAACGGCGAACGCGGACACGTCCGTGATTCTGCTGTATCTCCACGGCGGGCCTTCGCAATTGGAAACGTATGATTTGAAGCCGCAGGCTCCGGTGGAATATCGCAGCATCTTCGCGCCGATTCCGACCAACGTGCCGGGCATGGATCTCTGCGAACTGTTTCCTCGGCAAGCGATGATCGCGGACAAGTTTTCGATCGTGCGTTCGCTGAATCACGACATCGGCATCCACAGTGACGGCGGCATCATCGTGCTGACCGGCAAGCGCCCCAGCGTGCTGGACCCAACGTCGCAATCCAGGAGTGAGCATCCCGACTTCGGCTCCGTGGCCAGTCGCGTGCGCGGAACTTCTGCGATTCCGCCGTATGTCGCCGTGCCCGGCCAGCCGTATATGACGCGGCCGACATACCTCGGCCGCCATCACGCAGCATTCGATGTGGGCGATCCGTCGGCGGCGAACTTCGCACCTCTGAAGACGCAGATCAGCGTGAACCGCGACGCGGCGTCCTTGGGAAATCGCAAAGCTTTGCTGACGGAATTTGATCGCTTGCGAAAAGACCTCGACCAAAGCGGACAGCTTGAAGCCGCCGGACAGTTTCGCGAACGAGCGTTTGAGTTGCTGACCAGTTCCGCAACGGCGACCGCGTTTGATCTGTCGAAAGAAGACGACCAGTTGCGCGATCGCTATGGCCGCAACTTGTGGGGTCAAGGCTGCCTGTTGGCTCGGCGACTGGCCGAGGCGGGAGCGGCGGTCATCAGCCTGGCGATCAACACCCCCAAGAACGGTCCTGAGTTTACCAACTGGGACGACCACATCCTGAACGCCATGCGGCCGGGTCACTTCGGCGACTACATGCGCGTTCGCCTGCCGTACCTCGATCAAGCCCTGGCGACGTTGATCGAAGATGTCTTCGAGCGCGGCTTGGACCAGCGCATATTGATCGTCGTGGTGGGCGAGTTCGGCCGCACTCCGCGCTTGAGCCACAACGCTCAAGGGACCGGCCGCGATCACTGGCCGCAGGCGTACTCGGCGTTGCTCTCTGGTGGCGGCTTGCGCATGGGACAGGTAGTCGGTGCGACGAACTCCAAATCGGAATTCCCGACGGAGAAGCCGTTCTCGCCGCAAGACTTGCTGGCGACCGTTTATCGTCACCTCGGCATCGACACGACGCGGAGTTTTCTAGATCACTCCGGGCGGCCGATTGCGATTCTGTCGGACGGGCGGCCGATTGCCGAGTTGCTGTAGGACGGTCCGCCATCGGCGGATTGCCCGTCGCAAAGAGGACGGGCAGGAGTGCCCATCCTACGAAATCACGAGGACTTCTTCGGCAGCACGAGCGAATACAGCATCGTGACACTTCCGACCGACATCAGGCAGAAGGCCATCCATTGCGGCGGATTGAAAACGCGCTGTTGTCTTTCGTTCATGGTCACGTAGAAGCCGCGGAACGACGGATCGCGTTCGACCACTGGCTCGACCTTCCAGGCGAAGGTCATTTGATCGACCATCAAAAAGGTGGTTCCCCACAGGGCGACGAAGATGCCGACGGCGAAGCAAAAGGCTCGGAGCATGAGTCGCTCTTTCGCGAGTTGAGACGGCGGCGTGACGCCGCGGAGACGTTGAGATTCTTCGTGAATCGGCTGACGATTGCGGCTCGCTTCAGCTCGGATCGGCGGAACCGGCCGCTGAGCGTGTTCGGCGTTCGGATCGTGTCGGTCGTAGCGAGCGGCATCGTGGAGATGACCTCGGCTCGCCGCTACATTGCCCGCCCTTTGATCAAGATGATTTGTCAGCCGCAGGGCGCTAGCCCCGGTTGAAGGTGCATAACAACAATTCCACAGGCAGGGGTCAGGCACCGCAAAATTCAAAATTGGCGGAGTTACGTCCTGAGTACTTCCGACGCTTGGTTCCGCCAATTTTGAATTTTGCGGTGCCTGACCCCGGACAAATAATAGAAAAAGGTCTCGCACGATGGACGCGAAAATTGTGTTGTTGCCCGGCGATGGGATCGGGCCGGAAGTGGTTGCCGAAGGGCAAAAGGCGTTGAACGCCGTGGCTCGCAAGTTCGGGCATCGGTGGGAGTTTGAGACCTGCTTAATCGGCGGCTGTGCGATCGACGCGACCGGTTCGGCCTTGCCGGACGTGACGACGGTGGCTTGTAAGCAGTCGCACGCGATATTGCTCGGAGCGGTCGGCGGGCCGAAGTGGGACGACCCGCGCGCGAAGACTCGGCCGGAAGCGGGGCTGCTGAAGATTCGCAAAGAACTGCAACTCTTCGCGAACGTGCGGCCGGTCAAGGCGTATGACGTGCTGGTCGATGCTTCGCCGCTGAAGCGCGAGATCGTCGCCGGTGTGGACATCCTCTTCTTCCGCGAACTGACGGGCGGCATCTACTTCGGCGAGTCCGGCCGCCGTCCGCATTCATCGGGCGAGGAAGCCTTCAACACCATGATCTACAACACGGGAGAGATTGAACGGATCACGCGCATGGCCGCGCGAGCCGCTCAAGGACGCCGCAAAAAGCTGACGCAAGTGGATAAGGCCAACGTCTTGGAAGTGTCGCGGCTGTGGCGTGAAGTCTCGCAGCGCGTCGTCCGCGACGAGTTCCCCGATGTGCAATACGAGGTCTTGCTGGTCGATGCGATGGCGATGCACTTGATTTCGAAGCCGAAGTGTTTCGACGTGATCGTGACCGAGAATCTGTTCGGCGACATCCTGACCGACGAGGGAGCGATGCTGCCCGGTTCGATGGGAATGCTGCCGTCGGCGTCGCTCGGTTCGTCGGGGCCGGGTTTGTACGAACCGATTCACGGCTCCGCGCCGGACATCGCGGGTAAGGGGATCGCGAATCCGCTCGCGACGATCCTCGCGGTGGCGATGTTGCTACGACACTCACTCAGCCTGGAGACCGAGGCTCGCGCCGTCGAAGCCGCTGTCGATACGGTGCTCAACGCTGGTCATCGGACAACAGATATTGCGGCCGGTGGGAAGAGCGTCAGCACATCGGAGATGGGTTCGCTGGTCGAAGCGCAGATCACGAAGTCCTGATTCCGCCCGTTCCAAGTCGTCGCGCTGGTAAGGTGTCGGTATGTCGCACGAACCTCAGATGGACCCGGATCTCCCCAACGAATTCCGGCGCACGAGTCACGCCGGAAAAATGTTTTTCGGCTTGTTGCTCCTCGCCGTGGTTGTGTCCGCACTCTCTTGGTTTGGCAAACCGGCGGTCGAGTTGTGGCCACATGGGCCGGCTCCGACGATCGCGGCCGCTGGCTGGGTGAATGGTGAGGCTCCCACGAAAGAGTCACTGGCAGGGAAGGTCGTGGTGATCGACGTCTGGGCAACCTGGTGCAGACCCTGTCTCAGTGCGCTGCCTCACATGGTCGAGCTACACGATCAATTCGCGGATCGCGGAGTCGTCTTCATCGGACTGACTTCCGAAGGGGAGAAAGAGCAAGGAAAGATCCAAAGCATCCTGCAAAAGGCCGGTGCCCGTTGGCCAAATGGTTGGGGAGCCGGGCCAACCATGCAGGAACTGCATAACGAATATCTGCCGTGTGTCTATGTCATCGGTAAGAACGGGCAAATCATGTGGACGACTTCTGACGGGGGTGATTTGCCGGACATTCTGGAACAGTTGTTGAAGCAAGGCGACTCGCGAACTTAGTTCAGGAGCGACGCGTATGAGCATCCGAGACGGTCGCGTTCCGCGATCGGTCAAAATCGCCTACTCGGCGTTTGCGGCGGTTCTCGTGCCTTACTACTTGCAGGCGTATGGGCCGACGAATTTTCTGTACTTCTGCGATGTCGCCGTGCTGTTGACTCTGGTCGCCGTCTGGTGTGAAAGCGCATTGCTGGTGTCGATGGCCGCCGTGGGAATCGTCTTGCCGCAGTTGCTCTGGCAGTTGGATTTCCTGGGACTGCTGTTCGGTCTGCCGGTGACGGGCATGACCCGTTACATGTTCGATCCGCAAAAGGCGCTGTTTGTACGTGGGCTGTCGTTCTTTCATTTTTGGTTGCCAATCCTGTTGCTGTGGCTGCTACACCGGCTGGGCTATGACCGCCGCGCGTTTCTCTCTTGGACATTGCTGGCTTGGGGTTTGGTACTAATTTGCTTTTTCGCGATGCCGGCTCAGCCCGCTCCCGCCGACAATCCGAATCTGCCGGTCAACATCAACTACGTGCATGGCTTCAGCGATCAGAAGCCTCAAGAGTCGCTGCCGCCGCTGGCTTATCTCGGCTTGATGATGCTGGTCCTGCCGACCTGCCTGTTCTTTCCGACGCATCTGCTGTTGAGCCGACTGTTCCCCGCGAAGCCAGTCCCTGTGACAGAGGCAAAATGACCATGCGAATTGGAATTGTTGCCGACATTCACGAAGCCGTCGAAGCATTGGAGCGAGCGTTGAGCTTGTTCCACCGTGAGGGTGTGGACGTTGTCGTGTCGCTGGGGGACGCGTGCGACTCCTACCGAGCCTCTGGAAACCCCGTGCAGGTGGCCGCGTTGTTGCGCGAGGCGGGGGCCATTGGCGTTTGGGGCAATCATGATGTCGGATTGAGCTACGAAGTCTCTGATCAACTTCGTCAAAAGGCCGATCCCGCATTTTTGGAGTACATGGCCGGCATGCAGCCGCATTTGACCATCGAGAATTGCCGATTCAGCCATGTCGAACCGTGGCTGGATGCACGGAAGATCGACGATTTGTGGTACTTCGACGGCCCACCCGATACCGCAGAGAAGGCGACTCGCAGCTTTGCCGCCGTTCCCGAACGACACTTGTTCGTCGGTCATTTTCACCGTTGGCTGGCGATGACTCCGACTCGCCGAGTGGAGTGGTTTGGAGAACGACCGCTCAATCTGGCTGAAGAGCCGCGATCGTTGGTGGTCATCGGCCCGGCGTTCAAGGGCTGGTGCGCGATCTTCGAGACAGAAACCGCTTTACTGACTCCACACCAATGCTGAATGAACCCGCTGGCCCCGCTGATCGCCAGCGCAGCAACAGAGGCACACCCCGCATGACCGGTGGAAGAACTCCACCAGCACAAGCAGAGTGTGCCTCTGTTTGAAAACTTGAGAGACGAGCCTACGACTTTTTCTCAGCCGGCTGCTCGTCTTTAGGGGCGTTAGTTTTGAGAGCGTTTTCTCGTTGGATCGCATCGTAGACTTCTTGGCGATGGACCGGCACTTCTTTGGGAGCTTCGATCCCCAGACGCACTTTATCGCCGCGAATATCCACCACCGTGATGACGATGTTGTCACCAATGATGATGCTCTCGTCGCGTTGTCTCGACAGCACAAGCATCACAGAACTCCTTCTCAGTTCGCCGGTGCTTTTCCGCCGGCCACAATCCGCTCGTGGTTAGGAACATCCAGTCACAGAAGCGAATCGAGCTGCATGAGCCGTTCGAGGAAGCTTCTGAGAATTTTGTTCGGCAGGTGGCCGGCAGTCCGTTCGCCCAGGCGAATTCGGTTCTGTCGGCGCAATCGCTGTAACTGCCGTGCTAGGGTAATCGTCCGCTGGTTCCGATGGCCGAAGCCGCGATTCTCAAAAACGGCCAGCCTGGAGAAACGGCGGCAAGACTCTTCCGTCTATGCCGGGGGTTTCTGATTTGCCGGGGTTCGAGATGCCGCTTAAGCTCCGGCCCTCCCGCCGTCGCCCCCCGATTGTACGCGCGAAGAGGGGTTTCGTCTCAAGTTTTCTGCATCTCCGAAGGACCAGCTATGAAGTACCTGTTCGTGATCGCCACCGCGTTTGTGCTCAGCCTGTTGCCTCTGCCCGCCGAATCCGCCGAGAAACTCAAGCTGCTGATCGTCGATGGCCAGAACAATCACAACTGGAAAGCCACGACACCGATCCTTCAGGAATTCTTGACCCGCAGCAGCCGATTCGACGTTTCGGTGGCCACGACGCCCCCCAACAAGTCTCCCGCCGAAGCGTGGAATGGCTTCCGCCCCAAGTTCGCCGACTTTCAAGTCGTCCTCAGTAACTACAACGGCGAACTCTGGCCGGAACCGGTGCAGCGCGATCTCGAAAAGTTCGTCAGTTCCGGAGGCGGACTCGTCATCGTTCATGCCGCGAACAACGCCTTCGAGCAGTGGCCGGACTTCAACAAGATGATCGGCCTCGGCTGGCGCGGAAACGGATTCGGCGATCGCATCACGACCAACGATGCCGGTGAAGTTGTACGCACGCCAAAAGGCCAAGGCCCCGGAGCCGGCCACGGCCCACAGCACGAATTCACGATTCGCCTGCGCGACACCGCTCACCCCGTCGTCAAAGGCTTGCCCGCCGAATGGCTCCACACCAAGGATGAGCTGTATCACGGCCAGCGCGGCCCCGCCGCCGACATGCACCTGATCGCGACAGCCTTCTCGGATTCCACCAAAGGGGGCACCGGCGCGCACGAGCCAATGATCTGGTGGATTCCTTACGGCAAAGGCCGAGTCTTCACGACCGTCATGGGGCACGACACTTACTCGATGAAGTGTGTCGGCTTCCAATCGGTTGTCGCGCGCGGCAGCGAATGGTCTGCCACCGGTCAGGTGACTTTGCCGATCCCGGAGAATTTCCCGACGGCCGAGAAGATCAGTTCGGCTCCGTAGTTGAGTTATCCCACCAGGCGACGCAGGTGCTCGATCAACTCGGCGGATGGGACGGTGACTTGTTCGCGAGTCAGCAGGTTCTTGACCTGCCATTGATCGGCGGCGAATTCACGGTCGCCAGCGATCACCGCCGTCGGAAAGCCTTTGCGGACGGCGTATTTCAATTGGTCGCCCAGTGAGACCGCTTCCGGATAAACCTCCGCCGAGAGGCCGGCCGCTCGCAGGTCGCGCGCGAGGCGGTGATAGTCCCCCAGGTGATTTGCGTCGAAGAAGGCAATCAGCACCTTTGCCGGAGTCGATGCCGCGGCGACCATGCCAAGTTCTTCCATCGCGGCGAGCAAGCGGTCGAGGCCGAGGCTCGCGCCGACGCCGGGCAGCTTCTGCGTCGTGAAGAGTTCGGCGAGGTTGTCGTAGCGGCCTCCCGAACAAACGCTGCCAATGCCGGGCAGGTCGCCGAGAAACGTCTCGTAGATTGTGCCCGTGTAGTAGTCGAGACCTCGCGCGATCGCGAGATCGAGTTCGACTCGCTCAGTCGGGATGCCCGCTTGCCGAATGGTCGTGAAGAGTTCGCGCAGCCGAGCGACTCCTGTCAGTCCCACGTCGTTGCTGGCCAGTTTCGTTTCGAGCGTTGTCAGGATCGCAAACGGCTCCCCTTTGAGGTCCGCGAAAGCAATGACTTCGGCGGCTTGTTCGGCGGTCGCACCAACTCGCTCGATCATCTCGGCGACGACTTTCTCCGGACCAGCCTTCGGCAGCTTGTCGATGCACCGCAGCACGCCCGCCGACTTGTCCGCCAGGCCCAACGTCTCCAACAGGCCATTGAGCACCAGCCGGTTATTGACTCGGATGGTGAACTTCGAGAAGCCGAGGTGCTCGAAGAGGTCGTGAATGACGAGCAGCGTTTCGATGTCGGAAGCGTTGGACGTTGTGCCGATCGTGTCGAAGTCGCACTGCATGAACTCGCGATAGCGGCCCTTCTGAGTGTTCTCGCCGCGCCAGACAGTGCCAATGTGATACCGCTTGAACGGCGTCCCGATCTCGTGAATGTGCTGCGCCGCGAACCGAGCCAGCGGCACGGTCAGGTCGAACCGCAGCGCGACATCGCGGTCTCCGTTGTCGCGAAAGCGGAAGAGTTGCTTGTCGGACTCGTCCCCCCCTTTTCCGAGCAGAATCTCGGCGTGTTCCAGCGCAGGCGTGTCGATCGGCGAGAAGCCGTAGCTGCGATAAACCTGCCGCGCGGTATCAATGAGCTTCTCGCGCGCGATCATTGCGCTCGGCAAGTAGTCGCGGAATCCCTTGAGGGTGGTCGGCTTGATGATGGGGCGAGACATTGGGCTCAGATTTCAAATTTCAGATTTGAGGTTTCAATTGGGCACATCGAGAGTCGACGTCGTTATTCATGCGGACTCGGTGACGACGCTGAGGATTGGCAGGCTCAGTTTCTTCTTGCTGCCGACGGTTTTCGCAGACGGGACGTGTGGCAGGAACGCTTCGGCGAACTCGACGATTTGTTCGGCGCATTCAAACAGCATGTCGTATTGGCCGTCGCCGTCGTATTCGCAGGCGTCGGTGGTGTATTCGCGGCAGATTTGCGGACGGTCGTGATAGATCCCGCAGCGATTGTCCTCTTGCAGGTGTTCGCAGTCGTTGTGGACCATCAGAAACCACTTGTCGCCGTCCACGAAGATCGAGATGCGGCCGTGGATCAGATACCAGCGCAGATAGTCGAAGTCCTTGGGAGTTTTCGGGGTTTCGATCGGCAGGGCGAAGTAGCGGCAACACTTGGCCGTGCAGTGCTGGCAGAGATTTTCACCCGGTTTGAGATCGGTCCGTGCGACTTTGGGCTTGGGCATTGCGGCATCTGTTGCAAAATGAAGGTTCGGGTTAAAGGCGGGGGAGTCTATCGGTGACCGGGCATGATGGGTACGAAGGCTGTAGGGTGGGACAAGGTCGCTTTGACCGCCGGCCCACCAGCAATTGGACAAAAGTTGCTCGACGCTTTGTGGGCGAAGACGGGGATCTTGTTGCGAATCAAAATGGTGGGCCGGCGCCGAAGCGGCTTGTCCCACCCTACGCGACAAGGTTCTTTTGCGCCCCACGTGACAGCGGTGAAAATCTCCTTCTTGACCCCTTCAAAAAAGCCGCCGTATCATCCCGGACGACGTGTCGGAGACCGTCTTGATCGCAGCGAGTAGTTTTGGCGGACGGACCATCGCGGTTTGCGAGAGTCGGTCACGCTCAAGCGGCTGCCCCAGAAGGAACGATTCCCATGAAGAAATTCGGAATTTGGCTGGTCATCCTGGTGATGTTGTTGGCGCTGGCGGGGACACCGTTAGCCTCGCGCTTGGTGCAGGTCCGCGGCAGTTGGCAGAAGAAGACTGCCGAAGCGAAGGCCAAAGTCCTGGAATTGCGGAAGAAGTCGGACGAATCCGAGAAAGCGGTGGAGATTGCCAAAGGGGAATTGCAGGCAACCATTCACGGCTGGGAGCGATATTGGGTTGCTCCGCAAGTGGTCGCTGGCCGCCAGCCGGGGATGTTGGCGGTGTCTCTGGGAACCAATCAAGGCTTTGCTCCCGCTGGCAACGTGATCCCGATTGTCTACGCCTTTCAACCCTCGGCCGATGGAGCCGGAATGAGTTACGTCGGTGCGTTCAAGATCAGTGCCGCTCAAGAGGCCCAAGCGGCGTTGATTCCGAATTGGCGGTTGCGGCCCGATGAAGACAAGACTTGGCGATATGGCCCCAACTGGCGTTTCCGGTCCAACATCCCGTTGCAGCACAGAGTGCAGTTCTCGAACTACGAAAAGACGATGCTCATCAAGGATGAATTGGTGGCGCAACAGGAAAGAAATCTGGAGTACCAAAAGAACGCGAAGGCCAAAGCGGAAGAACAATTGGAGTTGCGGAAGAAGGAACTCAATGGTGACCCGGCTCTGGCCAATCAGAATCTCGACAAGTTTTTGAAAGAGGGCTACCACAAGTCAGTGGGCGATCTGGAAAACGATCGCAATCTCACGCAGGGGGAAGTCGACGACCTGCGTCGGCTGATCAAACGGACGCGCGACGAGATTGAGCGGCTGACGAAAGAAAACGAACGCCTCGCCGACCAAGCGGCGGGCGACGTTCCACGCGCGGCCGCGAACAACAAGTAATAATCGTTGAGCGGAGTTCGCGCTCGCGCGGGCTCCACTGGAAACTGGTGACGGTGCCGACATGGGTTTCGAAGATCGCGACTACTATCGAGACCCGGAATGGCAACCGGAGGGTGGCGGCGGTGGCGGTTCGTCCGCGATTCGCTGGCTGATCGGCCTGTGTGTGTTGGTCTTCATCGGCCAAAACTTCGCCTCGCTGCGTGTCACCGAGTCGCTGGCGTTGACGACCGATGACACGCTGCCGCACTGGCAACTGTGGCGACTGCTGACGTATGCCTTCTGTCACGGCACGAAGGATCTGCTGCATCTCGTGTTCAATATGCTGTGCCTGTGGTTCTTTGGCCGCACTCTGCTGGAGCGCCTGGGGAGCCGCGAGTTCCTCGCGTTCTATCTGCTGGCGGCAGTGGTCGCGGGTCTGAGTTTTCTCGGCCTGCAGGCCGGCTTCCTGCACGAGCGAGCGCAAGTCGTCGGAGCCTCCGGAGCCGTGATGGCCGTGATGGCGGTCTTCGCCATGTGGTATCCGCGTCAGCAAGTGTTGTTGATGGGGCTGATCCCCATCGAAATTCGCTGGCTGGTCGCGGCCTATGTCGT
>CAMDDX010000196.1 GCA_945893075.1 Planctomyces sp. SH-PL62 | reverse complement strand
GAAACGCTCCGGTGCCCGCTGGAATCTCCGCAACGCCGAATCCGTCTCCGCCCTGACCAACCTCCGCGATAGCAATCAATGGCAACTCTATTGGTCAACTTGCGACACCACTAAAACTTAACACCGCCAAAATCTCTGGGCACACCCACCGGGATGGGCCACGCGCGAGTCGGTGGCAAAGTCGGTCTCTGGCCGTAAAACTGTGGCCCACGCCGTTTCCTTGCACGCCAAGCCGCGAGGATGCTTTGCATGTCTGCTCGCCGTTCTGAACCGACTGAGGACCAAGTGACCGCCGCGTTTCGCGAAGCCCAACAACGCATCGCCCCAGCGGCTCGTGACCGCGCGACGATTCTGGACCTGCGCCGCCTCGGCCGGACGAGCGTGCTGGCGGCACACGAAACTTTGATGGAGGTGCAATTGGGAAAGAACCTCTATTCTTGAGCAACGGTGGTCCTGAGTTGCATGTGCTTCGCACCCAGCTTGAGGCAAGCTGGGTGCTCCGCGCGTCGCGTAGTCCTTTGGGAGAAGAGTGCGTCGTGTCCGACAATCAAAATCCACAGAATATGGCGGCGACGATTGTCGGTCTCGACAACACGGCGGAACCGCTGCTGAATCACGCCGAAGCCGCGGAGCCCCTGAAAGAGGTCTTGGGGGATTTTGAACTTCAGAGGAAGCTCGGCCAGGGAGGCATGGCGGAAGTCTTCCTTGCGCGGCAGGTCAGTCTGGATCGTCCCGTCGCACTGAAATTGCTTTCCAAAGAAATGGCCAAAAAGCCGGGGTTCGTCGAGCGGTTCATCCGCGAGGCGCGGTCGATGGCGAAACTCGATCATCCCAACGCCGTCAAGGCGTATGCGGTGGATTGTGCCCATGACCGGCATTTTGTCGCCATCGAATTCGTGGATGGCCAGAGCATGCAAAGCTGGATGGACCAGCTTGGAAAGCTGTCGATCGGCGACGCGATCCACATCGTCTTGCGCTGTGCCGATGCGCTGCGTGCCGCTCACGGACTGAGCATCATCCACCGTGACATCAAGCCGGACAATATCCTGGTCACGACGAAGGGGGTCACGAAAGTCTCGGACTTCGGTTTGGCCAAAGTCGTTGATGACGAAGATCATTCGATGACTCAAATCGGCACGACACTGGGCACGCCATCGTATATGGCTCCCGAACAGGCACGTGACGCAAAAACCGTTGACAAACGGTCGGACATCTACTCGCTGGGGGTCACGCTGTATTACTTCGTGACTGGCAAGCTGCCATTCGTGGGCGACACGATCGTGAAGCTGATGCAAGCCAAAGAAGCGGGGACGTACGTCAGCGCACGCAAGCTGAATCACGAGGTGTCGGACAAGCTCGACCTGATCATCGGCAAGATGATCGAGAAAGAGAAAAAATACCGCTACGCGAACTGCGAGGAACTCATTAAGGATCTCAAGGGTCTTGGCCGCGAGAACCCAGCGCTCAGTTTCATCGTTGGCGCTGAGGCGAGCAGCGTCAATCAAACGGCCCCGGCCCCGGCGATAGCGCCCACGCCGGCGATCCCCAAGGTCAACCCGGAAGTGACCTCCACGGCCTCGGGCGACAGCGCAGTCGCAACGTCGGCGAAACTACCGGCGAAGGATCCCACCATCTGGCACGTCGCCTTCACGAACGCGAAAGGGCAGTCGGTCATCACCAAAATGTTTGCGACGCAGATCCAGCACATGATCAAAACGGAATTGCTGCCCTTGAATACGAAGGCGATTCGCGGCGAGAAAGGGGAATTCCGGCCGTTGGAAGTCTATCCCGAATTCAAAGTCCTCATGAAGAGACGGATCGCGCAAGAAGAATCCGTCCAAAAGCGGGTCGATCCCATGCACGACCGGCGCGGCAACATGCAGAAAATCTACGCCAAGATCGGGACCGAGACTGAGACCGAGACGAAACAGACGAAGCTCTCCCTCTTTCAGTGGCTTCGCGACAAAGTCGTTGGCAAATCGGGCGTACTGAGTTCCATCACCTCTCTCGCGCTCATTGGTGCCGTGATTTATGCACTGTATTTGGTTTTCACGTTCGCCGCGAAATTTCTGGCGAGCTGAGTGAGTTTGTCGCTAGTTGAACTCGCGCGGCGGGCGCGGCTTATCGGGTGGGCGCAGGTAGCGGCCGGCGGCGGCGACGGCCAGCAGGATCGGCACGTAGCGTTGCGGGGCGCGGACCACCACGATGAGGGCCAGGACAATGACCAGCAGTTTGGTCATCGAGACTTCCGCCCACTTGCCCAACGTGCCGTCCTTTGGCAACGCCAGCCATAACGCTCCGAGCACCACTCCCACGCGAGTGCAGATGCTCTGCCACATGTTGACGGAATCACCTTCTCTAAAGAACGAGACGACTGCTCCCACGAGAAACGCGAGCGCCAGACAGCCGACTAAACGGCGATTGATCGTCACCTTTTGATCCACGAATGTGATTCTCCTGGTTGTCGGAAGGGTCGCGAGGCGTCTTGTCGCTTTGCGAAGGGTGGGACTATAAACCCGCCCGCTGGGAACTCCTACGGTCGGAACGCCGCTCATGGATGAGCTACTGCCACAGTCAGATGAACTAGAAGAGACGCCCGCGCGCGATGATGCGGCCGGATGGGATGAGCCGTTGTTGGCCGATGATCTCGAAGCGGCTTACCTGCGGGCGCTGGAAGCGACCGAGGCGATTGAACGCGAGATGGACGCGCAGACGCCGTCGCCGCCCGCTGAAGAAACCGGTCATCCAGATGTCACAGAACTCGCCGATGCCGCTGTGGTCACGGCTCCGACCGAAGTCGTTCCCGTCTCCGTGAGCAGCGCGTCCGCGACGGCTTCGAGACCGGCGGCGGCAGTCGTGATGGATGCCACGCAGCATGTTTCGGAAAAACAAGTCGTTGAAGCGGCGTTGTTCGTTGGTGGGATGCCGCTGACGGCGAAGAAGCTCAGTTCTTTGTTTCACACCGATCACGGCTTCGGCTTTGTCGAGTGCCTGCTCGATGAACTCAACCGGCAGTACGCGGATGAAGGCCGGCCGTATGCAATCACGCTCGGCGAGGGTGGCTATCGACTGTCGTTGCTGCCGGAGTTCGAGTCGGTGCGAAATAAAGTCTTTGGCTATGGACCGCGTGATGTGAAGCTGACGCAGGACACGCTCGAAGTGTTGTCGATCGTGGCGTACAAGCAGCCGATCACGAAATCGCAGATGGAAGCGTTGGGGAAATTGAATGCGGGATCCGTGCTGCGTCAGTTGCTGCAACGCGAGTTGATTCGCATCGACCGTGCCCACTCGCCGCAGAACTCGAAGAGCAAGAACGACCCGCCGTATGTGACGACGCCGCGATTTCTCTCGCTGTTCGGGATCGGCAAACTCAGCGACCTGCCTGTCGCCGAGGACTTTGCGTTCAAGTAGCTCACCTGGAGTGCGGTGGCTCGACACCGCCCTCCATCCAATGCGGGAATGACGTTGCGCACGGCCACGTGACGCTGTCGTGAAAGAAGACTTTCGGGCGTCGAATCTCACGGCAGCAGGTTTCACGGAGTTGAAACTCAACGACCGCAATCCATGGAGGGCTCCGTCAAGCCGGAGCACTCCAAGGTTATGCCAGGATTGGCCGAATGACTTGGCCGCGGCTGATCGGGTAGGGGCGGTTCTGGCTGTCGTGGAACTCGGTCTCCGGCGCGAAGCCGAGGCAGTGGAACATTGTGGCCGTGAGGTCTTCCGGTCGGACGAGTCCGCTGCGCGGATAGCCGCCCAGCGCGTCGGAGGCTCCGTGTACGACGCCTCCGCGAATGCCGCCCCCCGCGAGCGCGACGGAGAAGACTGGTCCCCAGTGATCTCGGCCGCCACTGCCATTGATCTTGGGCGTGCGACCGAACTCCGCCATGCAGACGATCAGCGTTTCGTCGAGCATGCCGCGCTCGGACAGGTCTTCCAGCAGAGAGGCGAAGCCGTGATCGGTCGGTGGGACGAGCACTTCGCGCAGGCGTTTTGTTTCGTTCGTGTGCGAGTCCCAGCAAGGATTGGCCGCTGGTTCATCTGGACCGCGAAACCAATTCACTTGGACGAGCCGCACATCCGCCTCGATCAATCGACGAGCCAGCAAGCAACTCTGCCCGAACGGTGACGCGCCGTATCGTTGCCGAGTCTTGTCATCCTCGGCCGACAGATCGAAAGCTCCGCGCGACGCGGCCGAGGCCAACAGCCCATAGGCCCGTTGCTGTTGATCGCCGAAGACACGCGAACGTGACAATCGCTCGGTCGCATCCGATTGTTGATCGAACAACCGCACGAGATCGCGCCGCCCGGCGAGCCGGTCCAGCGACATGCTTTCCGGCAACTGGAATTCGCTGATGCGATAGTCGGCAGCGTGCGGCTGACAGCGAAACAGCCACGGGTCTTGCCCATGTCCCAACATTCCGCCGTCCTGCCCCGGCCAGGTCGAGCCATCCGTATTGAAGATGTGATTGGGCAGCCGCACCGAAGCAGGTAGATGACCGCGCGGAGGACTCAGTCGTTGCACGACGCTGCCCCAATTCGGCCAATCGTTCGGGGGACCGGGATTCGCATTTTCCGCATTCATCGGCGTGTGCGGCCGGCCGGTCAGCATGTAGTAGCCGCTGGACGAGTGCGCGTTGTCGTTCGTCGAGACCGCTCGCAGCACCGCCAGCTTGTCGGCGTGCTTCGCCAGCCGAGGCATCAGCTCCCCAAACTGCACGCCGGGGATGCTCGTTGCGATCGGTTCGATCTCGCCGCGGACTTCTTTCGGAGCATCCGGTTTTGGATCCCACGTTGACTGCTGAGGAGGACCACCCATCAAAAACAGAACTATGCAGGACCGCGCTTTCTTGGAAATCAGCGGCGTGGCTGTCTCGGCCAACGCCGATTGTGAAGCCAACAACTGCGGCAGCGACAATCCACAGGCTCCCAAACCGCCGATGCGCAACGCTTCACGCCGCGACAGTCGGTCGCATAGTCGCGCGCCTTGAGTTTGCAGGCTCAGCATTTTCGCCTCCGCGATCATCACCCAAAACAACATTGCGACAGACTTCTCTGTCTCGTCCTTTGTGGAATGTATCGTAAAACGACCGATCAAATCTTGTCGATTCACAATCCTGCGACCCAGCGGACGTCCGATCGGTCTGGTTGTATCATCTGCGAGTGGCTGGTCGGTAAGTGAACTCCTGCGATTCGGCTGAGGGGAGTCTGTTGTGATTACGGCATCAAATTCATCGAACGCAGAGGATGACTTCCCCGAGGAAACTCCGGAGGCGCTGCGGGGTATCGCCGAACGGTTGCAGAACGCCATTGAGGAACTCTTCGCCGCCCGTGCGGAGGCGGAGGAATTCTCCAAGGGGGCCAAGCTGTCGGAGGAGGTCGAGCAAGCGTTGTCTGAAGCGGATCGGTCTGACGCCGATCCGCAACTGATCAAAGGCCCGGCCCGCGCGAACTTGGACCGCAGACTGTATCTTCCCGCCCCTGATGGCTGGCAGGTGCGGATCAAGTCGGGACCGCGCGAATACTGCTATTACCAAAGTCCCGGCGAAGATTGGTTTCACGGGCTGGTCGATGGCGAACTGTTTCTCCAAAACGGTGACGAGAAGATTTGTCTGAACTGCGCCCACCGACGTGGAGTTCTGACCGACAACCGCTTGTTCTGGCAGTCAGGACGACGACCGTCTCGGCTCTCCGGCAACTCGACTTCTCAATCCTGGAATTCTCCCGATCGAAAGGCTGATATGACTCATCCCCTGGACGGCTTGATCCGCGACCAATATCGCGCGGATGACGTGCGCAACATCACTCGGCACTTGATCGAGCACGGGACGTTTCAGTTTCCGACACTGAAGAGCGGGTTGTTCTCAGCCGCGCTCGCGAACAGTAAGGACGTGGAATACACCGGGTATCAGAACGTCTGGGTGCGGGACAACATCCACATCGCGCACCATTTTCATGTGCTGGGCGAGCATGACCGCGCGGTTCAGGCCGTGGCCTCGATCACGCAGTTCGAGCACACGCAGAAGGGGAAGCTGCGAGACATCATCGTTGGCAAAGCGGACCCGCAGAACGTGATGCTCCGGCCGCACATTCGCTTCGATGGAGATCATCTCGCCGAAGTCTCCGAACAATGGGCGCACGCGCAAAACGACGCTCTCGGAAATTGGATGTGGCTGGCGAGCAAACTGGCGCTCGCGGGGCACTGGCAGCCGACGGGCGAGGACATCAAGTTGCTCTCCAACTTCGTGCAGTATTTCGAGGCGATCCAATTCTGGCAGGACGAGGACAGCGGCCACTGGGAAGAGGCCCGCAAGGTGGAAGCGTCGAGCATCGGAGCCGTGGTCGGTGGGCTGACTGCGCTGCGCGACTACTTCGTCACGATGGCTTCCGCGCAGATGCCGCAGGGAGCGACGAAATCGTTTATCGATCAAACCTGCCGCCGAGCCGAAGGCTTGATCGAGCGGGGCCAAGCGGCACTCACAGCGATTCTGCCCAACGAGTGCATCCAAGACGATCCCGCCAAGAAACGGCCGTATGACTCAGCGTTGCTGTTCCTGATCTATCCGTTGCAGGTCGTGGACGGCGACATGGCCGAGACCATCGTCGCCAATGTCGTCGCGCACTTGCTTGGTCCGTACGGAGTGCGGCGCTACCTGGGCGATTCGTACTGGTGTGCGGACTACAAGAAGCTGCTCGATCCGGCCAGCCGCACGGTGGATGTCAGCGAGGACATGTCCGCTCGCGACAGCTTGCTGCAACCGGGAGGCGAAGCTCAGTGGTGCCTGTTCGACCCGATCATCTCGGTGATTCACGGCCGGCGTTACCAGCAAACGGGCGATGCCTCACAACTCGAATTGCAGACGCAGCATCTCAACCGCAGCTTGCGACAGCTCACGGGCGAGAGTGGTTCATTCCCGCCGCTGCGCTGCCCGGAATCGAACTACCGCGAGAACGGCGTCTGGGGACCGAACGACATCACACCGCTGTTGTGGACGCAGGCGAACTTGCGGCTCGCACTGCACTTCATGGAGCAAAGTTTGGCGGTTGGCGTCAGTACGAAGGCTGATTAGAGTTGCTTGCGAAAAGTCGATTGCAGGCAATGCCGAGAAGAAAGGGAACCCGATGACTGTTGCTCAGATACCTTCGCTGCCATCGAGTCGTACGACTCATGGGGACGATGTTCGCTCATCAGATCATACGGCTGCACCACAGTCGCCCGCGGCGCGGGCTGTCATCGAGGCGGCGTTAGCGTTGGGTTTGGAAGACCGGGTCTCTCTGTTGGAATCGCTTGAGCTGAGCGTCGCTGACGAAATGCCGCCGTGGAACCCCGACGAGTTTCGCCAACGTTGGTCCCAGGAGTTGCAACGCCGTTTGGATGACTACGACTCCGGACGCGAAGCGTCTTACTCAGAAGAGGAGTTCCGAGCCAAATCCAAGGCCCTCTTGGAACGACTTCGATGAGGCTGCGTTATCTGTCCTCATTTTGGATTGAGTATGAGCAGGCAGTGACCTGGAACGAGGCTCAACGATCCGGGCTGGGCGAGGAATTGGCCATTGAGATCGACCAGGCCATCGCTCGAATACTCCCCGATCCACTGAGTTGGGAATTGGTGGAACGTGATTGTCGGCGAGTGCCTGTCAAACGATTTCGCTATTCCGTGATCTTTCAGGTCGATCAGTCGGCCGACGAAATTAAGATCGTGGCCTTGCCACATGCGAGCCGCTCACCCGGTTATTGGCTGAGTCGAATCAAACCACAGTAAGCACCTTCCAATCACAGTCAGATTCTCAATGTCAAAGCGTGTTGTCTTAGCGATGAGCGGTGGAGTGGATAGTTCTGCGGCGGCGGTCTTGTTGCAGCAGCAGGGCTATGAGGTGATCGGGTTGTTCATGCGCTCGGGCGCGACGGACGACAGCCAGGAAACCGTTTGCCGGACGTCGCTCACGGCCGATCTGCCGATCCTCAATCCGAAGGCTCACAAGCAAGGTTGTTGCAGCGCCACGGACGCGGCGGATGCGCGGCGTGTCGCGGACTCGCTCGACATTCCGTTTCACGCGCTGAACTTTCAGGATGCGTTTGGACGCATCAAGGATTATTTCGCCGACGAGTATCTTGCCGGACGCACTCCGAATCCGTGCGTGATGTGCAACAACTGGCTGAAGTTCGGCAAGCTGTGGGATTTCGCGCAATCGGTCGGAGCCGATCACATCGCGTCGGGGCATTACGCGCGGATTGCGAGTGAAGGAGGGGAAACCTCCGTCCTGACTCGCGGCCGTGATCTCTCGAAGGATCAGTCGTATGTGTTGTTCGGCATCAACAAGGCGATTCTCGATCGCGTGATCTTTCCGGTCGGCGACTTTGAGAAGACGGAGATTCGTGACTTGGCTCGGCAGACTGGACTGCGAGTGGCCGATAAGCCGGACAGCCAAGAGATCTGTTTCATTCCGGACAATGACTACGTCGGATTTTTGGATCGTTATCGCGGGCCGCAAGAGACGGCCGGTGAGATCGTGGATACCGAGGGCAATGTGCTGGGCCAGCATGATGGCTTTCAACAATTCACGGTTGGTCAGCGCAAGGGATTGGGATTGGCGTTCGGGACGCCGCGGTATGTCGTGGCGGTTGAGCCGACGACTCGGCGAGTTGTCATTGGGATGCGAGACGATTTGATGGAGCCGATGTTGGAAGCCGATCGGTTGAACTGGCTGGTCGATGATGTTCCCGCCCGGTTTGCCTGTCATGCCCAAATTCGTTCGCAGCATCAAGCGGCGGCGGCCGAGGTCGAAGTGCTCGACGAGGATCGCGTGCGGGTCTACTTCACCGAGCCGCAATTCGGAGTCGCGCCGGGTCAAGCGGTCGTGTTGTATGACGGCGATCGAGTGCTCGGTGGCGGTTGGATTCGGTGAGGCGCGGTTGAGGGGTCAGGTGTTCTGATTTCTGTTTTGGCGTCGCAAACGGAACCAAGTGTGGATTGGAAGACTGTCAGGCAACGACCATCGACGGCAAATCCACGGCCAAAACAGAAATCAGAACACCTGACCCCGGCTCGCCCGCAATGTGCGTCGTGCGTCCCGCCGTTATCTCACCTTGACCCTCTCTCGCGAGCGGGCGTACTTTCCCGCTCCATTCCTGCCGCTCGGCGATCTGGTCGAGCAAATTCCTGTCTGAATTCCCCTCCGTTTGTTTCTTTCCCACCTCTCGGCGACGAACGCTGTGCGTTCGTTTTGCCCCTCTCGTTCCGGAGCGACGTCATGAAGGCGTTTCGACTCGGCGTGTGCCTGTTGCTGAGCCTGTTGTTTTGCGGCGCGCTCATCGGCTGCCAGGAGTTCAAACTTCTGAGCTCCAAGATGCTGCGCTCGCAGTCGCCCGACAAATCGGACGAGGAGTTCGAAAAACTCAGCGATCTCGAGAAGGAGGAGAAGGAAAATGACCGGGAATTCCAGACGAAAGTCGAGACGCCGTTCGTGGGCGATTATGCGTCGTTCGCCGGCTTGAACTATGTCGTGCTGCAAGGCGTGGGCTTGGTCGTCGGCTTGGATGGAACGGGTGGTGATCCGCCGCCGTCGGTCTACCGCGAGGTGCTCGCCGACGACATGCGGCGTCGTGGCATCGACGATCCGGAAACGATCTTGCGTTCGCGCGACACGGCGTTGGTCATCATCCAAGCGCTGCTCCCGCCAACAATTCGTAAGGGGGAAGCGTTTGACGTCGATGTCCGCGTGCCTGATGGCGACACCACCACCAGTCTCAACGGCGGATGGTTGCTGGAAACGGAATTGTCCGAAGCCGCCCTTGTCCCCGGTCAAGGAATTATGAAAGGGCACATCCTCGCCAAGGCGAAGGGGTCGATCCTGATCACGTCGGGCGAGGGGAAATCGGAAAACACCGGACTGAAGGTCCGCGGCAAAATTCTGGGCGGCGGAACTTCTAAGAAAGATCGCGATCTGCGCGTGCAACTGCGCAGTGATTACCGCAGCGTGCGGCAATCGAAACGCATCGCCGACAAAATCGGGCAGCGATTCTTCGCTTACAACGAAAGCGGCCTGCGCGAACCGCTCGCCAAAGCTCTGACCGATCAGACGATCGAGTTGAAAATCTACGCGCGCTACAAAGACAACTATCCGCGCTACCTGCAGGTGATCCGCAACATCGCGTTCCGCGAGTCGCAGGTCGCTCGGCATGTGCGCATGGAGAAACTCAAGACGCAGTTGCTCGATCCTGACATGGCCGAGACCGCTGCGTTGCAATTGGAAGCGATCGGCAACGAGGCGATTCCGATTCTCAAAACCGGGCTGAAACACCCGGACTCGCTGGTGCAGTTCAATTCGGCGATGGCTTTGGCGTATCTCGGCCAAGCCGACGCGGTGCCTGTGCTCGGTGAAGCGGCCGTGAACGAGCGAGCCTTCCGCGTGTACGCGCTGGCGGCGCTCTCCACGATTGACGCCGGCGAAGCGCACCTGCTGCTCCGCAGGCTGACGAACGCTCAGACCGACGCCAGCGGCAAGAGCATCGACAGCGCCGAACTCCGCTACGGAGCCTTCCGAGCTTTGTGGACGCTCGATAAGCGCGACCCGTATCTCGGTGGCGAGGCGATGAAGGAGCCCAACGCGGACCGCGAGATCTTTGCCTTGCACACGCTGCCGAACACCGGCAAGGGGGAGCCGATCATCCATCTGACGCAGCATCGCCGTTCGGAGATTGTCCTCTTCGGCGAGGATCAGGAATTCAAGACGCCGATGGCTGTCCGAGCGGGCAATCACATTCTCGTCACCGCTCAGCCTGGCAAGGATCGCATCGTCCTCTCGAAGTATCAGGCCGGGCAGCCGGACAAACGCAAAGAGGTCTCGCCGCGTGTCGCGGACGTCATCCGCACGGCGGTCGAATTCGGAGCCAGTTATCCCGACATCGCTCAGATGTTGCTGCAAGCGGCCAAGCAGCAAAACCTCACCGGGCACATTGAAATCGACGCGCTGCCTCAAGGCGGACGCGAGTTCGTCCGCAAGGAAGACTCGGCGAAGAAGGTTCGCGTCGGCAATGCGAACCTCAGTCCGAACTTCGTCCCCAACCTCAAGGGCGAGGGCAATACGAAAGAGTCGCTCGGCGAGGCGATCGAGAAGCAGACCTCTGCTCCCGATGAAGTCACCGAGTCCGAATCTGATTCGCGAGGCAACGCCTCGGTCGCCGACGCTCGCAATTCGCCAGCGGCCGAAGAAGCTGACCGAAGATGGTTCGAGTTTTGGAAACGCAAGTAACCGCCGAAGTTCGATCCGTGACTTCCGTGTCATCCGTGTTTTTCTAAGCCTGTCGCTGAAAGAAAAACACGGATGACACGGAAGTCACGGATTCACGCTGTCAGAGCCCCCATCCCCTAACCCCACTCCGGCCATGCTCAAGTCGCTCGATATGTTCGGCTTCAAGAGCTTCGCGGATCGGACGCGCTTTGACTTCTCGCGCGGGATCACCTGCGTCGTCGGGCCGAACGGTTCGGGGAAGAGCAACGTCGTGGACTCGATCAAGTGGGTGCTGGGGGATCAAAGCCCGAAGAGTCTCCGCAGCAAAGAGATGACCGATGTGATCTTCAACGGCGCGTCGGGCCGCAAGCCGGCGGCGTTTGCCGAGGTGCTGCTGACGTTCGACAATTCCTCGCGCTGTCTGACGCTCGATGCCGCCGAAGTGCAAATTGGCCGCCGCTTGTGGCGCAACGGCGACTCGGAATACCTCATCAACCAGCAGCCCGCGCGGCTGAAAGACATCCGAGACCTGTTCCTCGGCACGGGAGCTGGCTCGTCGGCCTACAGCATCATCGAGCAAGGCCGAGTCGATCAAATCCTGCAATCGAACGCGGCCGCGCGGCGGCATGTCTTCGAGGAAGCGGCCGGAGTCTCGCGTTACAAGGCTCGCAAGGAAGAGGCGACTCGCAAGCTGGAGCGTGTCGATCAAAATCTGCTGCGGCTGCGCGACATCGTGGACGAGGTCGAATCGCAGCTCAACACGATGCGCACGCAAGCGGGGAAGGCCGCCAAGTTCCGCGAAGTCTCGGCCGAACTGCGCGAGTGGTGGTTCGGCTTGGCGGCTGACGATCATCGGCACTTCTCCGCACAGTTGACGGCCGTGGAAGCGGATCTGCATTCCGGCGAAGTTGAGCTGGCCAACTTGTCCGCACGGCAGCAGGAACTCGAACAAAAACTGTCGGTCTTCGACGCCGAGATCGCCGAAGTCGATACGCGTCTGCGTCACGCCGAACGGACCGCCGCCAGCAATCGCGAAAGCGTCGTCCGCCAGGAGGCGACGCTGCGGCATCTGACGGTTCGCGAAAAAGAACTCGGCTCGGAATTGGACCGCTTGCGCCGGCAGCGAGCGATCATGCTTGGCCGGTCCTGCGAACTGACTGCCGAGCTGAGCCGATCCAAGGACGAACTGGGAGAGAGCGACCACCAGCACGCCAAGTTGCAAGCCGAACTCGCCGTCACCCAAGCCAAGTTGGCGGAGCTCACCGCACAACTCAAAGCGGATCAGGCGACGTTGCAACGCGAACGCCAGAAACAAGTCGAACTCATGCAGCAAGCCAATTCGGCACAACAGCGAGTTGCCAGTTTGCAATCTCAGCAAGCCGCCGCGCAGTCCGCCTTCGTCACGACGAGGCAGCGGCTCGAACAGTGCAATACAGAGATCATCACGGCTCAGTCAGCGGTTCTGCGCCGGCAAGCGGCCGTCGAAACTGTGCTCACGGAAGTCGCATCGCTCGACGGGCGAGTCCGCGAGGTTCGAGAACGTCAGCAGCAACTTCTCGCTGAGCAAGAGCGCTGTCAGGCCCAACTCCGCGAACAGCGCGAAGACCGCAGCGCGAAGCAGTCGCAGCAGTCGGTTCTGGAAGACCTCGAACGTCGCCAAGAAGGACTGGGCATCGGCGTGAAGGAAATTCTCAGCCGAGCACAGACGTCCGATTACGCTCCGTGGACCAGCATCTTGGGCAGCGTCGCCGATCTGCTCGAAGCGGATCTCGACGAAGCCGCGATCCTCGAAGTCGCGCTCGGCGTGCGAGCACAGCTCATCGTCGTCCGTGAAATGGCTCCGCTTATCGAGTACCTCAACAGCGGCACCAGCCGCCTGTCAGGACGAGTCGGCTTTGTAGAAGTGTCTTCTTCACTTCCCCTCTCCCCCTCTCCCTCGCTCCCCCTCGCTGCAACTCCCGGTGTCATTAAACGCGCCGACCAACTCGCCAGCCTCAAGACCGCGCTGCCCGGTTTGGCCGAGGCGTTACTCGGCACGACGTGGGTCGTCGATACGCTCGACACCGCGCTGCGACTGGCCAGCGGTGACGGGCGCGGATGCCGCTTCGTCACGTTGCAGGGCGAACTGCTGGAAGACGACGGCACCCTGTTCGCCGGCACGGTCCGCAGCGAGAGCGCGCTGCTGACTCGCCGCAGCGAACTGCGTCGGTTGAAGAATGATCTGCTGCGACTCGACCGCACGATCTCCGACGGCGAGCGACAGTTGGCGGACGTCGCACAGTCGCTGAAAGGGGTCGAGCGGTTGATTGAATCCGCCACGAGCGAAAAACAAGAACTCGCTGACCGGCTCACTCACGCTCGGTCGGACTTCAGCGTGCAACGGCAAGAGGTGGAACGATCCAACCGCGAGCGAGATTTGATTCTGGCGGAAGGGGCGCGCTGGGAATCGCTCGCCACCGAACTGGATCTGCAAATTGAACGGGCTGTGACCGAGCAAGCGTGGTTCGAAGACAACCTCGCAAGCTTGCGCGATTCGTTCGTCACGCTGGAAGCCGACGTCGCAAGCCGAGAATCGCATCGACAGTCACTGACTCAGCAGCAGATTGAACAGCAGTTGCATCTCGCCAAGCACGAGGAACGCTGGCAGGCCCTGCGAGCTGCTGTGACTCGTTTGCAGGACGAACAGCGGCAACGCGACGAGCAATTCGACGAGGCGGAACGTCGCCTGAACGCCGCCGCCGCTCAGATGCGGCAGCTCAATTTGCAATTGCTCAACACGAATGCCGAGCTGTGGGAACTGCAATTGTTCGACGAACAATTCGCCGCCGAAGTCGCGTCCGTCCTGGCCGACAAAGATCATCTGCGGACCCAGAAGTCGTCGTTCGCAGAGGAGGAGGCTCGCTTGCGAGTCGCCCGCCGTGAACTCGCCGACCGCTTGCACGCGAATGAGATCGCCGCACGCGATGCTCGGCACCAATTGCAGGTCTGCGCGGAACGCATCGAAGAGGAATACCAAATGACGCTTGACGAAGTCGTCGCGTCGGGAGCGTCGGCGTTCGCCCGCTGGCAAGCCGAATTCCGGCCGACCGCCGAAAGCCGAGAGCCGACAGTCGTTGTCTCAACCCACGAAGCGGAGAGCGGTGCCGATTCTGAATCTCAAATTTCAAAGTTCAAAGTTCAAATCTCAGAGACCGATTCCGTCTCGTTCCTCGAAATTCGCCCGGAACTCGAAGAGCGCGTCAATCGCCTGCGCCGCAAGCTCAAGATGATGGGGAGCGTCAACACCGACAGCCTCAAAGACCTCGACGAGTTGGACGGACGGTTCCAGCATCTCAGCACGCAACTGCAAGACCTCGAAGAGGCCAAAGCGACGTTGGAAGACATCATCCGACAATTCAATGCCGAAAGTCAGCGGATGTTTCTGGAGACGGTCGAAGCGATCCGGATTCAGTTCCAGCAACTCTTCCGCAAAATGTTCGGCGGCGGGGAAGGGGACATCATCCTGGAAGACCCCAACGACGTGCTGGACTGCGGCATCGACATCGTGGCCCGCCCACCCGGCAAGGATCTTCGCAGCATCTCATTGCTCAGCGGCGGCGAGAAAACCATGACCGCCATCGCCCTGTTGATGGCCATCTTCCGCAGCAAGCCCAGCCCGTTCTGCATTCTGGACGAAGT
>CAMDDX010000195.1 GCA_945893075.1 Planctomyces sp. SH-PL62 | reverse complement strand
AAACTCTCGATGCGTGTCGTGAGTTTGCCGCCGACCAAAACGTCGGTGAAGGTTGCTCCGGCTCTAACCACGACCACTTCGTTCGTGTTGCCGGCGGTGCTGACCAAGGACAGCATGCCTGCGGCCGAATCGACGGTGACGGCGACGGCCGCGAGCACAACGCGCTGTTCGAGCGCCTCAAGCGGCATTCCATTTTTCCAATTGGTCCGCAACGAAGTTCGGCGACGCCGAGACAACGGCCGTGATCCAGAAACGCGCGAGAGAAAGTTTTCCCAAACCGAACGGGACCACAGGGACTTGGACATGTTTGAAAATTCCTGATTGGTGGGACGAGTGATAAACGCTGGCACCGTGTCTCAAAACAGATCGGACTTCAACAGAAACTGTCGTGCTAATTGCCTGACTGACATGAGCGGGCCACGGTAATGAGCGGTCAGGGGGCGAAACAAGAAGCGTTCTCGTGAAAATTTGATTTTTGGGGAGTTCAATTTTTGAAGCGGAGCGAGATCAAACGGGTGAACGATTTGTTTGGTGTTGATCGAGGCGACGTGATTTTTGGACTACCCGCGGAATCATTTTGGTTTTGAGCCCCAAGGGGGCGTGACTCGATAGCCCAGGGCATCGCCCTGGGTTGACCGTACGAAAAAGATTCGTAAGCCCTGAAGGGGCGCAACTCGCATGTTGGTTCTGCAAGTTGCGCCCCGTTGGGGCTTGGAGTCCATTGGTACGGCACGAACCCAGGGCGTTGCCCTGGGCTATCGAGTCAGTCCCCGTTGGGGCCAACACACACACGCCCCGTTGGGGCCAACACACACACGCCCCGTTGGGGCCAACACACACACACGCCCCGTTGGGGCCAACACACACACGCCCCGTTGGGGCCAACACACACACACGCCCCGTTGGGGTCAACACACACACACGCCCCGTTGGGGCCAACACACACACACACACACGTTCGGCGTGGCCGAATAGGTCTACCTCATTGATCGTCCGCGGTTGCTACGCGCTTTCGGGCCAAACGCGCGGTTTTTGAGAACAGTGACGAGCCGAGGGGATTGAAACGATTTTTCCGCCATCGCGTACCAGCCATCAGCAACAGTCCCACGGCCATCGGCGATGACTCTGAGGAGTCCGATGTCTCCGATTCGATGGTGGAATCACCGGCGGCTAGCGCCGTGCCGCTCAGGGAGATGGAATTAACGGCGGCTAGCGCCGTGCCGCTCAGGGGACCGAGCCACGAGCTGGCGTCCGAGTGGCGTTCGTGTAAGGGGAGGGCGGACAGCTCGTCGTCGGACGGTTTTGGATTCCCGTCGTTCGGAGCATCGGGGTTCTGGTCGTCAGCGGCTCCGTTGGCGTTCGGCTTATTCGGTGGGACCGGCTGGACCGGCTGGAGAACTTTCGGAACGGGGATCAGTTTGAACGGCTTGAACAAGTTCGGCGAGTCGTTGGCCGGTGGAGCCAGTCGTCCGCTTTCCAAGCGGAACTGAATCACCGAGCGTGGAATTGTCGTGCCGTCCTTGTTGTCGCGCGTGATAAAGAAAATCTCGTATTCGCCGTCCCCCAGTTCCCGCACAAATTTTTCAAACTCTTCGCGATTCAACAGGCTCTCACCCGCGCGTTCACTCAGACGTTCCGCGGTGACCGAGCCGTCGTCATTCGTGCGTCGCAACTCGAAGTATTCATCGGTGGTGACGCTCGAAGAGGTTGCGGACGAGCGGGCGGATTCCGTCGTGAGCTGTGGCGTAATGATAATCGCGGCGTCCGGAATGAACGGTTTCGGGAGTGCGGGTGGCAGGTTGGGTGGCGGTGGTTCCTGGGGCGGCGGCGTGGGGGGCGTGGGAATGGTGACGGCGGCGATTCCAATGTCGAACCGAGGCAGGAACAAGTCCGGATCATCGAGCACATCGGTGCTGGAAAGTTGAAAGAGTGGATCGGCGTTGGAGAGAGAAATTGGACGACTACTGGGCAGAGTGACCTCTTTGGGAAAGTTCACGCCTTTCCCCGCCGCACTGTTGTCGAAGGGGGCGTTCTGCGGCACAGCGGCCGGAGCGGTCGCGACATTTTCGGGAGGGACGCGGGGGTCCAGCACGGCTCGGCCGTCAATCACGATGGAAGAATGCTGTGAGACGGCGAATCGGACTTGGATCGGATCGGTGGTGACTTCCGTGGCCCGGCCTGGCTCCTGGATCGGCTGTCGTCCGTCCGCGGCCTTCAGGTTGAAGGCGTTTTCGGAGAATTCATGCGGAATCGAATACTTCGCGCCCCCTTCCGGGATCAAGTAACGCGTGGCGTTTTGGTCTTTGGTGGGATCAAACACATAAACGCCATTCGCGACATCGAAACGGGGGGCCACGGTGTTGGCGGTCGTGGGCGGAATCTCCGACACCAACGTCCGGTCATGGTCGCCCCAGTCGATATCGAGCACGAGATTCTTCTCACCAGGGGCACCGATGGTGAAGGTCAGCGTGCCCAGGAACACGATCGAGTTTTCTTTCAAGATTGTGCCGTCCGGCAAGACCTCGGCATTGGACAAGAATCGCGTGGTCAATTCACTGACCACCACATCGCCGGAGAAGAATGCGGTTCCCGGCTGAAATTCAAAGACTCCGTTGTTGACACGGTTAAAGACCGGACGCGGGGAAATGAGCTGTTCAATGCCATTGTCGGTGCTGATGGTCGAGTTCTCGCCCAGCAGGACTTGGCCATTGGTGCCGGTGAATGTGGAATCGGCGGTGATGTGAATCACGTCGTGATTGATTTGCGAGAAGAAGTCGTCATTCAGCGCCGTGGTTGGCTTGTCGCCACGGAGTTGCAGCGTGCCGTCGCCGTTGGTGTCCTCGTTCGGATCGAGCACGCCGTTGCGATTGATGTCCTCACCGGTGTTGAACTGCAACACTCCGTCGCCGTTGAAGTCCTCGCCGAGGTCGAACCTGCCGTTGCCGTTCGAGTCCGCGAATGGCTCGTTGGGATCGAATACGCCATTCAACATTCCGTTGGAGTCGAACGTGACGTCCGCGAAGGGTTCGCCAAGGTCATACACACGGTTGCCGTTCATGTCCGTAAACGGCTCGGCGGCATCGAACTGGCCGTTGCCGTTGGCGTCGGTAAATGTTTCACCGGCGTCCAGTCTCCCGTTGCCGTTCAAGTCTTCGGCGACGTTCAGCGAATTGAGATAATGATCGTCGGTGGAGATGACTCGATCGGCACCCAGCACGAAGTTGGTGCGAGCTTGGATCTCGATGTATTGGCGAATCCCGGTGTCGTTGCCGACTTGCGTGATCAGCGTTCCGGCGGCATGCGCGGCCGCCGCCGTGCCGTTCTGCCCGCGCACCACCATCAGTTGGTCGCCGACGACGTCGGTGACCGCCAAGACTTCCGATTCGATTTGGACCAAGATGGGTGTGGTGGGATCGCCGTCATCGCGGATAAAAGTTGGATCGACGACGGTCAGCGACGATATTGGCGTGTTCGGTACGGCGCTGGTTCCGAGTCGTGTTGTCGGATGAATGGCGAAGACGTCCGCGATGAGTGTTCCAGGAACATGGGCACCGGCTGCCGTACCATTCTGACCACGCAGGACTGTGAGAAGGTTGCCGTCGAGATCGAGGTCTGTGACGGCCAGGACTTCCGAGTCGATGCGGATGAAGTAGTCGGTGGTGCTGGGATCGCTGTCGACGGGCGGCAGGGCGCTGGGATCGACGACGAAGAGTTTTGTGGCCAGCCCATCAAAGGGGGCGAGTATGGGGGCGGGCAGGTGCGTCGCCGCCAGCGTTCCCCCCTGGCCGCGGACGACCGTCAGTTCATTGTTGGCGAAGTCGATGTCTGTCACCGCCAGGATTTCTGAATTGATTTGAATGAAGAAATCCGTGCTGGCCGGATTGGCGTCGATGGTGGGAAACAGGCTGGTATCGACGACTGTCAGTGTCGTGTCCACGTTGTCCAAGGCTGTCGTGGCTTGCGTGTAGGTCGGCGTGGTGACTTGCGTCTTGGCGGAGATGGCCAGGATGTCGTCGAAGACTTCGATCGTGTTGGCGGTCAGCTTGATGGTGTTTTCTGACTGGATGGCGGCGATCGCCAGGTCCGGCGGATTGAAGGTGTCGATGCCGCGCTGCATCTCGGACAACACCAGTCGCGAGTTGTCGGTGACGACTCGCAAGCTGCCGTTTTCGACGTTGATGTTGATGACGCCATTTTCGATGCTGGCTGGGTTGGCGTTCAGCGCGAGGGGCGTTTCGATCGTCGTGATGGGTGTTCCGTTGACCGTGGCGGTGATGTCGTCGGTTCCGGGGGCACGCGCATCGGAAGTCGGATCGGTGCCGGTGATCCGCGCTCGAATGAGTTGGTTGGCGGCATGATTGGAGTTGATCGCATCTCGCAGTGCGTTCGCGGTGGTGCCGTCGAAGGTGCCGTTTTTGTTGAGGTCTTCGGCGGGATCTAAGAAGCCGTTTGCGTTGGTGTCCACCTCGCCGATATCCAGGTCAATGTTGATCGTGTGTGGGAACGGGGGATCGATCGTGATGACCGGGATGCCGATGGTGTTTCCAGACGGCGGAGTGGTCGTAAAGTTGGTGTGCTGGCTCTTCGTAAAGTTGATGACGATGTCATTGCTGGTGGGACCGGGCGTGGCTGCCGAGAAGGTGATCTCGGTCGTCTTGACGGTGAGTCCAGCGGTGGGACTGGCGTCGACAGACGCGAATTGGAATTTGGCACTCGCGAACTGCGGCGTGGTCGGCGACGCGAACTGGTTGGCCTGATTGTGGACGAAGATCAAATCGACGCGCTCGCCGTTGTTCGTGCCGACGTCGCGGATGACGATGTTGTTCAGGGCGCGTTGTGGGTTGGCGTCTTGTGGGTTGGCAATCGTCGTGGAGGTCACGGAAGCTCCCACGCCAATCAGGTCCACGTTCGCGGTTATCACCTGTGGGACGTTGGTCACTTGGAGCGCACCCAGGAACGTCAGAATGTAAGGCCCGCCGGCCTTGCCAGAGACGTCCAGATCCGCGTTGGTCAGAGTATCGAAGGTCCGCAGTAACTCGGTTTTGACTTGCGCGGCGGTGGCGTTGAAGGGAATGGGGTTGGTCGTCTCGGCTCCACCGATTCCCGGCGGATTCCACGCGAGCGTGAAGGTGCCTCCGGTGGCGTTTGCCAACGTGACCAGTTGCTGTTCCGACAGGTCATGGTTGAACGCAGACAGCGAGGCGAGTTCCGTCTCCAGAGCGTTGTTCGTGGAGCCAATCCCCATGACAGCATTGAGCACGACACCCGCGCCGGTGTCATTCGAATTGGTCCGCTGTTCGGCGATGAGATTGGAGCGATCGTCGTACATGCCGTTGCCGTTCGCGTCCGTGAAAGTCTCGCCGGGATCGAACTTGCCGTTCAGGTTGACGTCGGTGAAATCCTCGTCGTTGATGTCGTTGATCGCGCGGAAGGTGGCGATCACTCGAATCGCCGGATTCTCGTCAGCGGTGGAGTTCGGGCTGGTGCTGGTCAACTTGCCGAGGAACACCTCGGCGGCGCGGATATCAATGAAGCCACTGCCAGCGTTGATTTCGGTGGCGTTAGCACCAGTCATGGTCATCACGAAGTTGCCGACGGAGTCTCCATTCGCATCAGCGACGATCGTGATGTTGTTGTTGGCGGTGGTGGTGATATCGGCGATGGCGGTCAACGTGATGTCGCCGGCCGCTTGCAGCGACAAGTCCACGTTGCTGGTGACGGCACCGTTGACGAGGATGCTTTGGTCGCTCGCGAACGCGATGGGATTCGTGCCCGTGATCACGATGCCGTTGGTGATGACGCCGTTCGCGCTGACAACTCCGAGACTAATTTGGCCGTTGGCGGCGACGGTCTCGACATTCGTAAACGTGACCTTGTCGGCCGACGCAATCGTCAGATTGCCGAGCGTTTGATCGCCGTCAACGCCCAGTCCGACATCCACGAATCCGGCTCCAATGTTTCCCTGGAACTTAATCATTCCCGTGCCAGCGATCAGCGTCAGCGGGTTGTGTTCGGCGATGATTGCTTGGCCTTGGATCGTGGTTAGCACCGGGTCCGGCGCAGGGAAAGGGAGTCCGACACCTGCGACCGTGACTTCATTGACGTTGGTGCCGCGGAAAGCTCCGAGGAACGTGAGCGTGAAGGGACCGCCGGGATCGCCCGTGACGTTGATGTCGTCGGCAGTCAGTGAGTCCAACGCGACGAGCGCGTCCTTGACCATCGCAGCCGAGGCACCTATCGCAATGTTCCCCGTCGTCTCGATGACTTGGACTTGCGGCATGCCGCTCACAGTGCCGGGCGGATTCGGCGGATCCCAAGAAATCGTAAACGTGGGGCCGGTGAGGTTCACCAGCGAGATAGTCTGCTCTTCATTCTCGCCAGCGACTTCGCTGTCGATGGTGCCGCCGAAGGTGATGTTTTTGTTCCCGCGGCTGGTGTCGATGGTCGTGAGCGGATTGAACAACGGATCGGGCGGCATGGTCTGTTGAGCGCGAGTCAACAGCACTCCCTGAGTGAACGAGACGTCGCCGTTCATCGTCGTGATGCCGGCCCCCAGTTCGGTTGAGCCGGCTCCGTTTTGCACGAAGTCAGTGGCGACGTTGAACTGCGCCGACGAGCTTGTGACCAACAGCCCCGCATTCGTGATCGTGACCGAACCGGCATTCGTGGTCACGACGTCTTGGAAAGTGACTCGCCCCGTTTCCGAAGTGGCCGTCACGAGGATAATGTCATCTACGGTGACCGAGTTCAGGAAGTCGATTAGCCCGTCCCCGTTGACGGTCAGCGCAGCCAGCGCGCCATTGGGTATGCCCCCGACTTTTCCCACGAACAGGACATCTCCGCCAGCCGGCGTGTTTCCGGGAGGCGGAATGTTGGCGGGCCCAGTGACCGTTAGCGCTGATCCCGTCGTGGGGTTGCCATCATCATCGACCGTACTGCCGAAGGTGGCATCGTTTCCCGCAATGATCGTCACGTTGCCGGTGAGCTGCACCGCATTCTGAAAGAGGATGTCCGTGCCTGCGGTTTGATTCGCACTCAGGAAGGCGGTGTCGGTGAAGAACACGGTCAGGGTACCGTCTGTCGCAGTCATCATCCCGTCGATCACGATATCGCCAGCACCGGAGACGTTGCCGGAGTTGGCCACGATCGTTAAATCCTGACCAGCGACAATCTGGAGATCAGTCGCGTCGGTCGGATCGGCGGCCTCAATTCGCAGACTGTCGGTCGTCCCTGCAAAGAGAACGTTGGCAGATGTGGTAGCGGCGAGATCGGCACCGACAATGGTAATGTTTCCGCCGGCATTGAGTTTGGCATCCGCCATGTTGCCTGCCTCGCGGAGCCAGAATCCACCACGGTCATCCAGCAGATTTGAATCCATCGTAGGATCGGGAGCCGAATCCGCATCGGCCGTGATCGACAGGTCGGCGGAGGGGTCCAGATCCATCGGCGACAGCGGAGAAAAGCCGGCAGTGACCGTGGCCTCCACGATCACATCTCGGTCGGCCAGGAGGAAGATCGTCCCGGTCGCCGTGATGTTCGCCATGACGATCAGATCGGGATTGCCACCATCAATGAAGACATTGCCCTCGCCGACGTCGATGGTCCCAATCACATTCGCGCCGCTGATGAAGGTCGTGCCGCCGGAATCTGAGCCGGTATTGATCACTCCCAGATTGACCGTGCCGGTGTGCGTGATGGAAACGCCGCCCGCCGCCGTAATGGTGGCGGCCGTGCTCGTGAAATCGACGCCGGTGCTGGTGAACGAGCCGCCGTTGGTGTCGATGTTGGCGTTGATGGTCACGTTGCCGAGGTTTCGACTCGCGATCGGGTCGTCGCTGCCCGTGTTGGCTTCCAACAGGACATGGAGGTTCCCGTTCATCGCGGTGATTCCGCCGTTGAGGAAAATGTCGTTCGCGGCGCTGATGATGAACGTGGCCGAATCGCCCGCGTTGTCGAATGTCACGTCGATCAACGCGTCCGCTTCCTGAGTGACATCCCCTGCTTCGGCCCCGTCCGGGTTGAACGTCGAAATCACGACGGTCGTGCCCATCCTGAGCTGTTCTTCGATCGCTTCGTCGGTCACTTCCGAGCCGCTGATCGTCGGGGTGAAGAACGGAGGTGTCGCGAATTCCGTGACCCCGAAGATGACATCGGGGGGAGGAACTCTCACGGCCACGATCTTGACGTTGAGCGGATCGAGCAGCCACATCCCCGCGTGTCCGTTGACAGCGCTGGCATCGCCGCCGCGGGTGACGATGAGTTGCTGATGGCTCGACGTTTCGATCAGGCCACCGTCACCCAGCAATGCACCGCCTCGCGCTGTCAGTGCTCCGTAGACTTGAGTGACTTCATCGGACCAGACCACGACTTGTCCGCCGTCGCCGTGATGGAGCGCGTCCGCGTGGATTTCGACATCGTGCCCGATGAAGGTTTGAGCGGCGTGATGGATGGCGGCGTTGTCGCCATGCAGGTCGCCGCCGATCAGAACTTCTCCGCCGCCGCTGTGGCCGGAAGCATCGACCACTGCGCCGCCGAAGAGTCCGACTTGCTCGCCCAGCAGATGTACGGTGCCGCCGATGCCGCCCGGTTCGGAGTTCGAGACATCGACGCGGCCAGAATCCAGCAGCGTGCCGGACTCGCCCGCATCGACGTGGACGTTGCCGCCGTGACTGATCAGGCTGCCGGTGGCAGTGATCGTCGCGGCGTGTGTGGCCGTCACGTCGATCAAGCCGCCGGAGATCGACAGTGCTCCGTCGATCTGCACCGAGTCCGCTGTCAGATGCAGACTGCCGTCGTGGCTCGGAGTGATCGCGTGGTTGAAGTCGGCCCCCGACGGATCGACGTGGATCGAGCTGGCCGCATCGGCCGAGGTGGCCTCGAAGTTGATCCGGTGAAAGCCGGCGTCCAGCGCGGTGATGTCGCTGTCGGTGAGGTTGAGTTCGTGGAGGGTGTCGCTGGTGCCGCCGAGTTCGATTTGCGGAGTCGCCGCCGAATGAATCGACAGCGTCGAACCGGAGAACGAATCCGCTCCGCCGGTGAGGTCGATCTCGTTGGCATTGAGCGTGATGTCGTCACCGTGAAACTGCGACAGCGTGATGTGGTCGGCCGACAGCGATACGTCGCCGAGTCGGACCTGATGGCCGTTCGCGGCGGTCTGCTGGATTTCGCCAAAACCTTCGGCGACCAGTGTGCCGTGCATTTGACTGAGGTCGAGCGCCGACGACTGCACGTCGAACTGCAAATCGAATTCGGAGGAGGCCGCATGGAGCGACACTCCCGACGAGAGGCTTTCCAAGTCCGACTTGGCGATGGACAAGATCGAATGGCCCGGCGTGCTGTTGTCGATCGCGAATACTCCGGTCGAAGCATCGTCCTGCCACAGGCTGCCGTGGAGGTCGAATTCGATTTGAAGGCCCGTGCTGCCGGAGACCTCGCGAACCGTCAGGTCGCCATCGATGTTGTCCAAGTGCAGCGCGTTGGCGGCGAACGTGAAGTCGGCGTTGAGTACACGGCGCTGTTCCAAGCGCAGCAACTTCAACCGGCGTTCCTTCGTCCGGTCACGGTTCGGCTGACGCGGCGAGTGACTCTGGCGCGATGTCCGGCTCAACCAATGAATGAAAAACATGGATCAATCCTTAAGCCTCGAAACCGGTCTCCCGCGTGGTTCCGTCCAACACTCCGAGCGCATGAGGCGGTTCTGTCGCGAGGCGTCTCTTTTGCCATCGGCGTCTTGTGCGGAAAACTCGACAAAGGCGGCATGTCCCGGTCAATCCTTATTCGTCTTACAGAGCTGCGACAAGCAGCCTCAACGCAAACCGCAAGTTCGAACCGAACTCCTCGAATTCAAGAGCTGGAGAGAAGTTCCGCTGGAGTGTGCTGGGATACGGGGTCGGGAGTCTTTTGGGTGCAAAACAGCATTTGTCCGGGGTCAGGCACCGCAAAATTCAAAATTGGCGGAACCAAGCGTTGGAAGTACACAGGACGTAGCTCCGCCAATTTTGAATTTTGCGGTGCCTGACCCCTGCCTGTGGAATTGTTGTTATGCACCCGAGTCTTTTTCATGACGCACGCTCTGGAAGTGACGAGTTTTCAGAAATGTTGTGCGGCCTGAAAAAGACTCCCGACCCGTTCGCGGAGTAGGAAAGCAGCCTATCAGAGCGGAAGCCAGACAGGTTCGTGGAGAATGAAGCGAACGAGGTTGAATTGGCAGTCTGAGTAAAGCTTGCGAATTGCGGCGAATGATCCGATGGTGCCGATCACAATCGTCGTGCCTGCGGGGGAAGTTCCGTTGAGGCTGACGTGGCCGAGTTTCCGGGGACGATATTCGAGTCACCGGAGGTCAAGTCATGGCACGTCATAGATTCACGCTGAGCGTTACCGCTTGTGTTCTGTTGCTGGTTCCCGTGGTGGTTCCCACGCTGTTCGTCTTGCGGATCAGTCCCGCGGCCGACCAGGTCGGCGCTCAAGAGTTGGGGCCGAAGCAGGCGTATTTGTCGGGGCCACGCCCGGCGGAAGCGCCTCCGAGTTCCGCGAACCAGGCCGCGACGAATCAGGTGGCGAAACCAGCGGGCAAGATGAGTTTTGTTTCGGCCTCGCCGACGCCTCGCGATAGTTCTCCGAGTGCTCAGCAGCGATCCGTCGCCAATCCGGTGGCTCGTCGCGCGGTGCCTCAGCCACCCAAATACGCCGTCGCCGCCGGTGCTGCACCCGATGCCTCGCGATCACAGAACCGCGACGCTCGATCGGTCGCGTCACGTCCCGCCAAGCCACAACCCAATTCGGTCGCGAACAAGACGCCAGTGCGGGCTCCGGTTTCACAGCAAAGCGATCGGCCGCAACCGTTGTTCGAGCGATTGGAATCGCCGGCCGAGATGCTGGAGCCGGTGGTCGCGGCCACCGGGAAACCGCCGACACGCACGCTCGAAGAACCGACCTTCGACGAACCGCTGCCGGAGAAAGGTCCAAGCCGCGTTGTGCAACTCTTCTTTGAAGATGAAGCACCCGACGAAGATTCGAACGAAGCGATGGGCGTCGACGAATCACCGGACCTCATTCCGCAACGCGACGAGATCCGCCATGTGGCCGCGCAAGACGACACGAAACCGGAGCAGGACACGGATGACGCGGACAAACCGAAAACGAGACAACAATTCATGGCCGAGATTCTGGAGGATCTCAAGCCTGTTCGGCAGATTGAACTTCGCAAAGCAGTCATGCTGCCACCGGTGGAGGTGTCTGATCCCAACCAGAAAAAGCCGAAGAAAAAGCTCGAACCCAACGATTACACCGCGCTCGCGATGAAATTGCCGGATCTCAGCGAAGAGGACAGCAAGAATATCGAGAAACCCAACGACGTCGCGTTCGCGATCTTGCATCATCGCAAGCCGTTCAACGTCTTTGCGATCTCGCGTGACCCCTGGCAGGCGAATAGCGACTCGTATCCGTTCTATCACAAGCCGCTGTGGTTCGAAGACCCGAACCTCGAACGCTGCGGACGAGGCTGGGGTCCGTTCACTTCGACCGTCTCAGCGATTCGTGCCTCGGCCAACATCCCCATCCTGCCGTATCGCTTCACCGCCGAAAAACCGTGGTCCTGCGTCCGCACGCTGCCCGATTGCTCGGTCTGCGAAAAGTTCGGCGTCCGAGCGTACTTGCCTCCGTGGAGCTTGTCCGCCGCCGCCGTCCAAGCCGCCGCCACCGTTGGGATCATCTACATCGTTCCGTAGTTCGGACGCCTACGTCCGAACAACCGAACGTAGACGTCGAACTTCGCGGTCGCGCAAATGACCGGACGTAGGCGTCCGGTCTACTTCGGCCTCCGGTCATCTCACAACGTCGCGCCCAGAAGACCTTGGACGACCGGCGACAGCCGATACCGACGCAGCACATCGGGCAGCATCTTGCCCGCTCCCGTGATCCGGCCGACGCAGTTGGGCGAGCCACAACAGCAATCGAACGGTTCGGCCATGTCCCATTCGGTGCTGGGATAGAAGAACGCGAACTCGTCCCCCGGAGCCACGTCGCGGAGCACGCGCAGCTCGCCGTTCTCAAGGTCGAAGAAGACATTCGGATCGCACGAATGGTTGATGTAACGCAACTCGAACGGTTGCGGGTCTGCGTGCTCGCTCTCGCCGCATTGGATGGTCCAACGTGACGGCTCTGGTTGCTGATTGGTCCAAGAGACCGGGCTGAGAACATCGCCGCTCTTCCACGCTCGGCGAGCGACCAAGCCGGAGCCGATCACGTTCTTCACGATCTCGTAGGGCAGCGTGTGTCGCGCGTCCCCCTCGCGGCTGACGAAGCGGATGAAGTCGGAGACATGATCGCCGTAGCGCTCGCGGACTCCGGGCAATTGGAAGTCCGTGCCGCGGATGACTCGCCGGCAGCCGTTGGCGTTGCACGAGCAATCGAACGGCGTCATCGACGGTCCGCAGAACGTCGAGTAGTCCACGGTGAGTTGCTCACCCGATTTGATGTTCCGCCGTGCGACCAAGTCCAAACCTTCCAGCCAAGTGTTCGGGTCGCAACTGTGATTGACGGGTCGCCAATGTTCGGGGTTCTCGCTCCACAACTGAAATACGTTGTCGCTGACCGGCCAGGCGTAACGCTCAAACCACTGCCGCTTCAGCCCGGTCCAGGACTGCTGCACGTGCCGCCGCGAAACCAGCGTGTGCGACGCCTCTTCGTACTTCACGACGATTTCACCGCGCGGCAAATCGCTGGTCGCGAACAAGCCGAAGCCCTGCGGCCGATGAAATCGCAGCTCCCAGGATTTCTTGGCGCGCTCTTGCCGCCGCTTCGCGCAGAACAGCAAGTGCTCCAGGAATCCGCGATGCCCGGCCGGATCGCTGGCGAGAATTTCGTCCGCGCTGCCGTACTCATCTTCAGGGCAGAACATCTCGCAGTTGGGATTGATCTCCAACAGGAAGATCTCGCCCGCGTCGTTCATCCGCAGATCGCAGCGGCCAAAGCCCGTTCCATTCAACGCCTCGAACGTCAGCGACGCGATCTCGCGCAGACGCGCGTCCAAAGATTTGTCTTCAACCCACCGCGTGTGCATCTTCTCGAAGTCCACCCACTTCATCGTGAAGTGCTTGAACGTCTCGCCCGGAGGAAAACAATACTCGACCGGCTGCAACGCCCACGGACGAGTCTCACCCGCTTTCGGTTCCGTCACCAGCACGGTGAACTCACGCCCTTCGATAAACTCTTCGATGAGCGCTCCGCCGAACGACGCCAGAAATCGAGCGACCTCGCTCCGCAATCCCTCCGCATCGGTCACGCGCGAATTTTTTGTCATGCCGACACTGGCATAGCCGTGCGGATGTTTGACGATCATCGGGAACTGCAATCGCTCGACCGCTTGGTCGGCGTCGGCGATCGACTTCGCCTGCACATAGGCCGGCACATTCACACCAGCCGAGTACGCCGCCATCTTCATCGCTTCACGCGTCGGATCGTAGAACGATGAACCCGCGCCGGTGAAAGCAACGTTAAGACGTTCCAGCGCCTGCACCACTTCGATGCCCGGACGATCCTCATCCCAAGCTCCGTCGCACAGATTGATGGCGACATCAAAGCCTTGCTGAGCAATCTCAATCACCTGTTTCACGGCGATGGCTTTGCGAATGTCAAAGTTCGCATAGGTCGGTCCCGGCAGATGCCGTGACGGATCACACAGCGGATCGAGTTCCTTAAACGGCGCGTTCGAACCTTCGTAAGACGGGTGCAGAATGGCGATCTTCATCAGGACCTCCTGTCCTCGGCACGTCGCACTGCGACCGTGACCAAGCGACATCAACAAGTTTTCTTCAACTTGCGCATCCATGCCTCCGAAAGCGTCGCAGCACCGCGCGCTTTTAATACTCATTTTGAGGGTCGAACCAAGCTCGTTCCGTGAAATGACAAACCAAAAATGGCGGTAATACTAACTAGACAGCCGCCAGCTTTCAATATGGCCTGACCGTTTCATTTGTCGCGCGGCCGACTGATTCGCTGCGTTGGGCGAAATGTAGGGTGGGTCGAGTCATCGAGACCCACCACGAACTGCGAGTAATTTTGGTGGGTCTCGAAGACTCGACCCACCCTACGTTTGAAAAACTACGTTTGAAAAACGAGCCTGACCGTTTCATTTATCGCGCGAGCTAAGTTGCTGATCGCGGAGGCATCACCTAAGTTACGAATCGTTGGATCTGTGTGCCTTCTGAATCCCAAAGGAGTTCTTCATGCCCGCCACATTGGATGCCGTCCCAAAGTCCGCGACCAAAGCTTTGCCTTACAAAGTGCGAGACCTCAGTCTCGCTGATTTGGGCCGCAAAAAGATTGAACTGGCCGAAGTCGAAATGCCGGGCCTGATGGCTCTGCGAGCCAAATACAGCAAGTCAAAACCGCTCAAGGGAGCACGCATCGCCGGCAGCCTGCACATGACGATTGAGACGGCCGTCTTGATCGAAACGCTCACCGAACTGGGGGCTCAAGTCCGTTGGGTCTCGTGCAACATCTTCTCGACGCAGGACGAAGCGGCAGCCGCCGCCGTGGTTGGCAAAAACGGGACACCGGCGAATCCACAAGGCGTCCCGGTCTTCGCCTGGAAGGGGGAGTCACTCGAAGAATACTGGTGGTGTACCGACCAACTTTTCCGCTGGCCGGACGGCGGCACGCCAAACATGATCCTCGACGACGGCGGCGATGCGACGCTGCTCGTCCACAAAGGGGTCGAGTTCGAGAAGGCCGAGTCAGTCCCGGCCGCCTCGACCGCGACCAACGAAGAGTACGCCGTCATCCTGAAGCTGCTCGCCCAGATTCAAGACGAAGACAACAGCTTCTTCCGTCGCATCGCCGAGAACCTTCGCGGCGTCACCGAAGAAACCACAACCGGCGTGCATCGGCTCTACCAAATGCACGAGGCCGGCAACCTGCTGTTCCCAGCGATCAACGTCAACGACAGCGTGACGAAGACCAAATTCGACAACCTCTACGGCTGCCGCGAATCGCTGGCCGACGG
>CAMDDX010000194.1 GCA_945893075.1 Planctomyces sp. SH-PL62 | reverse complement strand
CACGAACTGCAATTGCCGCTCGAAGGCCGCGACGTCGTGGTCTACGTCTTCGCGGACAAAGCGAAGTATCAGAAATATCTCGACAAGACGTACCCCGGCCTGCCGCCGCGCCGAGCTTACTTCGTCGGCACGCCGAAGGAGCTGGCCGTCTACACCTTCTGGGGCGACAACATTCAAGAAGACCTGCGGCACGAGTTCACTCACGGCCTGCTGCACGCGCAGCTCAAAGACGTGCCGCTGTGGCTAGATGAAGGCTTGGCGGAATACTTCGAGGTGCCCCGCTCGACCCCCAACGCCGTCAATCGCGAATACGCGCGCAAGCTGGGGATCGCCATCGCCAACAATTGGGAGCCGGACCTGGAACGCCTGGAGTCGCTGCAAGACGTCATCCAGATGCAGCGAGCCGACTATCAAGAGTCCTGGGCCTGGGTCCATTTCCTGCTGCATAACTCCGACGACTCGCATGAGGTGCTGCTGAATCACCTGCAAGAACTCCGCGAAAACCCGCACCCCACTCCGCTCAGCATCGCCCTGCATGACACGCTGCCGGAGGTCAACAACCGGTATCTGTCCCATCTCTCGTCGCTGAATTCGATCCAGCCGGCCAATCATCAGCGTTAGATCGGGACCGTAATGACTTCCCGACGTAGCCGAACTCGTGAGAGTTCGGACCGAAGTCTCACGACTTCGGCTACGGCACCGATTGCGATACCGCTCCCGATTCCAATTTCCGGAGAAGTCCGAATACCTCGACTGCGAGGCTGTGGCTCGGTGCCGTGAGCCATACAATCGCTGGCTATGACCTCGCTCGTACATTCATTGCCGATCATCGAACACCCCAACGCCGACCCGCTGGCCGCGTTGCACCTCTCCGCCGTACCGACACGTCGCCCCAAGCCGTTGCCGATGACGATGGCGGAAGCTCGCGAGCGCGGATGGAACGAACTCGACATCGTGTTCGTGACCGGCGACGCCTACATCGACCATCCGAGCTTCGCGATGGCGATTCTCGGCCGAGTGCTGGAGGCCGCCGGTTTTCGAGTCGGCATCGTCAGCCAACCCGATTGGCATTCGTGCGACGCCTGGCGGACGTTCGGCAAGCCTCGGCTGTTCTTCGCGATCAGCGCGGGGAACATGGACTCGATGATCAATCACTACACGGCCAATCGCAAAGTGCGCAACGACGACGCGTACTCGCCGGGAGGCCGGATTGGTCTGCGGCCGGATCGCGCGACGCTCGGTTATTGTCAGCGTGCTCGTGAAGCGTACTCCGGTGTGCCTGTCATCGCCGGTAGCGTTGAGGCGTCGTTGCGACGACTCGCGCACTACGACTACTGGAGCGACAAGGTTCGCCGCTCGATCCTGCTGGATGCGAAGCCGGATTTGGTCGCCTTCGGCATGGGCGAGGAAACGATTCTGGAAATTGCGAGGCGACTCGACGCTGGCGAAACGGTCCGCGACCTGCGAGACATGCGCGGCATCGCGTATGCGCTGGGCGCGAAAGAGTCGGCGGAACTGGAGACGGCCCGTAGCCGAAGTCGTGAGACTTCGGATGCCCGGCACGCTGGCGACACCGAACTCTCACGAGTTCGGCTACCAGACGTTGGTGGCTTTCTGACGCTCCCCAGCTATGAAGCCGTCGTCGCCGACAAGCCAACCTTTGCTGAAGCCACGAAGCTCATCCACAACGAAACGAATCCGTACAACGCGCGCGGTTTGATCCAGTTCCACGACAAGCAGGCGGTCGTCTGCAATCCGCCGTGCTTCCCGATCTCGCAAGCGGCGATGGACGCGATCTACGCGCTGCCATACACGCGACGTCCGCATCCGATCTACAAAGAAAAGATCCCCGCGTTCGAGATGATCAAGGACTCGGTCACGATCATGCGCGGCTGCTTCGGCGGCTGCACGTTCTGCTCGATCACGACGCATCAGGGGCGGATCATTCAGTCGCGCAGCCACGATTCGGTCATCAGTGAAATTGAAACGATGACCCGCGACCCGCAGTTCAAGGGAGTCATCAGCGACATCGGCGGTCCGACCGCGAACATGTACGAGATGCGGTGCTCTCGGCCGGAAGTCGAAGCGGTATGCCGGCGGCAGTCGTGCGTGCATCCAACGATCTGCAAGCTGCTCGGCACCGATCACGGGCCGCTGGTCAAGCTGATGAAAGATGCTCGCGAAGTTCCCGGCATCAAGAAAGTCTTCGTCGCCAGCGGCATCCGCATGGACCTCGCCCGCCGCTCGCCCGAATACATGCGCGAGTTGGTGCGCCACCACGTCGGCGGTCACTTGAAGGTCGCGCCAGAGCACTCCGACACTGGCGTCCTTAACCTGATGCGCAAGCCGGCCAGCGATGACTTCGATAAGTTCGCCGATGTCTTTGAGCGCGAATCGAAGAAAGCGGGCAAGACGCAGTACATCATCCCGTACTACATCGCGAGTCATCCCGGCAGCGACCTCAATGCGATGATCGACCTCGCCATTTTTCTGAAGCGCAACGGCTATCGCCCCGACCAGGTGCAGGACTTTATTCCCGCTCCGTTCGATGTCGCGACGGCGATGTACTACACCGGCATCGATCCGTTTACGAAGAAGCCGGTCTATGTCGCTCAGCACTTGCGAGATCGCAAGCTGCAACGCGCGTTGATGCAGTTCTTCAAACCCGAAAACTATTTCGAGGTTCGCCGCGCTCTGGAACAAGCCGGCCGCCAAGACCTGATCGGCCCCGGTTGCGACAGTTTGATTCCCGACCAACCGCCGCGTGAGGCGCTGGAACTACGCCGCAAGGATGCCAATTCCAAATTCCGAGGCGAGTTCGTCCACACGATTCCGGCCGGAGCGAAATCTCCCACACAGGGCAAACCGAACCGCAAGCAATCGCGGAACGCACCTAGCTCAGGTTATCGGCCGAAGCGGAAGAGTTCCGAGTCCTAGTCGCGGACGACCTGAACACCTGCGAAGAGTTTCCGGGTCGTGCCGTCAATTCGGCCGAGTCCTGGCCCCGTTTCACTACGTTGCTGCTGTGTGCCGCGACGATACCAGCGACACCGGAAAAGAACTCAAGCGGTGGCGAATCCCCGCGCGAGTCAGGCCGCTGCCGTCGGCAAGGATGTCGGCGGCTTCGGCAGAGACAGCCGGTCAAAAGCACCGCAGTCCTCACGAGGGACGGTGGGCTGCTTCACTTTCAGGGAGGAAAGTCATGCGACGTGTGGTGAGTCTTGCGCTGTGTGCAACCTTCAGTTTGCTGCTCGTTGCGGCGGTCTCCCTCTCCACGGGCGAAGCGGGAGGGCCGATTCGCAATCCGTGGCGTAGCCGGACCTCGGTCGAAGACCTGGCCGAGAAAATCGACAAGCTGGAGCGGGCATTGCAATATCACGGTCGCGTCACGGCGAAAGCTCCCGACGTTTGGGGGCAGGCCCGATTGACGCAGCATCGGCGCGAATTTGAAGAGCAGATGGCGGCGCAACTCGACGCCTTCGAGCCGAATCTGAACGCCGAGATCTCCGTCAGCGATCAGGCATTCCTCTCTCAGGCTGTTGCGCTGTCGGCAGCAAGTAATGGTCAGGCGGCCCCAGCGATTGCGACAGACACCTTCAGCACAGTCACGACATTGACTCCAGTTCCAGGAGTGGGGCCGGCACCGGCATCGACGGAACAGTCAACGACGACCGCGAACGCAATCATTCGCACAGGGCCGTTCGGGGGATTTGGCAAGAGCACCGGTCAGGGATCGCTCCCACTGAGCCTCGAACCCGAAATCCTGCTCGACCAACGCAAACGGTTTCTCGACCACTTGCACGAAATCCGGCGGGTCAACGAAGGGGATGACACGGCCGACGCGCCGGGCTACTCGCTGAATCTCGTCCGCATTCCGATCTCCGTCATCCCCGGCGACATGACCCGCGAGAACTACGGTGCCGAAGTCACGATCGCGGCCGAATCCCACGTCACCGAGGAACTGCTTGCGACGACGTTTCGGGAATTGGTGATCAACGACTTGATCGACCAGTTGGCCCTGCCCATCGTCAAAGTGCTCGATTTGAGTTGGCAGGAACACCTGGAATGCGAACCACTGCGTGCCCAAGCCGATGAGCTTTGGTATCAGATTGATACCTGTGAAGCACTGCGAACGAGACACCGAGAGGCAGCCCCTGAAGCTCGCGCTGCGGTGCGCAAATCGTTTGGAATTTCCGACACAAAGCAGCAAAAGGACGGAGCGAAATTCAAAGCCGAAGCGTGGCGCACCGACTCTAAGAAGATTTAGAAGGATCGACTCGGTGGTGCTTTACAGGAAGCTCAGAAAGACACGAAGGTCCGCAATGATCCATCCTCGCAATTCGATCGCGCTCTCGAATTGACAATTGATGCGATGGAGGAGGAACGACAAGACGCGCTCAACAGATCGAACGCAATCCTGCAGAAGACGATCTCTCAAGCGAAGAGCGCGTTCGGAGTGCAGTCACCACGTGAGCGTCGCTCGCGCTATCCAATTCCACCTTCCCAGATCCGAAACGCGTTTGGAGAACAGGAAATCGGCGAACTGACCGTGGCGGTCTTCAGTGCCCGTGATCGCTTTCAGTGTCGAGACAAAGTTCACTTGGCCGACGTCCAGGGCTTCCTGCGCAATGAACTCGAACACGCCTACGATTTCCTCAGTTCCACGGAGAGCGCGTTTCAGGGACCAGAAGGGACGTTCGGCGTTGGCAGCCTCTGGAATTCCCCCTGGGCACCGATGCCCAACGAAATTCGTCAACCCAGTGCGGTGATTGCCAAGCGAAAGAGCTTCTTCCAAAGTTTGCCGGTGAATTCAATCGGTATAAAGACGCATCAAAGTTACTCGCACAATCCAACCCCGCATCACAACCACGCCGAGACGGCGACCGAAGCGCTCGCGTGGGGGGTGCTGGTCGAATCTGCGTTGCTGAATCAGCAACTGAATGAGGACCTGCAGCGCGTCAGTCAGGATCCGAATTGTCACTGCGTTCCGGCGGGGCAGCCCTACTGCTTCTACGGTCCCAATCCCGACCCGGCCGCGAAAATGGCGTTTGCCGAGTACGTAAAGTGCCGCTGGCCGATTCGCGTCTTCGCACTCGATCCAGTGACGCAGCAGCAGAACGTGGCCGATTCGTTCAGCCTGCGGCGCGAAATGCAGTTGGCCATCGCGTTGGCGTTCAAACAACAGTTTGCCAACGCTCAAAGTCTGACGCGGTACATGCGGCGCATCGAGCAGGACGTGCGCACGATCGCGCTGAATCAAACGGTGGTCGCCTTCGGTGCGGGGGACGACACCTTCGGCTGGCGTTTCCTCCCGCGCGTGCAGACGCCTGACGTGGAAGGGACTTTGACGGTGCTTGGTCGAGATCTGATTGCCGGTGGTCCCAACAAGGATCAGGGACTGCAAGGTCGACGAATGGAACCGGGCATGCGCGAATGCGTGGCGCTCGTCGTGATGCCCTCCTTTGTGAAACACGTTCGGTTCGATGTCCGGACCAATTGGTTTCCGCTCGTCCCCTGCCACGTTTCCAAAGTGTTTCACACGGCTCACACGCCTGCGAGCATGGAGAAGACGGTCGAATGGAGCAAGCTGATCAAGTCGATGGAAGATTCGGTGATGAGTTGCGTCAAGGACCAGCATCTATACCGCGACGGCGAAGTCCAGCGATTGCTCAAGCGGTCGCATCAGCTTTCGCAAGAGCTCCCGATCAACACGATGTATGCCCAAGTTCCGTATGAGAACACGCTGGGAGGCTTCGAGATGTTCGCGTCAGGCGTGACGGATTTGGCTCCCGAATTGGTCGGCTTCTACGGCGCACCAGGCGTTGATCCCAACTTGCCGACCGAACTGTTCCTCGTGGGCGACAACTTCAGCATTCACGACACGCATCTCCTCGCGGGCAATGCCAAGGTCAAGTTTAAGCTGCTCAGCCGCGAAGTGATGCAGGCGACGATTCCGCCGGGCGTGCGGATCGAGCCGCGACTCTGCAAGCCGCGCGTCACGACATATCCCTGTAATGAAGACGGCTGCAATGATCCCTATGTCGAACTGCGCCTGGCCACGCCGTATGGAGTCTCGACGGCGCTCCACGTCCCCGTCGTCACCGGTTCGAGCGTTGTCTTGCCGAACATTCAATGGGAGCGGGAATCGTCCAAGGTGACCTATCGGTGGTCGCTCGACGCCAAGAAGTCCATCCAGGTGTTGAATGCGGATATGTTGGCCGCCTCGCCACATCAATTCGTACTGGACTTCCCTGCCAACTACTGGAATGCAAACAGCAAGGCGAGCATCGAACTCAATTTCTCGTCGATGACACCCGCAGTGGCCGGCGACCCGCCGTTCGCCCCCCCAGTAATTCTCGGAGCGGCATCCGTCATCGGTGGAAAACGCATTGTCACCGCGAATGAGTTTGGCACCCTCCACCGGGCTATTCGCGACGCTGTCATCGGCTCGCTGGCCGGCAAGAGTGAACCACCCTCCGATTTCGATGTCCGTGTGACAGCGAAAGGGACCATCACGGATGAAACTGCAACTCCCAAGATTTCCATTTCGTTTGATGTCGCCGACGAATTGGTCATTCACATCCGCTTCGCTAAGAAGTAGAGCGTTGTGGGGAACGCGTGAGTTCTTCAGAATTTGAAGTGGCTTGCGGGTCGCGTTGAGGCAATCGTCCAGAGGTTTTCTGAGGAATGGCCGAGATGCGTGATCCGCATTTTGGTCCATCCGTGTGTGCGTTCCGATCCGTGTGCGAAGCGTGTTCGCCCTCAGATCGAACGCACTTCGCACACGGATTGGAGCTTCCACACGAATCAAGAGGCTTCTCGGAATCGAGAACGAAAATCAGTCATTCAAGTGTCAGACTTTTTGCGACCTGCCACTCGACACACGGAAGCCTCCGATTCTTAGCATCCGTCGCGCTTCCGGGCGTCAGTCTGCCGAGTCCTTGCCTTGCCGTCGCCTCATGCCATTCGGAGTGCTGACGCCATGCCGCGCGCTTTTCGCGATAGGATTCCGGCTGCCGTTCGTATCTTCGTCCGAGCACTCCGATGCCGCACGTTCCGCCGACACAGCCCAGCTTGCTGGTTCGATTGAAAGACGCTCACGACCGCGAGGCGTGGGAGCGATTTGTCGATTTGTATGCGCCGCTGGTTTATGCCTTCGTCCGCAAGCGCGGGCTGCAAGATGCCGACGCGGCCGATCTGACTCAGGACGTGCTGCGGCAAGTCGCCTCGGCGGCGAAGAGTTTGATTTACGATCCGCGTCGCGGTTCGTTTCGCGGCTGGCTGTTCACGGTCGTGCGGAACCGGCTGACCGATCACTGGCGAGCGACTGCTCGCGACGTGCGCGGCAGCGGCGATAGTTCGCAATGGCAACAGGCGTCGGAGCAACTCGTCACCGAATCCGACTCGGCCGAATGGGACGCGGCCTACGAACGACAGTTGCTGGAGTTTGCTGCTCAGCAGGTGCGAGCGGACTTTTCGGAAACGACTTGGTCGGCCTTTTGGCAAACGGCGGTCGAAGGACGCGACGGAAAAGCTATTGCGGAAGAATTGGGGCTCTCGGTGGCAGCGGTCTATCTCGCGAAGGGGCGGGTGATGGCCCGGCTGAAAGAGCAAGTACGGTGGCTGCTGGGAAATGAGTGAATCCCGTGTGGCAATGCCTTCGACCTCTTCAGAACCAAAACTGAGAACGCTAATCGACGCTAATCTTCGCTAATCCATCACTGCGGAGCAGTCCTAATTAGCGAGGATTAGCGTCGATTAGCGTTCCAAATCTGCTTTTCACGATAACTCGCCGACGCTGACTCGTATCCGTGATCGGAGTTCGTTACGAAGTTTCGTTACCAACTGCGAGTTCACGCCATGTCTGACACCTCCTCCACGACTGCCTGCCCCGATGCCGCCACTCTGCGAGCCTTGTTGGATGGCACTCTGCCCGACGACCAGCAGACAGCGACGCAGACTCACGTTGATTGCTGCCCGGCTTGCGAAACGGCCTTGCGACAGATGACGGCTGGTGGTGCGTCATGGATTGGCATGGCGGAAAAGCTGAAAGTCGGAACCGAAGACGACCCCAATTTGGCCGCCGCGTTGGATCGGCTCAAAGCCGATGACGGTTCCGGCGACGAATCCAGTGAACCCGCGACCGATCCGCAGCGGACGCTCGACTTCTTGCAGCCGGCGGATGATCCGAAGTTGCTGGGCAAACTCGGTCGGCACGAGATCAGTGAGGTCATCGGTTGGGGCGGCATGGGGGTTGTGCTCAAGGCGTATGATCCAAGCCTGCATCGAGTCGTGGCAGTCAAGGTGCTGGCGTCGCATCTGGCTCATCATGCCGTCGCGCGGAAGCGGTTCATTCGCGAGGCTCAAGCGGCGGCGGCGGTGTGTCATGACAACGTCGTCACGATTCACGCGATCGAAGACGGGGTCGGGAGTCTTTTTCAGGCCGCCTTCACAAACTCTGAAAATGCTGACGGTTCTCGGCGGCCTGAAAAAGACTCCCGACCCCTTCACGCCACCCTGCCAAAAATCATCATGCAGTTCGTGGCGGGCGGTTCGTTGCAGGAACGGATCGATCAGGAAGCGCCGCTGGAACTGAAAGAGATTCTGCGGATCGCGATGCAGACAGCGGCGGGACTTGCGGCGGCGCATGCTCAAGGGGTCGTGCATCGGGACGTGAAGCCGGCGAACATTCTGTTGGAGAACGGCGTGCAGCGGGTGAAGCTGACCGACTTCGGATTGGCTCGCGTGATGGACGACGCCAGCTTAACGCTCAGCGGCGTGATCGCCGGGACTCCGCAATATATGGCTCCCGAACAAGCCTGGGGCCGCGATGTCGATGCGCGGGCCGACCTGTTCAGCCTCGGAGCGGTCATGTACGCGATGTGCTCCGGCCACTCGCCGTTCCGAGCGCGCACGACGATGGCGGTACTGAAGCGCGTCTGTGAAGACCCGCCGCGCCCGTTGCGAGCGATCAACCCCGATGTCCCTGAGTGGCTCGTCGCGATCATCGAAAAGTTGCTGGCGAAGAAGCCGGAAGACCGATTTCAAACGGCGACGGAAGTCAGCGAATTACTCGGCCGCTGGCTGGCTCATGTGCAACAGCCCAATGTCGTCGAGCGGCCGCAGACCGTCAGCGCTCGGCGCGGGTCTCCCGACCCCGCCGCTTGGCCCGACCGCAGGTCTCCCGATTGGTCACGCGGTGCGAACGACGGGGGAGACCTTCGGTCCAACCCAGGTGCGGGGTCAGGAGACCCGCGCACAGCGCTTCCCGCACTATCAGCGGTGGAGCAATTCTTGCTCGTCCCACGCGACGTGACGCGAGCGTTGTACGTCGTTGTCGGAGTGGCACTCCCGGTGTTGTTGATCATCCTGGCGTTAGAGGTGTCCCACTCGAGACATTGGTCGATGGCGGACTCAGTTTGGTATGGCGGTGTGATCTTGGCTGGGGCCGTGAGCATTCTGTGTCTGATGATCATCGGCGGTTGGCGCGGAGCCTCCAAAGTCTCGCGCGGCGAGAGCAGCAATCGAGACCTTGGGACTGGTCCCGGTGCGGGATTTGGCGATCCGCGCACGGCGCATGGGGGATGGCGGGCGGCACGCGGTTCGGCGGTCACGTTGGGTCGGGGCTGGATACCGGTCATGATCGTTGCTGTCTTCAGCGGAGTGTGCGTCGCGGAGTCATGGTTCGGCCTGTGGCTCAACCGCGGATCCACTCAACTGCCGCCGCAGGAAGTTCTGGACTCGGTCTGGCTGTCCATCATTTATGTGTTGCTGACCGTGTGCAGTTATGGCGTGTTCTACATTGGTTGGAACACGCCGAGCGGCTCTCAGCGCGCCGCGGCGAGTGGCGTCTTGGCTGTTTTGGCGGGGGTGTTGGCCATCGCGATCGACCACCTGACACCTCCTCATCATTTGCTGTTTTTGCTTCAGGCCCTGCTGAGTGGTGGTTACTTGCTGGCGATCGGGTGCCGGCTGCTCTTGAGAAACGTCCGCGATCCGCAGGAGTTGTCTGACCGACCTCCGGAACAACTGGGCGACGTTGCCAGCCAATCTTTCGCAGCGAACACAAACGCCGGGCCGGCTGTCGATCGCCAGGCTCGTTGGAGGCTCAACTTTCAGCAGACTCATTGGCCGATGCTGATCACGGCCACAATTCTGGTCGCCTTATTGGGGCCGATTGTCGGTGAGACGGGCACGCGAGACCTCGGTTCGTATTTGGGCTTTTGCCTGGCCAATTTGGCTTTGACGTTTGCCTTGTGTTCGGCGTTTTACTCCGCCTGGAACACATCGAGCTGGCTCGTTTGGGCGGGAGCGATGTTGTTCAAGTTGGTTGCCGGGATCTCTGTCTTGTGGACGACAACAAGCCGCCCCTTAGCTCCACTGCTTCTGGGCGGCGAGCAAGCGCTGGTGGCATTCGGTTTCTTGTTCGCCTTGATGTTTATCCGCCCGCTGTTTGTCCGCGGTTCCGGGAATTGGATGAGCGAACGTCTCTCTGGCTGGCAACAACTGTTCGCGATCGCGTGCTTCACCGTCGTCGGTACTCCGCTGGTGTTTCTGTTGATGTATGTGTTGTCGTACTCGCCGAGAGGCACGCCGCCGACGGCCCGCCCCGAACCTTCCTTAGACCGACTCCTCCCCATCGATCCGCGAGGCAATCCTGATGTCAGACCGAATGAATTTCCCAAGCCGACGTTATTGGGTGAATCAAACATCGAGCCCGATATTCCAGCGTTTCCAGGTGCGACGGCGAAGGGGGCGATGATCCCCGATTCGCTCAAAGCGTTGCTCGGCCGCTGGGTGGTGGTGTCGAGCGAAGGGGATCAGCTCAGCTCATTGCCAGCCGTGCCGAAATCGAATGCACCGGCTGGCTCGGCAGGTGTTGAGGCGGCTGGTATTGGAGGGGCCGGCTCATTTGCTCCCGGTTTTGGCGGCATGATGGGAGCGGGAGCCACGGAGACATCGCCGTTGCAGTGGATCGAGTTTGCGGAAGATCACGTCCTGGCATTTGATGGTCGCGAGGGAAGACTCCGGGCCGAGTTCGATGAAGATGACGAGCCGAAACGGTTCACGCTGAGGCTTCTCGCGGCTCCATCGTCTTCCGGTTCGACCGGGAACCTCGACTGGCGCTATGGCATCTTTCGCGTCGAACAGGATCGTCTGATCGTCTGCTGGACAGCACCTGGATTGTACCAGTCGGTGCCGACGGAGTTCGCGACGAATGTGGCTGGCAAGCAACTGCTCGTGCTGCGGCGCGAGTGGAATCCGGGGCCGGAGTTTCATCCGCGCGAGACGCCCCCGCCACGAGCAGTCGTCCCATTCACGGCTCGCGAGGGGAAGCTGTTGCAAGAGGCCTGGGCGGGCTCGGCGGACGTGGCGGTCGAGACGACAAACTCGCTGGGCATGAAGCTGCGACTGATCCCCCCCGGCACGCTCGATCCCGTCGGGACCGAGGCTTTGAAACAAATCGGAATGAGGCCAATCGGTGCCAGCAACGCCTTCTCACAGCCAATCTATCTGGGAACCACCGAAGTCACCGTTGCTCAGTTTCGCAAGTTCGTCAAGGAGACTCGTTACGAGACGACCGCCGAACAGCTTCCTTCAGAATCCAATCCCGATGGGCGGGCATGGCGGTCACCGGGCATCGTACAGGACAGCGACGAACATCCGGTCGTGCATGTTTCCTGGCAGGACGCACAAGCCTTCTGCCGTTGGCTGAGCGACACCGAGCAGCAGCAATATCGCCTGCCAACGATCGCCGAATGGGCCTTCGCCATGCGGGCCGGTTTGCCATCCACCTCAACGATCAAGCCGCCCCACAACGCGCGGCTGAGATTCTTTGACAAGACAGCTCCGGTCGGAGGGGACACCGCGAATCTGTTCGGCCTGCATAATCTCTTCGGAAACGTCGGCGAATGGATGAACGACATCTCGACGACCGACGTTGTCGGAACGGACCTCGTGTGGCGGCGCTACTTCACGGTCGAGTTGGGTGGCGGCTTTCAAACTAAATTTGAGGGGGGGGGAATTCAAGAGTCGCTCCGGCTACAGGTGCATGAACAACTCTGGGATCATCAAGCCGACCTCGGCTTTCGAGTGGCCCGCGTCGTCACTCATGAGGTCGAGGCTCTCAGCGGCAATTGGCCCTCTCTCGAAGCCTTGATCGCGACTCCGACACAGGCCGGGGTTCCCGCGCGAACCGATACAGCCAAGCCAGCCGATCCCAAGACGCCAACCAATGACACTGACGAAACTCCAACGACTCTACTTCCGGTCGTCTCTCTGCGAGGCTTGGTGCCAACCGGTGCGTTTCCCCTCGCGGTGAAGTTCGTGGACTTCGAGATCGAACGCGCGACACGGCCCACGAAGAATCTTGATTTGGAAGACGTCGCATCCGTCGTCGTGGACTCGAAGATTCCGTACGACGCCTGGAAGAAGTTGGACCTCAAGTTCTCCCAAGAGATTCTCGAACGGGTGGGGTTCAACGAAGGGGACTGGGTTCACGAGTTGCACCGCGATCCGGCGTTGACGGCCCCGTCCCCAACGTTTCAGCCTCCCTGGGAGAAGGTGTTGGTCGTGCATCCGTACCTGCCGGTCACGCCACCGAAATCGAAGTACGAAGTTCGGTATCAACTCTTCCGCGCCTTCGACTTTGAAGTGACGCCGGGAAAGAGCTACGCCTACCGCGTCCGACTGAAGTTCACACCGGCGGGCAAACACGAACCACCCCAGGTCATCGCCACTCCTTGGTCGAATCCATCGACCTGGGTGGCGGTTGAGAAACCGCCGGAAGCGAAGGACCGCTAATTTCCAGCATCGGGACTGGACCGGATCAGAATTGCCAGTTCTTCAAGTGATCGGCAAACTGATCTCGCCGGAATGCCAACCGGATTGCTCGAACCAAGGAGCCGAGGCATGTTGCTGGTCGATCCCAAACTGCAGCCACTCATCGCAGGCGATTGCCTCTCGCGCGAGGAATTTATCTTGCGTTGGAATCAACTACCCGATCTGAAGTTCGCGGAATTGATTGATGGAGTCGTCTACAAGCCATCCCCATTGAGTGCGGAGCATGGCGAACAAACCGGCTTGGTCTCGACTTGGCTGGGGCATTACGCCGCGTTCACGGAGGGATGCACGATCGGATTGAACGCCACGTGGTTCATGTTGGACGACGCTCCACAGCCTGACGTCCATTTGCGAATTGCTGGCGAGGGAGAAGCGTCGTGGATTGAGGAAGGTTTCTTCCACGGCGCTCCGGAATTCGTGGCTGAAACCTGCAAGACCAGCACGTCCCACGATCTGCATCAGAAAAAAGATCTGTATGCGGCGGCGGGGGTCAAGGAGTATCTGGCGGTGCTTGTGAAGGAGCGCGAAGTCCGTTGGCATCGGCTGGTCGGCGACAGCTATCAATTACTTCCGTGTCCGCCGGACGGTGTTATTCGCTCCGTTGTCTTTCCAGGTTTGTGGTTGTCTTTGGAAGCGTTGCTCAACGGCGATCTGCGCGGCCTGTTGCAAACTCTCGATCGCGGCTTGGCCACTCCGGAACATGCGGAGTTCGTGGAGCGGTTGGCTCGCAAATCCTAAATGCGTTCGGCTCGCCTGAATTACTCACGTCGGCAGCATTCGCGACCACACCTCTTTCACGTCGATGCCGCTGCGTTGCTGCGTTCGCATTTGCTCCGCCAGTGACAAGATTCGCTCCACCGCTTCCGCGTGTGAGACTCCCGCCGCGTGAATGTTGGAGATCAGATTCCGTCGCGCGTCGGTGTCGCCGGGGCGAGGCCGATAGGCGAGGTACGCCGACAAACTCTCGGCGGTTGCGAGGCCGGGGCGTTCGCCGATCAGCAGCACGACGACTTGTGGATCGAGTTGCTCGCCGATGTCGTTGAGCGCGCCGACTCGGCAGTGTCGCACGACGAACGGTTGGCCGATTTGCCAGCCGCGATTCGCCGCCGTGTCGAGCAGCAGCGGCAACAGCGTCGGCACCTGCGCGGCGACGGCGGTCGAGGAGAGTCCGTCGCCGATGACGAACTGCAACTCAGCTCCGCGCGGGCAGCGTTTCCAAAGTAGATCTTTCGCCTCGGCGTTCAAGCGGCGGCCGAGATCCGGGCGCGCGAGGTATTCGGTCTTCGATGTCGCTTCGGTCGAGACCTCGAACAAGCCGAACTGATGCACGAAGTCGGTGCCGAGATCGCGAATCAAATCGAGTTCCGCATGAACGGCATCGACGGCGGTCGCGTGATCGCGGCGGAGTTCCAACGCGGTACTCGTGCGATACGACACACCCGCTCGGCCGGTCCACAGCCGCGCGGGCGTGTGTTCCTGCCAGTGGAGAGTTCCCTCGGCCGTGGCCGGTTGCGCAAGCTCGGAAGTCGCTGCGGGGATCAAGGGCTGCGGGTTCTCGCTCATAACGGTTTTGTTACTCCCGTCCCGGCTGTCGCACGGTTCGCGCGTCACACTATAAACGAGCCATCGAACCTGCCAGCGCGCGGCTCGTTCCAATGTTCGCCAATGGTTGGCGACGTCGCTTCTGCCAAGCCGCTCGCCGGGCCTCAGTTTCTACGAGGACATCATGAATTCCCTCAGTTCTCTCAAAGCGTGGATGTGGAGTGTTGTCATCGTGACCGGCCTGACCGGCTCGGCGTTCGCCCAGCATGGACACAGCGGTGGTCATTCCGGAGGCCATCACAGCGGCGGCGGAGTGCATCACAGTGGCGGCACGACTCATCATCATCACGGCGGCTATTCCGGAGGCGGCTACTACGGCGGATATGGCGGCGGCTACAGCGGAGTGCGAATTGGCATCGGCCTCGGCGGCCTCGGCTATGGTGGTTACGGCGGATATGGTGGCTACGGCGGCGGGTCACGGCCAGCGCGCATAGCTGGGTAGTGTGGGCGAGCTGGCGCGATTGCTGTTTGTATGGTATTCCTCTCCTGGAATTCGTCTGCGTGAGTTTGCTGGTCGTGTGACTGCGGACCGGAGCGCAGGAAACCAGACCAGGAGGTGTCG
>CAMDDX010000193.1 GCA_945893075.1 Planctomyces sp. SH-PL62 | reverse complement strand
ATCAGCCGCCGGGCGCTAGCCCCGGTTCGAATGAAACAAACCGGGGCTAGCGCCCGGCGGCTGATCGGAACGAGGGCCAATCGTTGAGTGGTCTGGTGAGTCACACGAGCCACTCCTAGAATCCCGCCCCTCGCGAGCGGTCCGATTCGGCCTTTCGCTTCCGTTCCTTCCTCACGATCCCACCGGTCGAATTCCCTCATGGCTGACCCGCGCATCAATCTCAAAAACCGTAGCTTGGCGGCGGTGCTCGCGTTCCTGATTCCGGGAGCCGGTCATTGTTATCAGCGACGCTACTTCAAAGCGGCGATCTATTCGGTCTGCATCTTGACCACCTTCTACTGGGGCCAGGCGATGGCCGACTGGAGGGGGGTCTTCTTCCGCTGGCAGGACTTCGAGGGGAATCGTTTTCGAGTGAAAGACCGCTCGATCGGATATCTCTCGCAAGTTCTGGTGGGAGCGTCCTCTTTGCCGGGCTTGGTTCAATGGCAGCGGTATTCCAGCGGCGACGATGCGCGTGCCTCTCTGCAATTGGACCTGCCGCTCGACACGGCGTTTCAGGGGTATGCGAAGGTCGAAACTCCCGGTGACTCGTGGGAAGGACCAATCACCGGTCGGTTGCAATTGTCGCTGGACGATTCGGGAGCGCAGGGGTTTGGTGCCCAGGTGCGTGGACATTTCCGAGGCCGATTGGAAGGGGACGCGCCGCGCGACGTCGAATTTGATCTCGGCGGGTCGTTGACCGTCGCCAATCGTGTCGGCTCGCAAACGATCGGCCCGCGAATCTTGGGGAGCGGCGAAATCACCCGCACCATTGATGGGAAGCACGCCCCCAGAGAGTTCTCCAGTTCGCAGCGATTTTTGGCTTGCCGAATCGTCGTGCCGCGGGGCGAGTTCGAGGCTCCCGCAGGTGATATCGAAGGGACGATCCCCAGAGCGTTTTGGGATTGGTATCAAGTCCCCCTGGAAGACGACGCTGTCCAAGACCTGAACCGGCGGCTGGGCAAGCGGTATGAGATCGCGCTGTTATTCACTTGGGTCGCCGGCCTGTTGAATCTGTTAGCCATCTGGGACGCCTACGAAGGTCCGGCCTACGGCTATGGCGACGAAGTCGAGCAACCGGAAGGGCAACCGAACGCTCCTCCGCCACCGATCACCATAACTCCATCAGCGGTCGTGGCTCCTGGTTCGTTAGGTCAAATCACGCAATGAAAAATGAGAAATGAGAAATGGAAAATGCAAATTGCGAAGTCTGACATTTTGCACTTTTCATTTGTCATTTCTCATTTTCCATTGCCCGAAGAGTCCGTGAAATAATCTGTCAGTCGCAAATTGGAATCTCGAACAATGCTACTCGGCGTTCAAAACGTGCTGTGGTATCTCCTGCCGTTGGCGCTGGCGATCAGCCTGGTCTATAGCGCGAGTCGCTTTGAAATGTCCGAGCGGATTCTGAATCGGGCCACGCGCTTGTTTTTGCAAATCGTGCTGTTCATGGGGACGATCTTCGCAATCCTGTTCGTGCTGTCCGACGGCTTGTAGGACGGGCGAGTGACGGGGTCGGGAGTCTTTTTCAGGCCGCCTTGTTGCCGCAGGATGATCGAACGCCGTATGAGGCGGCCTGAAAAAGACTCCCGACCCCTTCGCGCGAGACGCTGATGTCTGAGCAATCGCCTGCCTCTGATTCACCAGTCGAAGTGCGCGAGAAAGTTCGGTCGCTGCCGACGACCTCAGGCGTGTACCTGATGAAAGACGCTCTCGGCCGAGTCATCTACATCGGCAAAGCGGTCAATCTGCGGAGCCGCGTCTCCAGCTATTTCAATTCGGCGGCGGCGACGGATCGGCGGACGTGCGACCTTGTCCCGGAAATTCGCGATGTCGATCACATCGTCTGCGACAGCGAAGTCGAGGCGCTCTTGCTGGAAGCGCGGCTGGTCAAGGACATCCAACCGCGATTCAACTCGGAACTCAAAGACGACAAGACTTTCCCGTATTTGCAGATCACGACGCGAGAAGATTTCCCTCGCATCGAGTTCACACGCAAGCCCCGTTCGCGCGGCGTGAAGTTGTACGGTCCCTTCACGAGCGCGAAACGATTGCGCGGCGCGATCAGCGTCTTGCAGCGCATCTTCCGGTTCCGCACCTGCTCGCTGGACATCGCCGAGGGCGAAGAACGCTGGCGTTGGTTCCGACCCTGTCTGCTGGCGAGCATCGGGCAATGCACGGCTCCGTGTAATTTGCGAATCAGCAAAGAAGATTATCGCCGCGACATTCGCCGCCTGCGCATGGTCCTGGCGGGAAAGAAGGGCAAGCTGCTCGAAGAACTGAAAGCCGAGATGCTGGCCGCATCGCAAGAGCTGCGGTTCGAGCGAGCGGCACGCATCCGCGACGAGATCACAGCGCTCGAAACGCTCAACATGCGTGGCAACTTGAAAGACCACGAGCAACCGGAAGTCTTCCCTATTGATCCGAAGAAAGGGATGCGCGGGCTGATGAAGACGCTCAACCTCGACAAGCTGCCGCGGCGCATCGAAGGGGTCGACATCGCGCACCTGCAAGGGGGCGAGACGGTTGCGAGTCTCGTGTCATTTCTCGACGGTTTGCCGTTCAAGCACGGCTACAAGCGGTTCAAGATCAAGTCGGTGGATGGAGTCGATGACTTCGGCTCGATCCGCGAGGTCGTCAGTCGCCGCTTCAGCCGGTTGCGTGAAGATGGCGAATCGTTCCCGGACCTGCTGCTGATTGATGGTGGCAAAGGCCAACTGAGCGCCGCGTTGGATGCCTTCCGATTGCTCGACATCACGCCGCCTCCGATTCTGTCGCTGGCCAAGCGGGATGAGGAAATCTATCTGCCGGGTGAGTCGGAACCAATTCGGCTCAGCAAGCACGCCTACGCGCTGCGTCTGCTGCAATACGTTCGTGACGAGGCTCACCGATTCGCGCAGCGCTATCACCACTTGTTGCGTCGGAAGTCGTCACTCGGAGAATAGCTGCGCAAACCGTCGCGATTGGGTGATCGCATTGTTCTGCTCTTTATCCGTCAACGGAATGACATACTTTGCAAACCGCATCAGAGCAATTCGGCGTACCAATCCAGCCACTCGTCAAACCGCTCTGAATAATCGCAAACAAAAATCAACGGGCTGTAAAGCACGCCGAGAAGATCGTCCATCCGATAGTACCACCGCATCGGTAGCGCATTACGAATCCAGCACATCGGCCCAACGCTTAGGAAGTAAAGGACAGGCATCAGATAGGCAAGCCGCCACTTGAAGCGTGCATCCTGATTCGATCCGTCGTTGTGCATGGCGACTCTCCGTTTTAGCCGCTCTCATGATCCAGCCACAGACACGTAACAGCCGACCTAGATCAACTCCGAGATCAATCGCCGTTCTTCGAGCACATAGCGCGGGCGGCCGGAGAAGTCGTTGAATGTGTGGGCCGGGTCGATGTCGAGGTGGCGATAGATCATCGACAGCACATGCTCGGGACGATACGGCCGGTCTTTCGGAACGGACCCGGTGCTGTCGGAGGAGCCGATGACTTGGCCAGTCTTCAAGCCGCCGCCTGCCAGCACCGCACTCATGACTTGGCCCCAGTGGTCGCGGCCGGCCCCCTTGTTGACTCGCGGCGTGCGGCCGAATTCGCCCATGCAGACGACGAGCGTTTGCCGGTCGAGTCCGCGTTCATGCAGATCGCTGACCAATGCCGCAACCGCTTGATCGAAGCCCGGACCTTTCTTGCGCATCGCGTCGGCGATGTTGCCGTGATCGTCCCAGCTTCCAAGGCTGCTGGCACGCACGGTGACGACGGTGATCCCGTGCTCGACCAATCGCCGAGCCAAGAGCATGTTTTGACCGAGTGAATTCAAACCATACCGCGCTCGTGTTTCCGTCGACTCGCTGCGAATGTCGAAGGCTTTCCGAGCACGCTCGCCGGTGACGAGATCGAACGCTTCGCGCGTGAATTGATCCATCGACTCGGCGACCCCTTGATTGTCGATCGTGCGGCGAGTGGCATCGAACCCGCCGAGCAATTGCCGTCGATCCGCCAGTCGTTCATTCGTCAGTCCGGCCAGCAAGGTGAGATTGGCAACCTCGAAGTTCGCATCGTCCGCGCTCTTGATCGTCTCGAACGGATTGAAGCCTTTACCCAGCCAAGCGGCTCGGCCGAACCGCATGCTCTGCGGGATCGAAGCGAACGCGGGGACGCCCGATTCGTTGGCTCCGCGCAACCGGGACACGATCGAACCGAGACACGGCATCTCGTTGTCGCGGTTCTGATTGTCGCGCAGGTAATAGCCCGTTTGCGTGAGATGGCTGCTGGTGCCGTGGCTTCCCGAGGTGTGATACAGCGACCGAATCACCGCCAGCTTGTCGAGAATCTTCGCTTGCTCAACCATGAATTCGGAGAACGCGACGCCCGGCAGCGATGTGTCAATCGCGCGCAACGGCCCGCGATATTCGAGCGGAGCGTCCGGTTTTGGATCATACGTTTCATGCTGAGTCGGACCACCGGCCATTTCGATGTAGATGACCGACGTCTTCGCCTTGCGGCTGGTTTGTTCCGCAGCGGCCTGTCGTCGCAACAGGTCCGGCATCGAGAGTCCCACGATCCCCGCCAAGCCCGCCTGGATCACACTTCGCCGCGAAATCCCATCGCAAAACCGTGACGTTGAGCCATTCATTTTTCGTTCTCCGCGAGTGGGTCAGGAAACCGAAGCAACCAGTGGCATGGGATCGTATCGGCATCGGCTTTTGCATCCAAGACCCTAACGTCTGGCGATTTCATGAGTCCTTCGGAGCTCCGGGCACCTCAGGCTTCTTCTTCGGTGGTGGTTTGATATGGCCGTTCTGGATGTCTTGCACGACCGCGGCCAAGATCGCTGGGTCGGCGGATTTCAGAACGTGATCGAGCCGCGACTGCGGCACGCCGAGCCGCTCCATGACTTCGCCCGATTGCTTCCAGAGCCGCTCGCGCTTCTTGCCTTCGGCGAGATATAACTCGGCGGCGAGATCGCTGAGCCGAGTTTGGTCAATCGATTCGCGGTTGTCGTAGAACCGCTTGATGAGTTTGTCTTGGTACGGCGAGTAGTTTCGTGATGCGGCCATGAGTCCTCCTGGGGTGGACGTACCGCGACCGTTAGGGAGCGGCCAGCGTCGAGGCGCAGGGCCGCTCCCTAACGGTCGCGGTACGGTTAGCGGAATTCACTCCGCTGCTTTCGGCTGGGGCGGAGTGTGAAGTTGAAATCGTTTCTCCCATTGCAGTCGCTCGGCGACGGCTTGAGGGAATTGCCAAGCGTCATTCTCCGGCGAGTAGATCACGACTTGCGATCGTTCGGCCGCAAGCGTGACCGCTTGAGGCAGATCGAAGACTCGCAGCACGTTGAGCAGTGCCGGCCCGTCGCGATGAGACTCCGGCATCTCATGCAGGTAGAGGCTGTTGATGTTCGGCTCAAAGATCGCGGCGTAGACGGACAGCGCCGCCATTTGACGAAGTCCTTGTAGCCTCAGCGGCGTGTCGGCGAAGCCGTTCACTGCACGAGTCGCTTGGATCGCTCGGCGAATGTCCCACGCTTGCATCTCTTCGAGCGTTTGGCCGAGCAGGTAGAACCGCCGGCGATGTTGCACTTGCTTCTTTGGCGATTGATCCCACGCCGTCGGACCAACGCCGCGTGGGGCGACGTAGGCCAACACGCGCGGAGAGGACTCGAGCAGTTTCTTAACCGACTGCCATTGGGCGACGTCGGCCTGCGGCAATGACTCGCCGTGGAATTGAGCCTCGAACGCTGGACGATATGTCGCGAGGAACTCAGTCCATCCGGCGGCATCGAGCGGACTCACGACGACGAGGTCCGCCTTGTCGAGTTTCGCTCGCTGAGCCACATACAGCCGCAGCGTGATGCCTTGCTGGCTGACAAAATCAAACGCTCGCAGCCGCACACCGTCCGCTTCGACGTTGAAGGCTTCCTTCAAATCGAGGGGCGATCCTGAAACTGGCCAGCCACGGAAGACTTTGTCGCCGAGTTGTTGCAGCCAGCCATCGCGTTGTTTCTCCCAAGCGCCCTGGTCGGCTGGTGGAACCGGAGTCGGCGCGGCGGCGACGAACGTCTCGTCGATCTTCGTGTTGAGTTCGTCGGCCGGCAGTTTGTCGAAGACCTTCAGTTGCTCCGGCTGAAAGAACTTCACGGCCGGTTTGTCGATCGGGCGGTCGATCCCTTTGAGATGCTTGTCGAACCAGCGGAAGGCGTGGATGTGTAACTCTTGCGTATCGGCGTGTCCGCCCGCCGTGATCTGCAACGCGATGTCGTTCGGTTTGCCGAGCAATTCGTACAAGCGGCGGACCTTCGAGTAGGTCCGATACACGCCGTCGAGCGGGAAGATCCCATCGCGGTCGGTGTTACTGATGAGCAGCGGTCTTGGTGCGACGAGCGCGGCGACCAGCGGATAATCCCAGCGATAGGTGTTGAGACAGAACATGCAGTCGCAATGTCCCTCGACGACACCGTCCACAACATGATTCTGCAAGTCCGTGATGCCGGCGGTCGGCACTGCGGCTTTGATCCGTTCGTCAATCGCGGCGATCCACCACGAATACGCTCCGCCGCCGCTGCGGCCGGTCACGCCGAGCTTGTCGCCATCGACCTCCGGCCGCGACTGCAAGTAGTCGAGCGCTCGCACGCAGTTCCAAGCTTCGACCCCGGCTGGCGTGTAACCTCGGCTGAGCCACCACCAACGGTCGTAGCGATACGTCCCGTGATGGATGCCCTCGATCTCGCCGAGTTGCAGCGTGTCGATGATCAGGCAGACGTATCCGTTCCGGGCGAACCAGCCGCCGTGATGCTGGTAGTGCGTCTTGTTGCCGAGGCTGACGCCGTCCTTTTTCACGCCACCGTGACCGCAGACGTAAAGAATGGCTGGTAGCTTGTGGGGTAGGCTTCCAGCCTGCCGTTCCTGATTCTTGGCAGGCTGGAAGCCTACCCCACTTTTGGGCACGTACAGATCGCCCGTCACATACAACCCCGGCCGCGACTGAAAGTGCAGTCGCTCGACGACGAACTCGTCATGCTCTGTCTTGCCCGTGACGACTGGCTGCAACTCGGTCCGCTCCGGCAGCGGGTCCAAACCCAGCATGTCGAGCAACTGCCGTCGATACTCACCCTTCTTCGCGTTCCAATCGTCGGCCGAATGAATGTCGGCCAAGCAAGCATCGCGCAGTTTGGCAGTCTCCAGCCGAAAGTATTCGGCGATCATGCGGTCGCCGCGCGAAGTGTCGAGCTTCTGCGGATCGGCCGCGTTGGCCACGAACGAAAACGCACAGCAAACGACCCATGTGGAAATCTGCCGAACCAGCATGGCGAGGCCCTTTCGTTCGGTGTTGTCAATTAAGCCTTCGGCGAATTTTCGCCCCAGCGATTGGCGAGATCGAACAACCTTCGCAGTCCCAGGACCAGCCCCGGCAGTCGCGAAGTCGAAAAGGTCTGGTCCGCGGTGAAGACACGCTTCACTCGCCGACCGTTCTTCGTCCAGACGGTCAGCGTCTGCGCGAACCGGTCGAAGATCCAATACTCCTGGACGCCGGCGTTGAGGTATTCGTCCCGTTTGGTCTTGTAGTCGCGCACCCAATCGCGGCGCGATCCCGAAACGAACTCGACAGTGATCGTCGGGGTCTCGTTCTTGCGAGGCAGCCGGCCGAGTCCCGCCCAAATTGCGCGATCGGCACGGCGTCGATTGTCGCCCGTTTCCACATCGTGCTCGTTCACAGTCAGGTCGAGTGCCGATCCCTGCGGATGATGCTCCTGATAGGTTCGCAGGATGTGACCGAGTTCCTCGTTCGGATCGCGTTCATTGAGCACGGGTGAAGGTGACACGATGAGGACTCCGTTGATCAACTCGTACCGCCAACCACGTTCAAAATCGCCGCGATCGAATTCTCGCGGAGTCATTTGGAGTCCATTGGCCGACGGGCCGTAGCACGGCACGGTCGGCTTCGTGGTTTTTCGCCGAGGACGATCCAGGGTCAACATGAGGCACCTCGTGGTGAAATTTGAAATCTCAAATTTGAAATCTCAAATTTGAAATCTCAAATTTGAAATCTCAAATTCACCGTACTAATTGCAATCTGCGACCAACGGCCCCGCAAGCTCTTTCAGGTAGAACAGCCGCCCCGGTTGAGTCGGCATGTAGGTTGAGGGAATCCACATCGTCGGCGCGTGACGCAGCGTCATCCACAGGCTGAGTCCCTGCCACATCATGCCACGTCCAAACGAGCCGTCCGCGCCGCCGATGACCTTGTCGGCTCCGAGGAACAGGCCGGGGCCGATGGTGTTGGCGTAGGCCGGAACCTGCGTGATGCGGCTCTTGAAGCTGGTGAGCGCGTTTTGCTCGACGGTCAGCGGATGCAGTTTTCCGCCCAGGCGGTGCGTCTGCTTCTTCCATTCATTTTCGACAGTGAATTCGGAAGCGAATTGCGGTTCCCAGAACGCGATGTGACAGATCCGGCCGATGCCGAAGATGACGGTTAGCTTCGCTCCGTTCGCACGGAGTTCTTTAATGCGAGCTGGGTACGTTGGCAGCATTTTCTTGGTGGCGAAGTATCGCTGGCTCTTCGGCGGCGTCAGTTTGCCGAGCGGTCCATAGAACGCTTTCTCCATCGCGAACTGGAAGGAACCGGGGTTTTCCGGCGGGAGCGTGTTGCCGACGGCGTCGGACCATTCATCCATATTGAAGCCGTAAACGTGGCTGCACGAGATATTCCACTCGGTCAGGAAATAGACGGCCCAGCGATACATTCCCATCGGGCCGACCGGCAGAACGAGCAACGCCTCCTCATTGGCGTCGCGAGCTTTCTTGATCGTCATGGCGATCTCGTGGCCGAGCATCATGTCGAAGTCGGCGACCGTCGCACACGCGATCGGCTCAAACAGGCGATGCCAAGATTTCTGGCGAACCGTGATATTCGCGGGGTTGTCGTCAACGCATTTATCGATCTTGGCCAAATCCCAACCCGCAGGAAAGAATCCTTCCATCAACGAACCGGACAACGTGCTGAGCAAATCCATGAGGCAACTCCGTGGGGCGGGGGTGAGATTGATAAGGGGCGGAGTATAGGGATAGGCGGGACGATTGACGACGCGCTCGCTGTGGACTACCCGTCGCCGCCGCTCGCCGGGGACTTCGTCATTCGCGCTCGGCGCGGGTCTCCCGACCCCGCCGCTTCACGCGACCGCAGGTCTCCAGAATGGGCAGGCGACACGATATCCAAAGATCGAACGACAACGGAGGAGACCTTCGGTTCATCGCAGCGGCGGGGTCAGGAGACCCGCGGCGAGCGTCGCCGCCGCTCGCCGGGGACTTCGTCATTCGTCATTTCTCCGGCTATCATCCCCGGCCAATTCCCGACCACCCACCGTTCGCAGGAGGCGACGATGACCGACAAACACATCACGGTGGACAGCATCCGCTGGCACAGCGTGCTCCCGTGGCTGCACTTGCTGCGAGCGGCTCAATTGGCGTTGCGAGTTCGTGTCGTGCTGCTGGCATTGTGTGCTGTCGTCGTGTTTGGAACTGGCGGCTTGGTGATTCGGTCGCTGCCGTTTCACCCAGCCCGCGGGGCGGAAGCGACGGCCGATTCCGTTCTGGCCTCAACGATGGCTGAGCCGGGAACGCCAAATTGGCCCGCCGAGTTTTCATTGCAACCAGGGACCAAGGAAGGACGACGCTGGCTGCTCTGGCCTTGGACGACGGTGCTCATGCCGACAATCCAGTTGTTTCAACCGGAGCCTCAAGCTTGGTCGCAGGTCGCCGCGAAATGGACCGAATTACTGTGGGCCTTGTTGGTCTGGGCGATCTTCGGCGGAGCGATGGCACGAATGCACGCAGTTCGGTTTGCACGCGACGGTTCGGTTTCGCCACTGGAAGCCGTCCGGTTTTCCAGCCGCAACTGGCTGAGCTATCTGTATGGTCCGTTGCTGCCGTTGCTCGGAGTCGGATGTTTCGCGTTGCTGGGCATCGGTGTCGGAAAAATGGAAGCTTGGTTCGGAGCGGGACAAGGCACTTGGCTGATGGCATTGGGTTGGCTGCCGTTGATTGGCAGCTTTGCGATGGCGGCCCTGTTGCTACTGCTGATTTTCGGTTGGCCGTTGATGGTCGCGGCGATCAGCGTCGAAGGGAGCGATGGTTTCGATGGTCTCAGCCGAGCATTTGGTTACGTGATGAATCGACCTTGGTACTTCGCGTTTTTGGTGAGCGTCGCTTTTGGAGTGGGAGTAGTCGCCGATTTTTTTATGTTCGTCTTCCTACACAATTCAGATCGCTTGGCGAGATGGAGCATTGGAGTCAATGACGGCGTTCGTGAACTCCGGGGATTCTCCGTTTGGACCGCGTCTTTGCAGTTCGTGCATCTGGCGGTGCTCGTCAGTTTCTTCTGGTCGGCGACGACGGTGATTTACTTCCTGCTGCGGCAGAGCGATGACGGGACGCCGCTGGATCAGGTTTATATTCCCGGTCCGCCGCCGAAGGCGGAGCCGCTACCGTTGGTTGGCGTCGCCGCTTCGCAGCAACCGGTCATCGAGCGGCCGACGGTCGAACCCGTCGAGGCGGTTTCAAAACCGTAGCCGCACTCGCCAGAGTGCGGGGGAATGTCGTGAAATCCCGCGTTCTGGCGAACGCGGCTACGTCCGAGACGGGTTTTGAAACCACGTCTTGCGACAGGCGGTTCGCCGGTCGTCCCCGGAAACACATGAGACTCCCCATGCCTTCACTCGTCACTTACCCGCGTGATCCAGAGACGCCGACGTCTCATTTGCCATTCAGTCCGTGCGTCAAAGTTGGCGATATGGTCTTCGTCTCCGGCCAAGCCTCGGTTGATGCGTCCGGCCAAATCGTGAGCGATTCGTTCGAGGGTGAGTTCCGGCGATCGCTCGACAACATGGCTCAGGTGCTGAAGGCTGCGGGATGCGGACTGGAGCATGTCGTGCAGACTCGCAACTACGTGCGCGATGACGCCGATCTGCCGCTGTTCAATCAGCTTTATCGCGAATACTTTCGCTCGCCGTTTCCCGCTCGCACGACGGTCACGAATTGTTTGCCGCCGTCGCTGAAGTTTGAGATCGAATGCGTCGCGGTCGTGCCAAATCGTTCGTCGTAGCATTCGCGTTGGCGGACATCTTCGCGTCCTTTGCGGCCTTCTGTTCCAAACAAGAAAGATTTTGAACAGAAGATCGCAGAGGGCGCAAAGGTTTGCGGACGAGGCGGAATTATTTCCGTTGCAGTCGCCAGACGTCGGGTTCCATGTTGTTGCCGGCGACCATCCACAGCGCGCCGTTGTGAACGAACACGCTGGCGGCGTGACGTGGCTGCCACGGAGTGTTCGGCACCTCGAACCAGTGCTCACCGTCGGCCGAGTACCAGGCGTCTTTGCGATTCGCTTTCGCGTAGCCTTCGAGCACCCACAGCCGGTCGTCCCAGACGGCGACATCGTGATATTGCCGTGGTGCCCACGGAGCCGCCTCGACGTGCCGAGTCCATTTCACTCCGTCCGCCGAGCTCCAGACGTCGTTCATGTATTGCCGAGTCGGTGACTTGGGCGTGTCGTAGGTTCCGCCGCCGAGAATCCAAATGCGGCCTTTGTGAACCGCGCTGCCGCCGATCATGCCGCGCGCGGACCAGTACGGCTCTTGCGGTTTGACCTGCGTCCATTCGACGCCGTCGGTGGTGGTCCAGACGTCGCGATAGAATGCTTCCTCCGACTTCGCGAAGGCCGGCATTGTCTGCCCACCCATCACCCAAATCTTGTCGGCATGGACCACCGTGTAATGCAACGCGCGCTGCCCCCACGGAGTCGCCGGGTTGATCAGCTTCCAGTTCTTGCCGTCCGCCGAGTTCCACACGTCCGGCTGATAGTTTCCCTGATTGCAGTCGCCGCCGAGAATCCACAGCTTGTCGCGATAGACGGCGTAGCCGGCGGTGTGCCGGCCCTCCCAATCGGCCTTGGCATCGAACGAACGGTCTTTGAACGTGTTCGGCTTTTCGAGAATCCACTCGGCTCCGTCCTTGGAACTCCAGACTTCGTTGTTGCAGATCCGCGGAAAGAAGCTCCGTGTCGCCGCTCCCGGATTCCAGCCCCCAATGAACCACATCTTGCCTTGGAAGGACAACGCTCCCGCGCCGTCTCGCGGAGCAAACGCGGCGGTGGTCGTGATCTTGACCCACTCGTAATCGACGGGCTTGGTGGGATCGTCGGCGGCGTCACTCGAAGAGACGACCACCTGCAACAGCAAATATGCGATGAAGGCACGACGCATGACAACTCCTCGTGGTTGGCGGTATCGCGGTCTTTCGGACGTGGAGCACGTTTTCAACGTGCTCATCCTGGGCACGTTGAAAACGTGCCCCACGTCATTGCGGCTTGGCCGACTTAGAAGTCGCTCACACTAACCCGACGCGCAAGCGAGGGGCGGATTCAGGCTGATTGTCCCGAAGCCTCGCTCGCGCGTCGGGTTAGCGTTAGCGGTTCTTAGTCTTTCGTCAGTTCATCAAACAGCGCTCGGTAATACCGCATCACGCGCACGGTATCGGTCGTGGCCGGGCTTTCGGACAGGCACCAACCTTTGTAGCCGATGCTCTTCAACAGCGTGAAGAGTTCGCGGTACGGATAATCGGCGTCGTAGAGATCGTGAATATGCGTCGTCGAGCCGAGCTTGTCCTTGAGCAGATCAAAACTGGTCTTCAGCGAGCCGTTCACCGTCTCGCCCGGATTCGAGTTCCAGCAGGCAACGACTTTTGGATGATCGGCGACTTTCAGGATGTCTCGCATCACGGCCGGCTTCTGAGTCCCGTTGCCGTGAACCTCGACGCGAATCTCTTGCCCGTGATCGGCGGCGAACTGCCCGCACTCGCGCAGAGCCAGGCCCATCCGTTCGATGGTCTTCTTCTCGTCCTCGCCCTTATTGAATCCATTGGGCCGGACCTTCACTCCGCTGCCGCCGACGTCTTGCGAGAGCAACACGAACTCTTTCGTCAGGTCGATATTCTGTTGGAGCTTGCCGTGATCGACGCTGTGATACTCGCACGCCGAGCCGGGCCCAACGCAGGTTACCTTTGAGTCGGCGAAGCGTTTGCGAACCTCGGCCCGCTGGTCTTTCGTCAGCGACGGCTCGACGCCGTGCTTGTGCGTGCTGCGGAGTTCGATCCCCTCGAAGCCAGTCGCCTCGCAGTTCTTGATGAGCGTCGGCAAATCCCAATCCGCGCCCCACATGTACGTCACGATGCCAAGTTTCATGATGTCGTCTCCGTTGTGGGGCAGGTTTTCAATCTGCCCGGCCCCGATTGATTGGCGAACAGCTTGCCGTTTTTCGTGGCCGGTTGCAAATCCGGCGGACGATTAGCAAGAGGGAATTTGCGTCCGCCCCCTCAGCGTTCACACCAACCCGACGCGCAAGCGAGGCCGTGCCTGGACGCGGGCCTCGCTTGCGCGTCGGGTTGGTGTGGGACGATGAATAATCCCGTCTAGCGAGTGGTATTTCACTTCGCATTCACCAACTCTGCCAGCGGGACGGCTTGGACGTTCTTTGCCAGCGTGTAGCGTTTCTCGCCGGGGTACACGACGTAGAGTTCATCGAGCTTCAAGTCCGTCAGCGCGATCCGCATGGAGGGGGTGAGCGTGGGAGCGTCCGCTCGTTTGCATTCGACGCCGATGCGGCGGCCGCGCTTGAACAGCAACAAGTCCAACTCTGCCCCGTTAGAGGTGGCCCAGAAGTACGCCTCGTCGGGTCGCAGTGCCTTGAGGACTTCTTCCACGGCGTAGCCTTCCCAGGAAGCACCGACTTTCGGGTGATGCTCAAGGTCACGCTGATTGTGAATTCCCAGCAGTGCGTGCAGCAGGCCGGTATCTCGCACGTAGATTTTGGGCGCTTTGACTTGGCGTTTACCAAGGTTCTCGAACCACGGTGGCAACTGACGCACCATGAAGACCCCCGACATCAGGTCCAGGTAACGGCGGACGGTCGTCTCGTTGACCGCGAGAGCCCGTGCCAGTTCGGCGGCATTCCAAATCTGGCCGTGGTAGTGGGCAACCATGTTCCAAAACCGGCGGAGGGCCGCAGAAGGAATGGTCACCCCAAGCTGCGGCAGGTCTCGCTCCAGGAATGTTTGGAGGAACTGCCGCCGCCACACGTCCGAATTGGTTTCGGTCTTTGCGGTGTAGGACAACGGAAACCCTCCGCGTAACTAGTGCCGAGTTTGCCGCGCCGCTCCCAGGTCCGACAAACGAAAACCTTCCAGAGGGACCGTCTCCAAACGACCAGCGAGCGTTTCGGAAGACTGTCGCAAGAGATCGGGTGACGCGCTCCCCAAAATCAGGAACCGCGCGGGGAGCGGCTTGCGGTCGGCCAGCACGCGCAGCAGCGGGAAGAGATCCGGACGTCGCTGAATCTCATCGATCACGACCAGCCCCTTGAGTGGCCGCAGTGTGATGTCCGGTTCGGCCAGGCGAGCCAGACTCAACGGGTCTTCCAGATCAAAGCAATTGAGCGAATCGGCCGCCACGAACTGCCGCGCCAATGTGGTTTTGCCACTTTGCCGCGGGCTCAGTAGTGCGACGATCCGGCTCCGCTTGAGCGCGGACTGCACCAATTTCACGTCGGTGATGCGTTCGATCATGCCCGCAGCATGCACCATGAAAATCCAGCGGTCAATGCCGGATATTCATGATGGCTGATTGGAGGCAGCCGCTCGCGAAGCGATACTGACGTGGATCGGGGTGGATGATCTCAGAGGGATCGCAGCGGTTAGCCGGTGGTTAAGCGCAGCGACACCACCGGAACATCGTCAACATTGATCACGTTGAATCCCGGCAGCGATGCCAGCCGTTGTGCGTGAGCGCGCTGCGACCCCTGCCGGGGTCGAATCATTTTTCGGCTTTCCGGGGGTGTCGTCGCTGCGCTCCTCAACCCCCGGCTAATGGCTGCCAAGCCTCCGGCTTGAAAACACTCTTTGTGGAATCGTCGCACGCGAGCCGAGTGCGCCACAGCGCGGGAACGATTGAGGCCAGTTCAGGGGCGTGATGCTTTCACAAGTTCGCTGGGGGCTGGTCGCGGCGAGGGGTCAGGTGTTCTGATTTCTGTTTTGGCGTCGCAAACGGAACCCAGTGTGGATTGGAAGACTGTCAGGCGAAGACCATCGACGGCAATTCCACGGCCAAAACAGAAATCAGAACACCTGACCCCGGCTCAA
>CAMDDX010000192.1 GCA_945893075.1 Planctomyces sp. SH-PL62 | reverse complement strand
GAGTTGGCTACGACGCTTTGCCATCACGCGACTCAAGCATCATCCGCTCAAAGAAAGTCTGCGAGGCAAGATGCAAATCGCCGGCTGGAACGACGACTTCCTCGCGGAAGTCCTCACAGGTCAACAACTTTGATACGCGCTGGCCGTGGAGTAGCCTCGTGCATGAACACGACAACGGGACGGACTCAGGGGACTGACTTTTGGATTTCGACGATGGCGTCAAACAGTTCACCGCAGCGGTGGCCGTCGCGGGTGATGTCAAAGGCGATGAGATGCACGCCGGGGCGCGCGTTCGGAGCAGCACGCACTCGGAAGCGAGCTTGCTTGCGAGACTCGGCGGGAAGGCGCAGTTCAATCGTTGACGGTTCGACGATCAGGCCGGGCGGAGCGTGAATCTCGATCCGCTGAGTTTGCTCAACCTTCAGGAAATTGCGGGCGTGCAGCGTCAGTTCGATGGACTCGCCGGCACGGACCATCGAGCGATACGGTTGAGCGCGGACCCAAAACGGGTCGAATCCGTAGCGATAGTCCTCTTCGCGAATCAGGTCGCGGAAGGCGTCTCGCATGTCATACGACCAGCGGCGGTAGCGTTCGATGAACGCGGCTGGTTCGGGCATCACATACGAATGCCCGCCGAGCAGCAGGTCGGGTTTGATCCGGGCGAGATACTCGGAGCCGACGATATAGCCCTCTTCGAGGATCGCGCTGTTGTGTGCGACCATCGCTTCGTGTCCGGTTTGAGCCGGGTCACTCGGATCGCCGAAGAGGTTGTCGCCGGTGAAGGCGATCCGCTTGCCGTCGATCACTCCTTGCACGCACAGCGCGAACTCGGTTTGGCCGGGCATCCAATCGACGGTCAGATCGAAACCTTCCCAGCTCAGCTTCTCGCCGTCTTTGAACAGTCGATTGAATCGCACGCCGTCGATCCCTTTGCCGTAGGACTGAATCGGCGCGGCGTAGTCGAACCATTCGGGGTGCTCGCACACGTCGGCCATGCGGTCAAGTGCCCAAAGCTCGGTGCCCCAACGCTCGCGCAAGTGCGGACCCTGCAAGAAATGATCGCCGTGCATGTGCGTCGGAATCATGGCGTCGATCCCCTTCAGGCCCAGATGCTCACGCATCCCGACGATTGCTTGATCGAGCACTTCCGGTTTGATGAGACCACAATCAATCGCCAGCCCGCGACCGCTGTCGGCGATGATCAGATAGAAATTCGGGTAGTAGTCGGGCCCACGAAACTTGTAGACGTGCGGCGAGACCTGCCAGACATGCGGCACCTTCGTCGGTCGCGACAGCCGATCCTGCGCCGCTCCGGAGAAGGTCGAAACCGGATATCCACGAATCAGCAATTTCTCGAAGCGCCGCAGCTTGTCTTGAAACGCGCTCAATTGTTTGGCGGGCCGACGAATCGCCGGGCCGTGTGACGGCAACAGCCACTCCGGATCGTAGCCGGCCACTTGCCCGGCCGAGTTTGCCAGCGCCCACACGCCCGCCGCGAAACCGTAGTCCCATTCCGAATCAAACCAAGTGTGCAACTTCGCTCCCTCAAGCATCACATCGCCACTGAAAGCCAGCCAACCGGACTTCGTGCGCAGCAGATACGACATCGCACCGGGACTGCTCCCTTTCGTGTCGATGCACCAGAACTCGTGGCCCCGCCATCGGAACGTGTCCATCTTCTCAAACGCCCGTTCGATCGCGATGGGCTGGATCGGCGGACGCACATAGCTCGCGCCGTGAATTGTGAAGGGATCCTGCAAGCGGACCTGCATCTTGCGAAAGTCGGTCGGCTTCTCGAACAACGCCCGCTCGGCGGCTGGAGCACCGATCTTCGTCTCCGAACCGGCCAAGCGCAGCGCGCCCTGACACTGCTCGCGATGATGATGAGTGAACAACACCCATTCGACGCGCTTCACGCCGATCTTCGGCAACTGTTCGAGCACGCTGCCGTCTCCCAGATCAATCAACAGCGCCGAGTCGCCATCGCGCAGCACCCACACGTTACAGGTGTCGGTCCACAGGAAGACGTTCGGATGTGCGACCGGATCCGGCTGCGAAAACTCCGCAGCGACCGCTTCGCCGGAAGCGCACACGGTGAGAGCCAACACGACCGAGGTCAGGCGGACTAACGCAGCCGAGAACAGAGCGTGAATCCAGGGAGCGATTTTCATAGTGTGATTTTCGTTGTGACGACGGTTTGAGGCGCAGTGAATGATGTCTTGTAAACCATCGAAAGACGATTCGGCCAATGCCCGGCAGCACGAGGCCCTGGCAGAGACCGGCCCGGTCAGAAACAATCCCGCTCAAAAACGAGGACACAAGATGCCGCCGATGAAACACCTCCTCCTCGCCGCGTTAGTTTGCGGTTTGTGTGTCTGGGCTTTGCCAGCCAAAGCCGACGACTCCCGCACCCGATCCACCAAGCCCAACGTCATCGTCTTTCTTGCGGATGACGCGGGCTGGGGCGACTACAGCCGCAACGGGAACACGCAGGTCCGCACGCCGCACATCGACTCGATTGCGCGGGCCGGCGTGACGCTGGATCGCTTCTTCGTTTGTCCCGTCTGCTCACCGACGCGGGCCGAGTTTCTGACAGGGCGCTATCATCCGCGCGGTGGAGTGCGCGGCGTCTCGACCGGACAGGAGCGTCTCGATCTCGATGAGCGCACGATCGCCGAGGCGTTCCAAGCAGCAGGCTATGCGACCGGCGCGTTTGGCAAATGGCACAACGGCAGCCAGTGGCCGTATCACCCACGAGCTCGCGGGTTCGACGAGTACTTCGGACACACCGCCGGACATTGGGGCGAGTACTTCGATCCGCCGCTGGAAGAGAACGGCCGCATGATTCGGACGCGCGGCTACATCGTCGATGTCTGCACGGATCGAGCGCTCGACTTCATCGAACGGAACCACTCGAAACCTTTCTTTTGTTACGTCCCGTTCACGACGCCGCACTCACCGTGGGCCGCGCCCGAATCGGATTGGCAACGCTTCCAAGACAAGCCGATCACGCAACGCGCGACGCTCGCCAATCAAGAGAATCTTGACGAGACACGCTGCGCCCTGGCGATGATCGAGAACCAGGACGCGAACGTCGGCCGCGTGCTGGCCAAGCTCGACGAATGGAAACTGACCGACAACACAATCGTGCTCTACTTCTCCGACAACGGCCCGAACAGTTGGCGCTGGAACGGCGGCATGAAGGGCCGCAAAGGCAGCACCGATGAGGGGGGCGTGCGCTCGACGTGCTTCCTTCGCTGGCCCGCGCGGTTGCCCGCCGGTCATACGGTTCCGCAGATCGCCGGCGCGATCGACCTGCTGCCGACGCTGACTTCCTTAGCGGGCGTGAAGCGAGTTGGCGACAAGCCGCTCGACGGCCGAGACCTCTCTCCCCTGCTGCTCAAGCAAGCGACGGAATGGTCCGACCGAATGATCTTTTCAATGTGGGCTGGGAAAGTCAGTGTGCGGACTCAACGGCATCGGCTCGACGATCAAGGACAGCTCTTCGACATGCTCGCCGATCCGGGACAGACCGCGCCGATCACCGAGCGCGATCCGGAGATCACCGCACGCTTGAAAGCCGCCGTGACCGCCTGGCGGCAGGACGTCTTCAGCGGTGCGAAGTTGAAAGACTCGGTCGCGAAGACCACCGGCCCGGATCAAAAGAAAGCGGCGGCAGCCAACGCCGTCGATCCCCGTCCGATCCCCGTCGGCTACCGCGAGTTTCCCGTCACGATGCTCCCCGCTCGCGACGGCGAACCGCGCGGCGGCGTCCGTCGCAGCAGCAACGCGCCGAACTGCTCGTACTTCGTGAACTGGACCTCGAAAGAAGACAGTTTGGTGTGGCTGCTCGATGTCCACACGACCGGCCGCTACGAAGTGGTCATCGACTACACCTGCCCCGAACCGGACGCCGGCGCGCTCGTCGAATTACGCTTCCGCAACAGCCGCCTCACCGGCCGAGTCACCCCCGGCTGGAATCCACCGCTCAACACAAACCAGGACACACTGCCGCGTCCGCCCGCCGAATCGCAGATGAAAGAATTCCGCCCGTTGAAACTCGGCGTCATCGACTTGGAACAAGGCCCAGCACCGCTCACGCTGCAAGCGTTGGAAATCCCCGGCTCATCGGTCATGGACGTCCGCCGCGTCACGCTGACTCTGCTCCCCTGAAGCTGGAGAGCACGGCTTGTTTTTGGGTAGCCACGCTTGCCAAGAGCGTGGGAGATTACGCTCGGTTGCATTGCAGCCCCAACAGCCGCTCGCGGAACTCATGCCGCACGTCTTCATTGCCGAGGCTGCCGCTGACCAGTTCCTTATGCCACCGAGCAGTGAAGGGCCGCACCACTCGATTGAGCAGAAACGAAACGAGCGTCCCAAAGTGCCGCGCCTCCGGCCCTCCCTTGCGGATCAAGTCACGACTCATCGCAAACAGATCGGCAACGCTCTTGAGCGCAGTCGGCTCATCCCCTTCGGTGTAATGCAACGGCTGCGTCGTGATCCGAGTCCGCAGCTCGGTATAGAACTCCCAAGCCTGCTTCCGATCCGCCGCCGTAGGCTTCCACTCCTGCCCTCGCACTGTCGGCGGCAAGTCGAGGAAGTCAGCAACCGGCGCGGTCGGTGCCCGGGCTGGTCCTTGAGATGCTTGCAACCAGCTTTCCCATGTTGGCATGTGACTGCTCCGATGAGTGGAAGGTAAAAGGGTATGAACGCGGGGTCGGGTCTACGATTTTTCGGATTTGGCCGGGCGCGACGTGGATTGCAATCGAGGCGTTGTTCCGGCCAAATCCGAAAAATCGTAGACCCGACCCCGTGCTCACCGACTACTTCTGCGGCTGGTCTGGGACTTCCTTCAAGAGAAACTCGACCGCGTCTTCCAATTCAGCGCCGCGTAGATTTCGGAAGCGAATCTCCCCCTTGTGATCGAGCACATAGAGGGTGGGATAGGACGAGATGTTCCAGGCTTCGGTGATCGGGCCGTTGGGGCCGTCGCACCAATTACGCCACGTCACCTGTTTGGAGTCCAACACGCGACGGAGCCGGTCTGGTTGATCGACATTGATGCCCAGCAGCGCGAAGGGGCGGTTCGCATGTTTCTCGGTCAGGTTTCGCTCCAGCGGGTACATGGCCACGCAATGCGGACACCAATCGCCCCAAAAATCGAGCACGACCACTTTGCCTTGAAGTGCCATTCATGCCTGACAGATTTTATGTACTCCGGTAGCTTGTACTCTTCTCATGACCATTGACATCTTGCAGGGGGGGGGGGGTAAAGTCCCGCTCCATGTATCTCAGTGTTCACAATTTGAAAATGAATTTGGGCACCAATCAATCATGTCTCGATTGCCAATTCTCCGCGTGAGATTCGCTCGCATCTTGGCGGTCATTGCCGCCTCACTGGTGTGTCTCAATTGCGTTGTCGGCACGCAATCCGCGATCGCCGAAGAGCCGCCGACAGTCGCTGAGATTCTCAAACGCCTGGGTGAATGGAGAAAGTCGTTCGCTACGGTTCGCGTTCATTGGCATAGCTGGCACCGAGAAGACTTTATTGAGGCGAACCCTGGCGTCGATCCGGACCGCGCGCTTGGCATAACCAATTACTCGGACCACGAATTCGTCTGGGCGGACTTCGGCGCAATTCGCAACGAACTCAAGGTCATCAAAGGTGGGCGCATGGTCTATCGCAACCTGCTTGGGGCAGACGGTCCGCGTCCTTGGGCGGCCACGACGGACTGGGATGGGAATCAGGATGAACTCGATCTCATCACTTTTTATCGGCCCGATCCGACGCGACCTCTGTCAACCAACATCGGTTTCAACTCAATTGGTGGGCTCTGGAACAGTTCTGGGCTCTGGCTTGACGAACGGCTGAAGCAGGCCGCTTCCCAGCTCAACCCGGTATTCGAAGAAGTCGCCGGAGTACGATGTGTGCGATTGGAGCTCAACACGAGCACTTCTACGCAAAGCTCCGAGCAGGTTCTGTGGTTAGATCCCAATCACGATTTTCTGCCCCGGAAGTCCATAGTATCGGGAAACATTCCAAACCTTGGGTGGATCGTGATTAAGACTTGGATCGCTTCAGAATTCGCTCAGCCCGACGGCACCATCTGGTGGCCTATGAAGGGAGTGTTATTGGAAGAGAAGCACGAAACGGGATTCGAGTGGTTCGTGAAAAGCGTGTCATTCAATGAGTCTTTGTCGCGCGCAGATTTCGCGGCACCAGGAGGCACGCCGGGTAAGACAAAAATCATCGACTATCTCAATCTCGATGTTAGTCGTGTTGGCGTTGAGTCCAAGGGCAGTTCGAATACACCTCAGCAAGATTCGGTGAGTCCTTCGCGCAGCGATCCAACCGCAGCGTTCCCGTCGTCTAGTCGCTGGGTGTGGCTCTTGTCGGCTAGTGTTGCCTTATTGGTGGTTGGTGTTGTACTGCGGTTCGGTCGTCGAAATCGCAATTGACACAGATCGGTTCGCTCCTTTTTTGAAAGGTTCGATGATGTATGAACGAAGTCGCTGGCTCGTGTTCTCGACTGAAGTCATCGCAATGTTGGCGTCTGCGTTGTGCGCTGCAATCTGTGTCGCTGAAGTCTTGCCAAACAGCAAATGTCTGCCAACCGCTTTGCCGGTAATGAGCTGCGGCTGTCCAAACAACGTGATCCAAGATGTCTGCCAAGGCGCTCTACCAATCTATGAAACAATGTACGGAGATGTGTTTTGTATGTTCAATCCGAGCACTTCATGTGATGCGAGCTCGGCTACGGATGCCAATAAATGCGGTATGGTGTATCATTGCGCCGGTGTGAACTGCACTATGCCAATTATTTATTTCCCTAGTGCGGGGTGTGAACCACACCCGGAAAAAGGACCGTGCGAAAAAAAATGGGGAAGTTGCTCATATGATAAGGCGGCTCCTCCGGCACCATGAGGGTCTGCGCGATGAGAATGCAACATGCTCTAGTTTTGGCGGGTGCGGCAACTGCGTTGGCCATAGCGGTCTTGGTCACATTCAAGTTTCGAACAATTGAGTCGTCGGCGTCCCACGAGAAATTGGAAGCAACGCTGATCGCACCAGCACCGGCCGACAATGGCGAGGTTGATGTTGCAGCTTCACGACTCGTTTCTTGTCGGTGGCGAGTACGGAACAGCGGGAAGGTGCCGGTCATCGGCCTTAAGATCGCGGCCAGTTGCCAGTGTCAAATTGAGCAACCTCCGCCGGACATACTCCAACCCGGCGAATCTGTTGAAGTCGCCGTGAAAATCGTTCCGCCCAACGGCGGTGTCGCTACGCGGATCATTCCACTGTTCGCCCAAGGAGCCACGCAACCGCTGGGTCAACTCAGCGTTCGATTGCATGTGAGTGTGTCGCCTCCTGCTTGGATTGTCGCGCCTGCGGCCATTGACCTGCGTGCGATCGCGGGACAAACCACCGTTCAGGAGTTCGTTTGGGACGCCGTTGAAAAACGAACGAACGCGCGGTGGATTGACGACATCCATGTTGATGATCCATTGGTTGTCGCGGCGGTGGTCAAAATCGAAGACCTTCCGTGGAGCGAAGACGGTGAACTATGTCTTCGGAAATATCGAGTGGGACTGACCGCAGTCGCTCGGACCGCCGAAACGCATCGCACGCAATTGGTGTTTCGCAACACGGAGACTGGTCGTCAACAAGATGTTCCGGTCACGTTGGAGGTATTGCCGACGGTTTCGGTGATCCCGAGCACCGTTCGATTCGAGTCGGACCAAGGATCGCGGCAAGTCACGCTGATTTGTCGCCTTCCGGAAATCAACCAAGTGACGCCAAATTTTGACAGCGCGCTGCTCTCGATCGTCTCGATCCGGTCACAGTCGGGAAGGGCGCTGAAGTTTGAAGTAATGCCACGCATGACGGTGACACAGGAGACAGAGACGGAAGTCTTTTTTCATTCGGCGGAAGGCGAACCAGCCCGGTTGGTTGTCCGGCTCCTGCCGAAGTCTTGATTCCTGAGCTCGCAATTCCAGCGACGCTGCAAAGGCTGTGGAGAGCGAACAATCATGCAATCGCGATCGACAAACTTGCGACGACTGGTCCGACTGCGAAATTGTGCCATTGTCCGAAGTGGGCTGACGCTCGCCGAGGTTCTAGTCGTGATCGCCATCGTGGGAATTTTGCTGTCGTTGATTCTGCCCGCGATCCAGTCCAGCCGTGAGCAAGCGCGAGTGGTTGTTTGCCGGAGTCATCTCAAGCAGATGGTCCTCGCCGCAACGGCTTATGAGGCGTCGCATCGCGCGTTCCCCTACACCTCGACGAGTTGGATGGATTCCGCCACCAATCCTGCCCGGCGACATTTCGCGGTGTCCGCCCATCGCAGTTTGATGCCCTTCCTCGACCCAGTTTGCGGCCGCAAGGTGGTCTTTGACGATCCCACAGATCCCGCCTGGCTTTCCATCCCGCCGACCTTTTTTGTCTCCGAATCTCATCGGAAACTTCAACGTCTCCGATTGCCATTCTTATTATGCCCCTCTGACGTACCTGTCGAAGGGGCCACAAACTTCCGTGCAAATCACGGGATCAGCGTCGAAGCGTTGGCACCCTGTGCGACCATCGAATCCCTTGCGCACAAGGGAGCCTTTGTGAATGGCCGTGCGGTCCCAATGGCCGAGTTTCGCGACGGACTTTCACAGACGGCACTTTTCAGCGAGCGTGTTTTGGGTGATCGGCAACCTGCAACCTACGATCCATTTCGCGATTTGTTTTCGGATGGCAAAGTCTATTACGACACGCCCGGCTTCGTTCAACATTGCCGCAACGACGCTGTTCCATCTCCGCCGAGTGAGTACTCGTTTGCTGGCGGGAGTTGGTTACTTGGCGGACTTCTCAATACTTGGTACTTGCATGTGTTATCACCAAACTCCCAGGTTCCTGATTGTGCCTTGGGAGTTGGGATTCTTGACGGAGGACCAGGAATCGTGACGGCGCGGAGTTTTCATCACGGCGGCGTACACGTCGGGATGGCCGATGGCTCGGTTCGCTTCGCCGCAAACACGATCGCTCCGCAAGTCTGGCACGCGCTCGGCACTCGAAACGGAGCCGAATCCGGCCAGTTGCACTGATCCACTCGTTGGCGATTAGGAGCGGTCGATGTACTGGCCACGGAAGTGGCCGTCGTCGTCGTGCGGCTGGTAGCGGACCGAGAGCGATGGATCGCTGATAAGTTTGTGGCCGTCTTTCAACGAGTGCAGCGCGTGGTCGCAGAGCGTGCTCGTCAGCAGCGTGCGTTCGACGGGGTACGGCGAGCGACCAGACGCGAAGAACTTTTCGATGTTGAAGGTCAGCGGATCGAAGAACCGCGCTCCGGGCGGAGCGGGCAGATAGAAGCAGGTGCTGACCGGTTCGGCTTGGCCTTTGATGCGCCCGGCGAAGGCGAAATCGGAGACCGCTTCAACCAGATTGAAGACTGTTCCTTTCGTGCCGTCGGTGTATTCGATCAAAGTGCAAAGCGGCTGTTTGACTTGCTCGCGCACTTTGCCGTAGTTGCGGCTGGGACAACGCGAGAGAGCGTGTTCCAACAGCGGCCAGGACCAGCGGCCGGCATCGCCCGCTTTCCAGACGGCGTCGCCGGACAAGGTTTGAATGGACTTCACACCGGTCTCACCGCCGGGGCGGCGTTCGAGTTGGCTCTGCAAAACTTCCAGCACATGGAAGAGGTAAATCTCCCAGGTGCTGCGGTCGTAGCCGATGACGGCGAGGCCCTCTTCAAACGGGGTGCCCAGCGGCGGAGCGAATTCCGGAATGCGCCACGTCACCGGCAGCGATGAACCAGCCATCAAGCCGAACTTCAATTCCTTCGCGGTCGCAACCATCTTGGCCGCCTTGCGGTGATCGAACGACAGATGCTTGTCGACGAAGACCGGGACGCTGCGGCCGCTCTTGCGGAAGACCTCGACGATCTCTTGGAACATCTCGAAACGCGGGTATTGGATTTGGCCCCACTCGTTCAGCGGGTAGTCGCCATGTTCAATGATCAGCAGCACGGCATCGACGTCGAGCGATTTTTCGCCGCCGAGAGCTTGCGCGACCGACGTGCAAAGCTCGATGCCATGCTTCTGGCAGACTTCCGGGCCAAGGTCGTCAGCCGGTTGCTGGTGGTTGAACATCCTCACGAGTTGAAACGGCGGCTGATGATGCAGGCCGTTGATCGTGTAGCCATGAATCAAGCGCCCGGCGATGTGATAGGCGTGCGACCTCAGCCGATAGATCGAATTGATGGCGGCAACTCGCGGCAGTTTGCGCGGCGCGTCCTCGGCGGCGAGCGTGGTCGTCCAAGGAGCCAGCGCGGTGGCGGCGGCGAGTTTGAGAACGTCACGGCGTTGCAGCGAGGTTGAGATCGCAGTCATGTTCACAGTCCGCTTCTCGAATTGTTTCAGGAGTCACTGAACGGGGCCGCAGCTTAGCGAACAATTGGAGAAGTGTGCGTCTCCGTTCGGCGAGGTGGATTCATTTGTCAGTCTTTCAGGAGAGACGGCTGGCGAAAAATGGAGGGCGAAAAATCAAAGCCGAGAATTGCCAGACTTGTTTTGATTTTCCGCCCTCCATTTTTCGCCTGCCTCCGAAAGAGATTCTCCTTTCGCCGAATGCGGACTTCGACGTTGAACTCACTCCGCTCTAAACTCCAGGCGATTGATCCTCGAAGCGAAATGGATTCCAGCAATGACAGACTCAGCATCGCACGCTTGGCGTCGGGATTTTCTCGGTCCCTGTGCCGTCGCGCTGGCCGCGCTGCTGGCCGTGGTGCTGACGCTCGATGCGGCGGGCGATTACCCGAAACTGTTCGAGGGGCCGGGGGTCACGCTCGATGAATCGTTCAACGTCCAAATGGGGGTGTATCAGTGGAAAGCTCTGCGGGACTACAACCTCGCGTTGCTGCACCCTGACAGCGTCCGCGAGGTTTTTGGATCGAGCAATTACAACCCGGATCACCCACCGCTGGGACGTGTTTGGCTGGGCTTCTGGCATGACCTGGTCGAATGGCTGTTCCCGCCGAGCGATCACCCCGTCGATCCCAATGGAATTCGTTTCGTGACCGATTGTGCTCGAGTCGGCTCGGCGATGGCGTTCGCGCTGACGGTGCTGTTGATCGGCGTCACCGCGACAAAGTGGTATGGGCGCACGGCCGGAATCGTCGCGGCGGTGTCGCTGGTGTTAATGCCGCGCGTGTTCGCTCACGCGCACCTCGCGTCGCTGGAGACGTTTTTGAATCTGACGTATTCCGCGACCGTGCTGGCGGTCGCGCACTGGTGGCGAGTGGATCAAAATCAAGTAGACGAGTCACTCCGTGACTCAAATTCGAGTCACGGAGTGACTCGTCTACTTTGGTGGACTCCGGCTTTGACGGGCGTCCTGTTTGGTCTCGCGCTGCTCTCGAAGATGCAGGCGATCCTGATTCCGCCGGTCGTCGGAGTGTGGGTGTTGTGGCACTGGCGAGTTCGCGCGATCAAGCCGCTGATGATCTTCGGCCTGGTGGGCCTGTTCGTCTTCTTTGTCGGTTGGCCGTGGCTGTGGCTCGATCCGGTACAGCACTTTCGTGAGTACTTCGCGCGGACGACGAGCCGTGCGGTCTTGAATTGTTACTACCTCGGCCAAGTCTGGGCCGACAAGGATGTGCCGTGGCATTACCCGTTCGTGATGTTCGCGGTCACGGTGCCGATCGGTTTGCATCTGCTGGGAGTGCTTGGTGCTGCGGCTAATGTAACCCGAAGCGTCAGCGAGGGAGTTCCGGCGACAGCCCCTCGCTTACGCTTCGGGTTACCTGAGCCGCGCGAGCAACTGATGTTGGCGGCGACGCTCTTTCCGTTGGTGTTGTTTGCTTTGCCCGGCGTCGCAGTTTACGACGGCGAGCGGCTGTTTCTCATCAGCTATCCGATGTGGGCCGTGTTGATTGGTCGCGGAGCCGAAGTGGCGCTGAGCCATCTGAGACAGACAACCGAGTCCGGCCAGTGGCGACTGGTCGCCAGTCGCCGAGCACGCGGCGCGGCGATCACCTTGTTCTTGCTGGCTCAGAGCGTCGGCGTGATCGTGATGCACCCGTGCCAGTTGAGCTACTACAACCTGTTGGTCGGCGGTTTGTACGGCGCGGATCGGCTGGGATTCGAACGCACCTATTGGGGCGACAGCGTGACGCGCAGCTTGCTGACATCGGAGGTGTCGCGGAAAGAAGGAGGATCGGTGGAGGTAATGCCGGTTCTGCATCAGTTTCAACTCGACGAACTTCTGCGGCAGTCGCCGATCCTGAGAAACCGACGAATTCAACTGCTCCCCGCGAACCGTCAGACCAATCCAGCCGCGACCGACGGATGGTTGTACTTTTCACGAAAGGCCGACGTGCCGCCCGATGTTTGGAACATGCGAAATGGCATCGGCGTCACTCGTCAGGGAGTCCGACTGGCTGCGGCGGTCGGACAACAGTTGCGTTGAGCAATCGCCGCAGCGCTCGTTGACAGTCTTTTTTCGCAGCCATAGCCTGCCAGCATCGTTGATGCTCGTGCTGTCGTGGAAATGTTGAGATATGCCGGAAGTCACTAATTTTGCTGAGTTGGAAGTGTTGCTCGATCAGTGCCAAACGGCGCTGAGCTATCGCTTTCACGACATCGAACTGCTGGCGATGTGCTTGACGCACGCTTCTTCGGCACGCACCCGATTGCACTCCAACGAGCGGCTGGAATTCCTGGGCGACACGATCTTGGGATTGGTTGTCTGCGAAGCCCTCTATCATCGCTTTCCGGAGTCGTCGGAAGGGGAGTTGACGCGGATCAAGTCGATCGTCGTCAGCCGCGTGACCTGTGCCACGATGGCCGCTCGCGTGCGATTGGAAGAGTTCGTGCTCGTCGGCAAAGGGCTCGATCACGGCGGGCATATTCCGTCATCCATCCTGGCGGGAACGTTTGAGGGGTTGATCGCTGGCATTTATCTCGATGGCGGACTCGAAGCGGCTCGCGATTTCCTGACGCCACTGATCACGCCCGAAATCGAAAGCTCGGCGGCGACTCTGCACGAGCAAAACTTCAAAAGTTTGTTGCAGCACATCGCTCAGAAAAGATTCTCGGCGACGCCAATGTACCGGCTGCTCGACGAACGTGGCCCGGATCACTCGAAGGTATTCCACATCAGCGCCGTGGTGGCGGGACGTGTCTTCCCCGCTGCTTGGGGAGCGAATAAGAAAGAGGCCGAACAGACCGCCGCGCAACATGCCCTCGAAGAACTGCTCGGCGAGGACGCGGGCGAAGACCGGAACGCCTCTCTGCTGGATCTTCGCGAGTCAGCGGCTGCGGAGGTCTCGGCGGAGCCTGCGGCAGAGGCGGCCACGCCCGACACCCCGATTGAGCCTGAACCGTTCGGCCTGGGCGTGGAACAATCCTGACGGTCCCAGCGACGGCCGATGCGGCGTTTTGAATAACTTCTTTGCCACTCACAATCTCCCGTTCGATCTACCCTGCAAGCACTGTCATGGCGCGCTCCCCGAAATCTTCCGAGCCTATTTCCGATCGTCCCGCTTCGGCGGCGTATTTGGTCGTGCGCGATGGCGACAAATGGCAGGACATGTTTCGTCTGACTCCCGGCCAAGTGATGACCGTCGGTCGCGCACCGACCAACCGAATCGTGGTCCGCAGCGAACAAAGCAGTCGCAATCACTGCGAAATCTTCCAAGCCGGACCGATGTGGATCCTGCGCGATCTCGGCAGTCGCAACGGCACGACCGTCGATGGGCATCGCATCTCCGGCGATTGGGAATTGGAAGAAGGGCAAACGATTCAGCTCGGTGCTTGTGAGATTACCTTCACTCACGAATTGTCCGATAAGGCGAAACCGGCTGACGATGACGACGACGGGGAAATCGAATCCGCTACGCAAACTCTGGACAACATCCCGGTGAAGGGAGCGAAGTCGAGCGCACCGGAAATCGTCTCACGCAGAAAGCGAACGAAGTACTCGCCGTCCAGCACCGCCGAACACGCTGGGCAAGATCGTTTCAGTCAGGACATGGCTCAGCTTTGGAAGCTGGCTGTTGAGATGGGTGCCGCGAAAGACGAAAAGCAATTGGCCGATGTGGTGCTCGATGGCTTGCTGGTCGGGATCGGAGCCGACATCGGCGCGGTGCTGATGCTGCCGAAGCCGATGTCCGGCGGAACACGGCCCAGCCAACTCCGAGTGGTGGCCTACAAATCTCAGGGCGAGCACGCCTATCAAACGATCTCGAAAGCGCTGTCGCGCATGGTGCTGGAGGATCGCGAGGCGGTGCTGGCCAAAAACGTCGCCGATGACAGCAAACTCTCCGACCGAGACAGCCTCGATGAAATCGAAGCCAAGAGCGTGATCTGCGCCCCGATTCGCAACGGCGATTTGGTCTACGGCTTGATCCATTTGTATTCGACGCTCAGCGACGAATCGTTGGAACCGGAGCACCTGGAATTCACGCTGGCCGTCGCCGATCAAATGGCGCTCGCCTTCGAGAACATCCGCGAAAAGCAATCACTCGCCGAAGGCTTGGCACGCGCTCAGAACGAAAACGAGTCGCTGCGCAACCAACTGACCATCGACACCGAACTGATCGGCAATAGTCCGGAGATGCAGCAACTCAAGCAGCAGATCAACAAGATCGCTCCCACCGATGCGACCGTGCTCATTCGTGGCGAAAGTGGCGTCGGCAAAGAATTGGTCGCACGAGCCGTCCACTTCGGCAGCGACCGTCGCAACGGCCCGTTCATCTGCCTGAATTGTGCGGCCTTGAGTGAAACGCTGTTGGAGAGCGAACTCTTCGGTCACGAAAAAGGCTCTTTTACCGGCGCGACCGGCCGCAAGCTCGGCAAGTTCGAGCAGGCGAATCGTGGTTCGCTGTTCCTGGACGAAGTCGGCGAAATGAGCTTGTCGATCCAAGCCAAATTCCTGCGCGTGCTCGAAGGACATCCGTTCGAGCGGGTTGGCGGCAGTGCGCCGATTAACGTGGATGTGCGCGTCATCGCCGCGACGAACCGCAACCTCGAAGACGCGATCCAAGAGAAACTCTTTCGCAAGGATCTTTACTTCCGCTTGTTTGTCGTGGAAATCACGCCGCTGCCGCTGCGCGAACATCGTTCCGACATTCCGGTTCTGGCGAGCTATTTTCTACACCGCTTTGCGAAAAAAACCGGCCGTCCGGTGCGCGGTTTCAGCAACGAAGCTTTAGAGGTGCTGTGCCAATTCGATTGGCCGGGCAACGTGCGCGAGTTACAGAACTGCGTTGAGCGCGCCGTTGTAATGAGCACCGGCGATTTGGTGTCCGCGTCGGAGATCAAATTATCGGGACTTCGTGTTGCAGTCTCTGGCACCGCGCCGCCGATCAAGGCTCAGCCAACCAGCATGGCCACTGAGAGTCCTCCCGTTCTGCTGGA